>NZ_JBFODP010000016.1:0-169899 GCF_040908375.1 Aeromonas sp. R2-3 | reverse complement strand
GGCCTGTCACGCCGGGGGTCGCGGGTTCGAGTCCCGTCCGCTCCGCCACTAATTTGAAGGCCTTCCCTGATGGGAAGGCCTTTTTGCTATGGGCGTTTTTACCTACTGACCCCGATGGTTGCACACCGGAACCAACACAAAGCCCAGTCTCATGACCGGGTTTTTGTATTTTTAGCGTGTTAAACAGCCAGTGTTAGCATTTATCTGCAGGAAGAGAACTAAAACCCTGTCATCTCCTCCATTTTGTATCCATATCAAGCTCTTATCTGATGGATTACTGGCCATTTTAACTGGTTTACTTTTGGCCAAACTCTGTTCATGGTGCGCGATTAGGGTTGTATCTCGCTTATAACTCGGTAGAGTAAGGGCATCTTGAGTTTGCCTGTCCCGTGCCGAGTTTGCCGGGTTCCAGGTGTAACTTGGCCAGTTTTTATCAACCTTAAGTCAGTGGTATCGATATGGAACAAGTAAACAAGTCCACCTTCAGCGATGTACTGGAATATGTGCGTATGTCCCGTCGCCAGAACAAACTCAAGCGTGAAATTGCGGATAACGAGAAGAAGATCCGTGACAACCAGAAGCGCGTGCTGCTGCTCGACAACCTGAGCGACTACATCAAGCCGGGCATGAGCATTGATGATGTACAGGCGATCATCGCCAACATGCGTGCCGACTATGAAGAGCGCGTGGATGACCACATCATCAAGAACGCCGAGCTCTCCAAAGAGCGTAAAGAGCTGAGCACCAAGCTGAAGGGCATGAGCTCTCACAAATAAGCGTTGCGCTTTCGCTTAAGAAACACCGGCCACTGGCCGGTGTTTTGTTATCAGCTCGGATCTCTGCCACTCCTGCAACAATCGGCTCCCCTTTTTAGAATTGCCCTGTTACCATCACCACAAAGCGGTCAATAGTTTCAAGCCATTGACTTGAAAAGACTAAGCTTGAGTGAAACACAATAAATTGCGCAACCATGGTGGGGCTGATATGGGCGCATCAGAACAGACGGATTTGACACAAGTGGCATCTCAAGATTCATCTGTCCAGACCTCGGACGGGAACCCAAAGCGCAAGCGCCGTCCCTGGTGGCGTTGGCTGTTCTGTTTTCTCTTTTTATTGTGCCTGGGGGCGGTGATCGCTCTGGTTGGCTATGAGATGAAAACCTCGAAGCTGCAATCTCAGGAGATCTCCCGCTATGCTGCCAAGCTCACCTATCAGGTCGAGCCTGGCCAGAGCAAGCAGATCGCCTTCCCTGAGGATGGCCCGTTCGACAAGCGGCTCGGCTATGTGCAACTGCCGATGATGCAGGAGCGCCTGCTGCAGCGGGGTTATGAAGTCAGCAAGCAGGTGCATTTCTCCGACGCGCTCTATGACTACGCCAGTCGTGGTTTCTTCGTGCCCTATACCGAGAAGGTGCAGGCTGGCCTGACGTTGCACGATTGCCGCGCCGAGCCCTTCTATCAATTCAAGTATCCGACCCATCACTATCCGGATTTTGATTCCATTCCGCCGCTCGTCATCCAGTCGCTGCTGTTTATCGAGAACCGCGACTTGCTGAGCAACGAAGAGCCGTTGGCCAACCCGGCGGTCGACTGGCCCCGTTTTGCCAAGGCCGCGCTCTCTCAAGTGGGCAAGGCGCTCGATATGCAGGATCAATCTGCCGGTGGCAGTACCCTGGCGACCCAGGTGGAGAAGTATCGCCACTCGCCGGATGGTCTGACCCTGTCGCCGACCGAGAAGATCCGTCAGATGGCCTCTGCCAGCGTGCGGGCTTATCGTCTCGGGCCGGAAACCCTCGAAGCGCGCAAACTGGTCGCCTGGGCCTACCTCAACTCGGTACCGCTCTCGGCTGCGCCGGGATATGGTGAAGTGCATGGTCTGGGAGATGGTCTCTGGGTCTGGTTTGGTGCCAATGTCGATGACGTGAACCGTCTGCTGGACCCCGCCCGCAACCAGAACGCACCGCTGGCCGAACAGGGGCTTGCCCTGCGTCAGGTGGTCTCGTTGATGATTGCGCACCGCCGTCCCTCTTACTATCTGGCTCAGGGGCGAGAGGCATTGGCTACCCTGACCGACAGCTACCTGCGCCTGTTTGTGCAGGAGGGAATGATCACGCCGCCACTGATGGAGGCGGCGCTCAAGGCCAAGATTACGTTTCGTGATTTCCTGCAGTCCCCTGCTATCACTCGGGTGAACAATAACAAGGGGTTGCAGGTTGCCCGTACTCGCCTGAGCCGCCAGCTCGGGGTGCAGCTCTATGACCTCGACCGGATGGATCTGACCGCCGATACCAGCCTCAACATGCCGCTGCAGAACGAAATCTCCCGTTATCTGCAACAGCTGGCCGACCCGACGTTTGCCGCCCAGGTAGGGCTGTTTGGTGAGCGCCTGCTCTCGCCAGAGAAGACCGGCGATGTGCGCTACAGCTTCACCTTGTTCGAGAAATCGCCGGAAGGGTTCAAGGTGCGGGTACAGACCGACAACACCGATCAGCCGTTTGATATCAATGAAGGCTCCAAGCTGGAGTTGGGCTCAACCGCCAAGTTGCGGGTGCTGACTACCTATCTGGAGATCGTAGCCGAGCTGCACGATAACTATGCCGGGATGCCGGTCGAGAATCTGCGTAAATTGGCTGCCGTCTCTCAGGACAACCTCAGCCGCTGGGCCATCTCCTATCTGATGACGGCTCAGGACAAGAGCCTGCCTGTGATGCTGGAAGCGGCGCTGGATCGCAAATACTCCGCCAGCCCCAATGAAGGGTTCTTTACCGGTGGCGGCATGCACACCTTCAACAACTTCCGCCGCGAGGATAACAATCGTATTCCGACGTTGCGTGACTCTCTGCGTGAGTCGATTAACTTGCCCTTTGTGCGGCTGATGCGCGATATCGTGCGCTACAGCCTCTACAAGGAGGGCAACCGTGCCCAGTTGCTGAAGGATGACAAGGATCCCCGCCGTCAGGAGTATCTGGCCAAATTTGCCGACAAAGAGGGCCAGACCTATCTGCTGCGCTTCTGGCGCAAATATCGCGGCAAGACTCCCGAGGAGCAGCTCGATACCTTCCTCGACGGTCTCAAGCCGAGTGCGGTACGTCTGGCGGCGGTTCACCGCTACCTGATGCCGGAAGCCAGCGAAGCGGCTTTTGCTGCCTTCCTGGCGGAGCGGTTGCCGCGGGAGAAGCTGAGTGCGAAGCGGGTCAATCAGCTCTATGTGAGCTATGGCCCGGGCAAGTATTCACTGCCGGATCAGGGCTACATCGCCCGGGTTCACCCGCTGGAGCTGTGGTTGCTGGCCTATCTCAAGGAGTTCGACAAGGCGACCTTTGCCGACGCTGTGGCAGCCAGTCGTGACGAGCGGCAGGAGGTCTACAGCTGGCTGTTCAAGACTCGCCATCGCAGTGCCCGTGACAGCCGGATCCGCACCATGCTGGAGGTTGAAGCCTTCCTCGATATCCATCAGCGCTGGGCCAAGCTCGGTTATCCGTTCGACCATCTGGTGCCTTCGCTGGCGACCGCGTTGGGTAGCTCCGGCGATCGTCCGGCTGCACTGGCCGAGCTGATGGGGATTATCCAGAATGGCGGTGTCCGCTCGCCAACTTTGCGTATCGAGCATCTCTCGTTCGCCAAGGGGACGCCCTTCGAGACTGAGTTTGAGCCGCAGCACACCGAGGGAACCCGGGTGATGCCGGCAGAGGTGGCGGCAGCCCTGCGCAGTGCGCTCTCCAAGGTCGTTGAAGGGGGCACGGCAAGACGTATCGCCGGTGCCTTTACCCTGCCGGATGGCACTGTGCTGCAGATGGGGGGCAAGACCGGGACCGGGGATAACCGGATTGAAACAGTGGGCCGTTATGGCAACGTGACCAGCTCGCTGGCGCGCAACCGCACCGCAACCTTCGTCTTCTATCTGGGTGAGGATCACTTCGGTACCCTGACCGCCTATGTACCGGGTAGCCAGTCTGACAAGTTCCGTTTCACCTCGGCGCTGCCGGTACAGGTGCTCAAGGGGATGGCTCCTCTGCTGACGCCTTACCTGCAACCGGGCTCCCATACCCAGTGTCTGGCGAACCAGTGATACGCACGAATTACCGCTCATCACGCAGATAACTAACCAGAGAAAAAACGGGGAGGCTGACAGCCTCCCCGTTTTTATTTCCTTATCGGACGCAGGGGCGCTCGATTGCGATCAGGCATTCAGTACGAACTGCTCGATCACCTGAGCCACGCCATCTTCATCGTTGCGGGCAGTGGTGTGCTGGGCGAGAGCCTTGATCTCGTCGGTGGCATTGCCCATCGCCACACCGAGGCCAGCGTACTCGATCATGTGGCGATCGTTGCCGGCATCCCCGACGCAGATCACCTGAGCGGCGGTCAGGCCCAGGTGCTCGGCCAGTGCGGCCACGCCTGTTCCCTTGTTGCTCTGCTTGTTCATGAACTCGAGGAAGAAGGGGGCGCTCTGTACCACGGTATAGCGCTCATAGAGCTCAGCAGGCAGTCGCTCGATGGCGCGGGAGAGCTGGGGCGGCTCGTCGATCATCATCACCTTCATGATCTGCTCGTCGGCAGGCAGGGTGGCGAAGTCGATCAGATTGATCGGCATGCCGATCAGGCGAGATTCGTGCTCGGTGTAGGTACTGACACGGGGGCTGATCAGTCCACGGGTGACCGAGAAACCATGGACGTTCACCTCCAGCTCATCAGCCAGTTTGGCGACGGCGCTGGCGTCACTGCCGGTCAGCAGCTGGCTGCGGATGATGCGCTGATCGGCCACCTGTTGCACCAGAGCGCCGTTGTAGCAGATGACGTAGTCATGCTCTGTGGTGAGGCCGAGTTCTTCCAGATAGCGGCTCATCCCTTCCAGCGGGCGGCCGGAGGCCAGCACAACGGTTACCCCTTTGGCGCGCGCGGCGCTGATGGCGGCGTGGGTGCGGGGAGTAATCTGGCCCTGCGGGTTGAGCAGGGTGCCATCCATATCCAATGCGATCAGCTTGTACATCTCTCACTACCTGAGTCTGGGTGGCCCGCCCGGTGGGGCCAAGGAAGTGGCGAGTGTAGCGAAAATCGGCGGCGGGATCACGGACGATACAGCGAGCAGTCCGTGCCGGTTGAGCTATTTGTGTCCCTCGTAAGGGGTCATCTCCAGGGTTTCATCATGGATGGTCAGACGGGTAGGGCCTCGGGTGATGGTAACCTTGCGTTTGAAGCTGGCCATCTCGACCTCGATGCCGGAGTAGAGGTGTTGGGTGGCAATGACCTCCATCTGAGCCATCAAGTTTCGCAGCTCCTCCTGGTTGGCGGTGAGCTGCTCATCGAGCTGGGCCAGTTCGGCCAGCTGATGGTCCCGGATCGGTTTGAGCTTGCGCAGGGTATCCGGATTGCGCTTGTCGCTGGGCAGTTGCAGCAACTTCATGACCAGCTCCTTGATTTTCTCCAGCTGGGCCTGACACGCCTGCTGGCGCAGCTTGAGCTGGTGTTCCTGCTCCTTGTGGGTGAAGTAGCCGCCGAGGATCTGCAGCCGGGTATGGTTGGCGGCCTCGGCCCCCAGGCTGGGGGCCATGATCAGGCGATTGGCAATGCTGGTGCCCCCCAGCAGAGTGCCTTTGCGCATGTTGCTATCACCCACCTTGATATCTTGTCCGCTGCGGGAGTAGCAGTGGCTGAGCTGGCTCTGGATCTGGATATCCCCCCCCGCTTCCAGCTGGGCATACTGGGCGTAGCTGGCGTGGATCTCCCCCTGCGCATTGAGTTGGCAAAGGTACTCCCCCTGCTCGTTGCGGCGGCCAATGATGCCGTGGCGTACCGTAATACTGCCCCCTGCCTCAATCCAGCCCCCTTCGATAAAGCCGCCAATCACGATGTCACCGCTGACCCGGATCTTCATGCCCGGGTTGACGTCGCCGCTGACGATTAAGCCTCCTTCAAAATCAATGTGGCCGTGGCGGGCATCAACCTGTTTGACGCTGAGCACCTCGTCCACCTTCATGCCCGCTTTCTCCTGACAGGGCAGGCCAGCCCGACCGGCAATCAGCAGGTCGGGATCATCGGGGGAGATGAAGGTGCCCTCGCCAGCACTCATCGGGCTGTCTTTGCCATCTTTGGCGGGCAGATCCTGACCGGTCACGGTAAAACCGGGTACCCCGACGGTGGCCGGATGACGGCGCATCAGCGGAGCGCCTGCCTTGACGGTGACGATGGAGCCGAGATCCCGCAGGTCGACCTTGCCATGACCCAGCTCCTGCGGTTTGAGGATCCGTTCGGCCGGGGTCTCCACCAGCCGCTCATAGCGAGTGTCCTGACCATTGACGGCAGGCTGGCCGTTGGCAATCACCAGCTTGAGCTGACTGCCGGGGGCGGCCTCCTTGGCTGACTGGATGGCAGCGGTGAGCAGTTGCTCACTCACCCCCTGTTTGATTTCGCTGATGGCGATCGCCTCTTTCAGCTGTTCCAGCGTCACATACTTGCCACCCCAGTCGGCAGTGATCTGGGCGATGGCGCTCATGCGATCCTTCTCCACTATTACGGCGAGTCGGGCATCCTGACGCTTGCCGATGGGGATGGGGTTGGCAGGGACGGGGGCGGCAGGGTTGGTGAGCAGGGTATTGAGCAGGCTGATGGCCTGTTTGATCCCCTCGGACAGCGGCTGATAGCGGCGACAGTTGGAAGCGAGCAGCAGAGCCTGCACATCCTGTTCCGTGACAGGCTTGGTGAGACCGGCGGCAATCCGCAGGCAGACCAGTTCCATATCGCTTGATAGCAGCAACCACTCTTTGCTTAACACCGCATCTCCTTGCTGGATGAGAACGGAACGATCGGCTCGCTCCTCTACTGTCATTTAATCTCTCAATGATTAATAAAGCGAGTCACCAACCCTGAGAGTGGGCAGTATTCAGATATTTCTTCTGAATGGTCAATGAATTGAAGTCAAATCGGTGATGGCGGCCGGATAAATATGGGTGCTGTTTGGCAACGGCGTGAAAAGGCGGATCGCAGCGCCAGCGACATAGGGTCGCTGGCAGGGGCGGTAGTTATCAGCTGCGCTGGGCTGTTCTGGCCAGGGTGAGGTAATCTCCGAGTACCGGCTCACCCAGCATATGGCGGCGCAGCATGTCGAGGGCGGCAAAGGCGAGGATCTTGCGGCGGCTCTCCGGGTCGGGATGGCTGACCTTGACCGTCTGACCGAGGTGTATGCCATCGGCGCTGAGCAGCAGTGGCACCCCCTCTGTCCCCTCTCGCCCTATGGTCAGTTGCAGGCCCGCATCGGCGGTCGGCAGTTGCGCCAGCTCATCGGCCAGTAGCGTACTGAAGTTGGCCTCCAGCCGGGAATGGCCGTGACAAAGCGCCAGCAGAGCGCCGCCACTCTCTCCCTCCAGCAGAGCCAGCGGTTTGCCTTGCAGCAGCGCGAGGATCTGCTGCGCCGGTTCCGTATCTCCGCTGCCAACCAGCCAAGGGCGGATCGTGTTGAGCAATCTGCTCTCGGCGCTCTCCATGTCAGCGGCGCTGGCGCCGTGGCCGATCAGTTTCAGCTCGATAAGGGGCATGGAGGAGCGGTAACCCAGCTCAATACCAGCTGGCCAGGGGTCGGCATCCAGCATATCGCTGAGCGCCGACTCCGAGACGCCGAAGGTGTAAAAGCGACGCAGCTCGGTATCGATCTGCGCACCGGCCAGCTGTTTGAGGCGCGGCAGAATTTGCTCGCGCACCATCTGCTTGAACTCGAACGGCACGCCCGGGGTGAAGAAGAGCTGACTCTGGCCATTTCGCACCACAAAGCCGCAGGCGGTGCCAACCGGGTTGTCGAGGATCTCACTCCCCTGCGGCAACCAGGCCTGTTTGGCATTGCTTTGTGCCATGGAGCGGCCACGGCTGGCGTAGCGCGCTTCGATGGTAGCGAGCCATTCGGGGAAGAGGGTGAGCGGTTGTTCAAAGGCTTCAGCGGCTGCCTGAGCAGTGAGGTCGTCGGCGGTGGGCCCGAGCCCGCCACACACCAGCACCACCTGGGCGCGGCTGGCACTCTCTTGCAGCACCGTTTTCAGGTCGGCGAGGTTGTCACCCACCGTCAGGCGACGGCGCACCTGCCACCCCTGTTCCAGCAGCAGAGCGCTGAGCCAGGCCGCGTTGGTATCCACCACCAGGCCCGTCACTATTTCGTCTCCGGTACTGATGATCTCGATACGCATGGCAGGCTCCTTGGATTAAACGGGTGGCAACGGTTGGCCTCGAGCCAACACAATCAGGCTTTGTTGTGCTCGAAGTAGTAGCTGATCCGGGTACGCGGATTGAGGTACTCGAACACGGCGGGTGGCAGCCGTTTGGGGTGGATCACCTTGGCGATCGACAGTTCGGCTTGCTGCAGGTCGATGATGGCCGCTTCCTGACGGGGAATGCGCGGATCGTAGACCAGCACCGAGGGGTAGAGCAGGCGGGAAGCGTTGACCGACATCACCAGCCCCACCTGACCGTTGGAGAGTTGCACCACGCTGCCGGGGGGGTAGATCCCCATCAACCGGATCAGCATGCTGAGGTACTCCGGATTGAACTGCGCCTTGCGCTGCTTGTAGAGGCCGCTCAGGGCCGAGTAGGGCACCTTGGCCTGCATGTGGCAGAGGTTATCGTACTCGTTGATCAGCGACACCATCTGGGTCAGCGGATCGAGCTGGCCACCCTTGAGCCCTTCCGGCCCGCTGCCATCGAGATATTCGTGGTGATGGAGCACGATCCCCTTCGCCTCGGCCGGGAAATCTTTGGCCAGATTGAGCAGATCCAGCCCGTAGCGCGGGTGCTGGGCCATCAGGTTCTGCTCCGGCTTGGTCAGAGGCTCGGTCTTGCGCAGGATCTGGCTCGGGATCTTCAGCTTGCCGATATCGTGGAACAGCGCCCCCATGCCGACCTGACGGATCTCGTCAGCCGTCATGCAGCACTCCTTGGCCAGCAGCATGCTGAGAACGCTCACATTGAGGGAGTGGAAGTAGAGGTTGTTGCCATCCTCGCTGTCGGAGACTAGGTGCAGCACCATCTCGTCCACCGAGAGCAGCTGTTCTGTCATTGCATTGACCAGCTCCTGCGCCTCGCCGATGGCATTGAGGGGGCGGGACTGGATCTTGCTCATCACGCTGCGCACCTGCGCCAGCGACTGCTGGAACTGCTTCTCGCACTGCTGTAGGTTGCGGCGATAGAGTTGCAACTGTTCGATGCGGCGATCTTTCTCCTGCTGCATCTGGGCCTGACGCTGGGCGGCGTCTGCGCTCTCTTGTTGCTGAGGCTGTACCTGATTGAGGGGCTTGGGCGGAACGTCGCTCTTGTCGGGAATGATGGTGACCAGTTTCAGGCCGAGACGGCGGATCAGCTCGATCTCTTCTTCACTTTTGATCTTGAAGCTGGAAAACAGGAACGGGTGTTCGCGCCACCCCAGTGGCAGGGATACATAGTTGCCGACTTGCAGTCGATCTACGGAAATCTTGATACCGGTCATTATCTTGGAAGCAGGAGACACACTGAGCCGTATGCTAGTCAAAGGCGGGGGTGAATACAAAAGGTATCTGATGACAGGGCAGGAGCTTTATTATAGGCTTCTGGATGTCCAGACATATTTACCGATGCAGTACAGGGAGTAAGCATGCCGATCAAGATCCCGGATCAGTTACCCGCCGCCGAAGTGCTGGGGCAGGAGAACATCTTCGTGATGACGGAATCCCGGGCCGTCACCCAGAACATCCGTCCGCTGCGGGTGCTCATCCTCAACCTGATGCCAAAGAAGATTGAGACCGAGATCCAGCTGATGCGGATGCTCTCCAACTCGCCGCTGCAGGTGGATGTGGATCTGCTGCGCATCGATGACAGGGAGTCAAAGAACACGCCGCAGGCCCATCTGGAGAACTTCTATCACGACTTCGAGCAGGTGCGTGGCAACAACTATGACGGCATGATCATCACAGGGGCGCCGCTCGGGCTGGTGGAGTTCGAGGAGGTGGTCTACTGGCCGCGCATCGTCGAGATCATCGAGTGGTCCCATCAGCATGTCACTTCCACCCTGTTCCTCTGCTGGGCGGTGCAGGCGGCGCTGAAAGCCTTGTATGGTATGGAGAAGCAGACCCACGGCGAGAAGCTCTCCGGGGTTTACCGCCACCATCGCCTCGATGAGCACGAGCCGTTGCTGCGCGGTTTCGATGACGAGTTCGTCGCCCCGCACTCCCGTTACGCGGCGTTTGATGGCGATCTGATCCGTGCCCAGACCGACTTGCAGATTTTTGCCGAGTCAGAAGAGGCGGGAGTCTATCTGGCGGCGACCAAGGATTGTCGTCAGGTGTTTGTCACCGGGCACCCGGAGTACGATGCCCTGACGCTGGACGGGGAGTATCAGCGGGATCTGGCGGCAGGGCTCGACCCGGCCATTCCGGTCAACTACTACCCGAATAACGATCCGGGCAAGACGCCGCGCGCCAGCTGGCGCAGCCATGGTCATCTGCTGTTTGCCAACTGGCTCAACTACTACGTCTATCAGCTCACCAGCTATCGGGTGGAGGATATCGGCAAGGTCTTCACCTATGACCAAGGAGGCAAGTAGTCAGTCGCCCAGCTCCAGCCGCTCGGCCAGCTGGTCGAGCCATTGGCGGTGGCAGGCCAGGGTAAACGCCTTGGGTCTGTGAGCTTTGACTGCGGTCATCGCCTCTTGCTGCGGCTGGCCGAGGGTCATCAGCAGCGCGACGGCGACCAGACCGGTACGACCGCTGCCCCCTTTGCAGTGGATGACCAGATGTTTGCCATCCCCCAGCAGCTCGCGCAGCTGTGGCAGCGCCTGTTGCCAGGCAGCCTCGAAGTCGGTGTCGGGGGCCAGATCATCCTCGATGGGCAGATGGAACCAGCGCATCCCTTCGTGTTCGACCTGCTGGCCGAGCTGCGCCAGTTCGAGTCGGATCAACTCGGCGCGCGTCATCAGGGTCACCACTCCGTGGGCACCGGCCAACCGCAGTTGATCGAGCGCCAGGGTCAGCGGCACCTGCTGGGTGCCGGGGCAGGGGGTCAGCAGCAGCTGACCGTCGACACGGGGAACCTCAAGGCTCCAGAAGGGGTGATACGGGTGCATGGCGGATCCTCGCGTGGTGGCCGCAGGGCTGCGGCCGGTGAATGGCGCCAAGGATAGGCGGGGCAGGGGGGATGTCAATGGCCGTTGTGTTTGCCCCGGTTTACGGGCAGAGTCTAAAAAATTGAGCGGTTCAAGGAGTTAAGATGAGAAACCTGGATCAACTGGATTTGGATATCCTGGCCCATCTGTTTCGGGATGCGGGCATGACCAACAAGGATCTGGCCGCGCTGGTGGGCGTTGCCCCCTCCACCTGTCTGGAGCGGGTGCGCAAGCTGCAGCAGGATGGCGTGCTCAAGGGGGCGCACTGCGAAGTGGATTATCAGGCCCTCGGTGGCCACATTCAGGCCATGGTCTCCCTGCAGCTGGCCCGCCATAGCCGTCAGATCATCGATGCTTTCCGCGATGCCATTCTGGCGCTGCCCGAAGTGATCAGCCTGTTCCACATGGGGGGCAAGGATGATTTTTTGGTGCACCTCTGTGTCTCCGATACCGAGCACCTGCGCAACTTCGTCTTCGATCACTTCACCTCCCGCGAAGAAGTGGTGCACCTCGAAACCTCGCTGGTATTCGAGCACAAGTTCAGCCGCTCCCTGCCCTGCTTTCCCCAGCCATAACGGCCTGTGGGCCGACGGTATGGATAGATGGAAAAACCGCCAGCTGGCGGTTTTTTCCATTCTGCTATGGGTTGAAGCAGCACGAGCGGCTCAATTGGCGGCGGTGCGTTCATCCTTGGCCGTCTGATAGAGACTCTTCTGATAGGCCATGCTGCCCCACAGGGCAAGACCAAGCGCATCCTCCTTCAAGGCGTCCGGCTGCGCTGCCAGGGTCAGCTTCTCGTTGGCATTGTCGTAGACATAGCCCTCTGCCGCCCGTTCCGGTTGCAGGATCACCACATCCTTGCCGCGCATCAGGGCGAAGTTCTTGTCGTACTGCATGATGGCCCGACCCGGCCAGTCGGCGGGCATGCGGGTCAGATCCTTGCCGAGCATGGGGTAGTCGGCACTGATCCCCATCAGGGAGAGCAGGGTCGGCGCCATGTCGATCTGGCTGACGATGCGCGGATCCTTCCTCGGTGCAATGCCGTCACCCACAATGACGCCGGGGATATGGAAGCGGGGAATGGGCACCAGACTGGCGCCACCGACCCGGCTGTCGTGATCGGCGATGACCAAGAACAGGGTGTCCTTCCAGTATTCGGACTGTTTCGCCTTCTTGAAGAACTCGCCGATGGCGTAATCCGCATACTTGGCCGCGTTGTTGCGGGTCTGCTTGGGCTGCTCGAACAGTTCGATGCGGTTGTCCGGGAATTCAAACGGATCGTGGTTGCTGGAGCTGAACACCAGGCTGAAGAAGGGCTTGCCCTCTTTGTGCAGCGCTTTGAAGGTCTCGTCGGCCTTGGCCATCAGATCCTCATCGGATGCGCCCCAGGAGCCCTTGAACACCGGATTGTCGAAATCCTTCTGCTCGACGATGGTGGTGAAGCCGTTGCCGAGGAAGAAGCTGCGCATGTTGTCGAAGTGGCTCTCGCCGCCATAAATAAAGCTGGTGTCGTAACCCCGCTGTTTGAGCAGATCCGCGATGGTGAAGAAGTTGGTCTGGCTCTTGCCGAGTTTGACCACCGCCTGTGCCGGGGTCGGCGTGAAGCCGGTCAGTACCGCCTCGATACCGCGTACCGAGCGGGTGCCGGTGGCGTAGAGCTGCTCGAACGCCCAGCCCTGCTGCGACAGCGCATCAATGTTGGGGGTGAGCGGCAGGCCACCGAGGGAGCCGACAAACTGGGCGCCCAGGCTCTCCTGCAGCAGGATCACCAGATTCTTCGGTTTGCCCTGGAAGCTTGCCTCGTTGAAGGTCTGGCTGGGCAGCAGATCGGAGTTGAAATCACTGGCCGGACGGCCACTCTCCTTGCGCATGATGTCGAGCACCTTCTGCTCGGACATCTTGCCGTAAAACTGGCTGGCATCCTCCTCGGCACCCATCTGCTTGATGGCAAAGAAGAGGGAGTAGGCGGAGTTGACGGTGAGCGAGTTGACCAACGGATCCTCGGCAAAGGCGACCATGGCCGGGTTCAGGGCGCGGTGGCCGAGACTGGAGCGGGCACCGAGAAAACCGATGGCCAGGATCAGCAGGGCGAAGGCCGGACGCAGATACCAGCGCGGGAAGCTGAGGCCACGCACCAGACGGCCGCTCAGCCACCAGCCACCGGCCAGCACGGCACCACTGAAGAGCACCGCCAGCAGCAGCTCGGCTTTGCGGCCCGCCCACAACATGGAGAGCACCTCTTTCGGATAGATGAGGTACTCCACATAGAGGCGGTTGGGGCGCACGCCATATTCGGTGACAAATGAGGGGGTGGAGATCTCGAGGAACAGCATCAGCCAGAGTCCGACGGTCAGCCACACTCGCATCAATTGCAGCCAGCCGCGACCGATGGCGTGGGGGCCTGCCAGCAGCTGGGTGAGCATGGCGGGGACGCCCCAGACCCAGCAGAGGGTCGCAAAATCGACCCGGATCCCTTGCAGCAGCATCTCCTGCCAACCGGCCACGGCATCCACCCGTTCCAGTTGCCAGACACCGAGGGCAATTCGACTGAAAGAGAGAGAGAAGAGCGCGAGCGCGCAGAAGATGGCGAAGGGCCAAAACGGGCCGAGTCGCTGTTTTAGAGCTGTCATGTTTGTTCCTGATTGGGCCTGTAAGCGTCTGTCCACAGACGCTTTTTTATTTGTTGTGCTTTTATGACAGGCAGATGTGGATAAGGTTGCACTCTATCTTGCCAAAAGAGGCAATTAACATATCGCTTATCTAAAAGTGTGAACTCGACCGGTTACTGAGTGCAGAATAAGCTGCTGGATAAAATGTGAGCCGCAGCGCGAATGGAAGGGGGGACTCCATTTATAATTGCCGCGAATTATCTCAATCGGAGCCGAAGGGATGCCGGTCTTTATCGATGTCGAGTATGTGCAGGGATGGCGCCTGTTTGTGGTGTTATCGGATGGCACCACGGGCGTGCTGGATCTGACCCCCTGGCGAGGTCAGCTGCTGTTTGCAAAGCTGGAGAGCGAACGCCACTGCGCCCGGGTCTTTATCAACCGTCACCACCAGCTGGAGTGGCCCGTCGGATGCACCTTGTCTGCCCACGAGGTTTATCACCTGATCTCCCCCATCGATGAACGGGAAGCCTTCAGCTAATCCGTGCTTTTTGTGAGCCAACGCCAGATTCCTGTTACTGGAATGTTTGTCCGTTTGCCTTTATGAATGAACTTGGGTAAAACCTGCGCAACATTTTGCCAACCTGCCTTCGCTTTCCCCCGACAGAGGCTTGCCGCTTTCACGCCGCAGGCCTTTTTTGCGGCCTGATGGCAAACCTTTCCCCTGCTGAAAGGTTTGATTGGTTGAATGAAAAAAACAAAATAAACAAATACATAAGGAAAATGTATGGCTTGTCATATGCGCACTCCTCTTGCCCTGCTGGTGGGGGGGCTCGCCTGTCACGGCGCCGCCGGTCAGGAGCCGGTTCAACAGCTGGATCCCATGGTGGTGGTAGCAACCCGCCCGGCCAGCACACTTGAAGTGACGCTTGATCCCAAGAAGCCCGGTTCCCCCATGCCCGCTGCCGACGGCGCCGGTTATCTGAAGAATGTCACCGGCATGAGCATGGTGCGCAAAGGGGGGCTTGGCGGCGATCCCGTGCTGCGGGGGATGGGGATGTCCCGCCTCAACGTGCAGATGGATGGCGGCATGCTGGCTGGCGGCTGCGGCGGTCGCATGGATCCACCCACTGCTTACGTCTTCCCCCAATCTTTTGACCGGATCCGGGTGCTGAAGGGGCCGCAATCCCTCGAGCAGGGGGCCACGCTGGCAGGCACTGTGCTGTTCGAACGGGACAGGCCCGAGTTCACCGCGCCGGTTCTCAAGGCCGATGCCTCGGCCCTCTTTGGCAGCTTCGGCCGCGATGATCAGATGGTCGACATGACGGCAGGCTCGACCGATGGTTATCTGCGCGGTCAGTTCACCCACTCCGACAGCGATGATTACCGCGATGGCCACGGTGACAAGGTGCGATCCTTCTATCGCCGCGAGAACGGCACCGCCCAGCTGGGCTGGACGCCGGGGGAGCACACCTGGCTGGAACTGACCGCCGAGCGCAGCAATGCCCGCGCCGCCTATGCGGACCGCACCATGGATGGCCCCATGTTTGATCGCGAATCCTTCGGGCTGAAGCTCAAGCAGGAGCAGATCACCACTCACTGGCAGCGCAGCGAGCTGACCCTGTGGGACAACTACATAGACCACATCATGGACAACTTCAGCCTGCGGCAAAACAGCGGCATGAAGATGCTCTCCAACCCGGATCGCCGCAACACCGGCGGTCGCTGGGCCAACGACATCGTCTTGCCAGCAGACTGGCTGCTGACCGCCGGGCTCGACAGCAACCGGGATCAGCATCGCAGTCGGAGTGGGGTCGACTATGCCACCAAGGATCGTCAGCGCACCCTGCGTTTCGAGCAGCAGGGCGGCTTCGCCGAACTGGGTCGTCAGCAGGGAGCCCACAGCTACAAGGGCGGTTATCGTCAGGATAGGGTCGAGACCACCCGCTATGGCGCCGGTGAACAGACCCTCTACAGCGATACCCTGAGTCTGAACAGCGGGTTTGGTCGCTACGAGTACCAGTGGTCGCCCCGCTGGTCCAGCTATCTGGCCTGGGGGCAGGCGGAGCGGGCGCCGGACTACTGGGAGCGCAGCAAGGACAGCACCCCGTTCACCCTCAACCCGGAGCGCAGTCGCCAGTGGGATGCTGGGTTGGCTCTGCGCAGCCGCGAGCTGGACCTGACCCTCTCCCTCTTTAGCGCCGACATCAAGGACTACCTGCTCTACAACAGCAAGTCGAACAAGGTGCGCAATATCGATGCCCAGACCCGGGGTGGCGAGTTGGAAGGGCGCTGGCAGTTTGCCGAGCAGTGGCGTCTCGATGGTGGTCTGGCGGTGGTCTACGGCGAAAACCGCAGCGACAACAAACCGCTGGCCCAGATGCCACCGCTCGATGGCAAGCTGGCGCTGGGCTGGCAGCCGGACGAAGCGCTGAGTTTCACCCTGCTGGGGCGCGCCGTGGCGGCGCAGGATCGGGTGGATGTGGGCTCCGGCACGGTCGCCGGTCAGGATCAGGGCGAGACCCCTGGCTTCTTCACCATGAACCTGAGCGGCGCCTGGCAGTTTGCCAAAGGGTGGCAGCTCTCGGCCGGAGTGGACAACCTGTTCGACACCTTCTACTACGAGCACCTCTCCAAGTCGGTGCACAGCAGTCAGGCCGGGCTGGGCTACGAGCAGAGCGGCCGCATCCCCGAGCCGGGCCGTTCCTACTGGCTCTCGCTCAACTACCGTTTTGCCTCGGCAGGGGTGCTCTAACCAGTTGAGTCAGATAACGTTTTCAGTCACAGACACCGCTGTGTGAGCATCGCTATCATGGTGAAAAACAGGCGTATCAGACGCCTGCTCTCACAGCGGGAACATAACAATGAAACAGGGAACGTTACGCTATGGCGGCCTGCTCGGGGCCGCCCTGTTACTTGCGGCTTGCGGCGGCAGCGGTAGTTCAGGTGGGGAGAGCGCTCCCCCCGTCGTCAATCCGCCGGTCACTCACCCTCCGGTCGCTACGGCCAGTCGTGCCTGCTATGGCGACGATCAACCCGCCTGCAACCTGCGCATCTATCAGGTAATGGTGGAGTCGTTTGCCGATGGTGACGGCAGTGCCAACTACGGCGTCGGCTATGGCCCCTCCCAGCACAACGGCGATCTGCAGGGGATCATCGACAGTCTCGACCACATCAAGAGTCTCAACGTCAACGCCATCTGGCTCACCCCGGTGTTCGACTCCTGCGCGGGGCAAGGCGGCGATAACAAGCTCGATGCCACCGGCTACTTCGCCTGCGACTTTTTTACCGTGGATCCCAACTTTGGCAGCAATGCCAAGCTCAAGCAGCTGGTGGACGGGGCGCACCAGCGCGGCCTCTACGTCTTCCTCGACGGGGTGTTTGGCCACGTCAACAAGGTGGGGGTGAGCAAGCCCTCGCCAGAGGGGCGTCTGCCAGCCCTCACCAGCGGCGGTGCGGGTTATCCCGGCCAGCTGGTGGATTACAGCAAGCCGGAGAGCCTCGCCTACTTCAAGGAGGTGGCCCGCTATTGGGTCGAGCAGTACGGCATCGACGGCTGGCGCCTCGATCAGGCCTATCAGCTTGGGCTGGATGATTGGCGCGCCATTCGCAGCGAGGTGGAGCAGGCCAGCGCAGCGCGCAAGGCCGCCGGTCAGCAGTGGGGCACCCTCGGCTACATGGTGGCCGAGGTGTGGAAGGGGGCTGACGATATTCGCGCTCAGGCTTATGGCAGCAGCGACAATCCGGCGCTCTCCTCGGCGTTCGACTTCCCGTTGCGCTACGGCATCGTGCAGGCACTGGCGGTGGAGGAGTCCGGCAAGGGCGGCCAGGGGGCCAGCGTGCTTGACGCCAGCTGGAACAAGGTGGAGAACTACCCGAATCATGCCATGCCGAACCTGATGCTGGGCAACCACGATCTGGTGCGTTTCGGTGATCTGCTGGAGCGTGGCAACTTCAAGTCGACCGAGTACTGGCAGCGCCACAAGGCAGCCTTCAGCTTTATGGCGGCCCGCTCCGGCCCCATCACCTTCTACTATGGCGAGGAGTTTGGCGACGAGGTGCCGGGCTTTGCCGCCAAGGTCGGTGGTGACTGTGCGGCGCAGGGCTTGTGCGACGATCATGTGGCCCGCAGCGACGGCAAGGTGCCCGCTGTCACCGGCTTTGTGCCAAGTAGCGAACAAGCCGAGCTGAAAGAGTGGCTGGCCCAGTTACTGGCGATGCGTGCCGCCCACCCCGCTCTCTATCAGGGAGAGCGAGTCAAACTGGTGGCCGAGGGCAGTCTCTATGGTGACATCAAGCAGACGGCGGGGGAGCAGATAGTCTACCTGCTCAACCTCTCCACCACGGCGCTCAGCTACAACCTGCCGACGGGCAAACTGCGCAGCGGCAGTGCGCTGGTGGATCTGCAAAGCGGCGAGAGTCTGGCCATCGGCGGCAGCAGCGTAACGGTGGAGATACCGCCCTTGAGCGGGCGTTTCCTGCGTCTGCAATAAGACAGCCGCAGCACGCTTTGATATGAGAGAGGGCCCCTTCGCGGGGCCCTCTCTGTCATTGTGGGTGACAAAGTTATGGTGGTTATACGGTGCTCTGGCCCCGGTTTTCCAGCCGCTGGCGGAAGGCGCGGGCCAGTCGCTCGTAGAGATCCTGCGCCTCCTTGTCTTCGATATCACCGCGGATCCAGGGGTTGTCGACGATCTCCAGCAGCACGCAGTCACGCCCTTGCTGGCGCAAATCGAGCCCGTAGAGGCCATTGCCGAGCTGATGCACGGCGCGGCGGGCGGTCTGCAGTACCCGTTCCGGCACCTCGTTGAGTGGAAGCGCCTCGATGCGGCTCATGTCGAGGGGGTGCTTGCGGCGGCGAATGCGGTTGCCCGGTTCGGGCCGGTAGCGGCGGCAGGCAAACAGCGGCGAGCCGTCGAGAAAGCCGATGCGCCAGTCGAACTCGGCGGGGATCCGGCTCTGCACCAGCAGCAGGGCGGAGCGGCCCAGCCCCTCGTCCAGCAGGCGGGCCAGCTGTTGCTCGTCGCTGGCCATGGCGAGATCGCGCCCCTGTGCCCCGTCGGGCACCTTCACCATCAGCGGCAGGCCGAGCCGTTGTACCAGTTCGTCCACGTGGTGGCGGCCGCGGCGGGTCACCACCATGGTGGGCGGCATGGGCACGCCGCTACGCACCATCAGCTCGTAGAGGTAGAGTTTGTTGCTGCAGGCGAGGATAGCGCGGGAGCTGTCGATCACCGGCATCTTCAGCTGCTCGGCACGGTGGGCAAATTCGAAGGTGTAGTGGCCGACTGCGGTTTCGGCACGCAGCCAGAGGGTGTCGAACTCCTGCAGCCGCTCGATGGCTGACGGTGGCAGGATCTCGGCCCGGATGCCCTGGACGGCTGCAGCACGGATAAAGCGCTCCAGCGCCAGCCCGTCACTGCTGGCACGGCCATCATCGGGGTCGACCAGAATGGCGAGCTGGTAGAGCGGCGCCGCCTGCTCCTCATCACCGGTCCCCACCAGCGCCTGAGCGTGGTGCAGCATTAACTCTTTCTCGCTTTGGCTCAGTTCCAGCGGTGACCGGCTCTGCTGCTGGCGGACCGACCAGCCGTGGCGGCCGCGCTTGAGGGTCAGCTCCTGCAGCGGCAGCTGGCTCAGGCCGTAGTAGTAGCGGGCCAGCCCCGCCAGTTCGCTCTGTTCACACTGGCCGAAGATGGCACGTACCCGGATCCGATCCTCGCTCTGCTGGGCCAGCCACCCTTGTGCCTTGCGCCACAGCTTGGCCGGTGGCTGCTGGGGTTGCAGTCGGCTGATGGCCTGCAGACCCGGCAGACAGTGGTGGCCGCGTGCCTGGGCCAGCAGCGAGCAGTAGTAGCCTGCGCTAAGGTGTTCCAGATTGCGGCAGAGGTTGATGATGCGGGGTCGGCCGCCGGTGGTCGGCACGCCATGTTGCAGATAGGTGCGGGCGGTCAGCAGATAATCGGCATGGCAAGGCCAGTCGCCCAGCTCTTCGACGATGACATAGGTACTCATATTTTCGGCTCCACAGATCAGACTGCCTGAACAGGCAGGATCCCCAGTGGGCTTCGATGCACCGACAAGCACGACAATGGCGCGAGGGGAAACAAGAGGTTACAGTGCCTAATATGACGCCTTGGTAACTTGTGATACAAGTCGCATTTTTGGTGCTGAGGATAAATAACCGAACAAGGACTCCCCGTGTTGACCGTACGTGCTGCCCGAACCGATGATCTGGGCGCCATCGTTAATCTGGAACGCTACTGTTTTCCCCCTGAAGTCGCCTTTGGCCGCAGCCGCTGGCACTATCTGCTGGCCCACGCCAAGGGGCGCACCCTGTTGCTGCTGGACGAGAAACATCAGCTGATGGGCTATCTCTGCCTGCTGGAGCACAGAGGCTGGGATCGGCTGGTCATTCAGGCGCTGGCCATCCGCTGGACGGTGCGCCGTCTGGGCTGGGCCCGTCGTCTGCTGGAGCAGGTGATCCGCGAGGGCAAGGTCGCTGGCTGGGGGGCGATTCGCCTCGAAGTGGGGGACGCCAACGAAGAGGCGCTGGCGCTCTATCAGGGATTGGGATTTCGTCCCCAGCAGCGGCTGGCGGACTACTATGGCCGCGACCAGCACGCCCACCGGCTGGTGCTGCCGCTGGTGAGCGACGAGGAGCGTGAGCGGCGCAGAGTGGCTCGCACTCAGGCTCGTAAGCCGTCTTCACGGGCCAACTGATCATGTTGCACGAGCAGAATCGAGGAGCAGGATGAGCTGCGACAACTGTCTTGCCACCGCCATCAGGGCCAAGCTGGGGCGCTGTCCGGTCTGCGCCATCCAGACTTTCATCATCGGTCTGAGTGGCTGGCTGGTCTGGTGGTGGTGTGGTGCCGACACCTCGGTCAACGCCCTCACCGGCCTGCTGTTTGCGCTGGGTGGCTCGGGTCTGCTGCTGCTCCATCTGGTGGTATTTGTCTGGCGCAAGGCGACCGGACGTGAATTGAGCGATGAATAAATCAGATTGCTTTCAACAACATAAATAACAATATCGGTTGAGATAATGGAGGTTCAGATGATTGCAATGGTAACGGGCGCCTCGTCCGGTTTTGGTGAGTCCATCAGCCGCCAGCTGGTGCAGGCGGGCTACAAGGTGATCGGTACCGGTCGCCGCGCCGAGCGGCTGGCCGCGCTGGCTGACGAGCTGGGTGCGCAGTTCCTGCCGCTGGCGTTTGACGTGCAGGACAAGGCGGCCACCCGCGCCGCCATCGCCGCTCTGCCAGCCGAGTGGAGCGAGGTGGAGCTGCTGGTCAACAACGCCGGTCTGGCGCTGGGGCTGGAGCCGGCCCACAAGGCGGATCTGGAAGATTGGGAGCAGATGATTGCCACCAACATCAGCGGCCTGACCCTGCTCACCCGCTTGCTGCTGCCGGGCATGGTGGCGCGCAATCGCGGCCATGTCATCAACATCGGCTCCATCGCGGGTACCTACCCCTATCCGGGCGGCAACGTCTACGGCGCCACCAAGGCGTTTGTGAAGCAGTTCAGCCTCAACCTGCGCGCCGATCTGGCTGGCACCGCCATCCGCGTCACCAACGTGGAACCGGGCCTGTGCGGCGGCACCGAGTTCTCCAACGTGCGCTTCCACGGTGACGATGCCAAGGCGGCCTCCGTCTATCAGGGGGTGGAGGCGATCCAGCCGGAAGATATCGCCAATACCGTGCTCTGGGTGAGCCAGCAACCGGCCCACGTCAACATCAACAGCATCGAGATCATGCCGGTGGCGCAGACCTTCGGCCCGCTCAATATCAGCCGTCGCTGATCGCTGCATTGGTTGAAACAAAAGAGGCTCCCTTGGGAGCCTCTTTGTGTTGGCGAGCCGATTACAGGCTCATGATCTTCTTGAACTGCTCCTCCGAGTACTTCTTCTCGCTGCTCTTGGTCAGATCCGTCATCAGCTTGTAGCGCAGATCTTTGGCCATCTGGTAGGTCTTCTCTAATTGGCCATAGGAGTAGTCGGCGGCCAGCCCGATGGCGGTAGCCTTGTCGTTGGCATAGGCCTGCTTAAGGCTCTTGTCGAGCAGCGCCACCTCCTTGTAGAGCTTGGTGCTCTCCTTACTCCAGACGTTTCGCAGCAGCGGCAGGTACTTGTCCGGATCGGCGCTGGCCAGCGCGGTCAGGCTGCGGAACTGCCAGTAGGCAGAGTCATCGGAGTAGCTGTCGCTGCCGGTGCGATAGGGCAGGGGATAGTTTTCCAGCGTGTTGTAGAGCGGCACCATCACAGATTCGGCCAGCACGCCGTAGCTCTGCCAGATCAATCCCTGCAGCTCTTTGGGCATCTCCTTGCGCAGCTGGATGACGTGGGATTCCAGCTGGCGATCGATGCGGATCGGCCGCTCCGCCTTGCCCGCCAGCGGCGTGCCCTCATAGGTGGCGCTCAGCAGCCTGGCCACGTCCGGCACGGCGATGGGGGCATCCGGCTTCATAAAGAGCGGATATTGCGCCTGCCGGGTCGGCTGCGGGTGGCTGGCGGTCAGCATTTTCTGGCCGAGCCACTCCCGATCCACGTTATACGGGTCAGCGATGACCCCGAACGCCTTGGCGAAGTTGAACTCTTTCGGGTCGGCGTTATCCAGCAGTTTGTGTTCGCGTACAAACTCCAGCAGCTTGGGCGAGTGCAGCACATCGGCGCTGTCGAGATTGACGCCGTGGATGCGCAGGCCGTTGGCCACCATGGCGTAGTTGTCGTCCGGCACCCGCACTGCGATCCAGTGGTGGCCGGAGCCAATCTCCATCAGCCAGGCCTCGTTCACATCAGCTAGATAGAGGCTGTTGCCCTCACCGGCGCCATATTGCTCCACATAACGGCCGAGCAGTGCGACCCCCTCTTTGGCCGTTTTGGCCTGCGGCAGGATCAGGGTGGGGATGATGGCCTCGATGACCCCCTTCTCGATCAGCGGATCGGCTTTTTGGGCCTTGTCGTTGACCTCGGCACTGGTGGTGGCCGAAATGGCGACGTTGAACTCGTTGATGCCGCGCTCCTCGTAATACTTGCCGTCCGGGTCGCTGGCTGTGGCATCCCAGTCACGAATGGCTGAGTAGGCGAAAAACGCCTTTGGCATCGGCACTTCCAGTCCGTTGCCCAGTTTCCAGAGTTTGCCCTCGTTCTGCTGCGCAGGCCGGAAGGCGAGGTATTTGTTCCAGTTGTTGACGCCAAAATCCTCGTTTCTGGCGATCATCACGCTGCCATCGGCACTGGCCCCCTTGCCGACGATAAGGCCGGTACAGGCGTCGGCACTGGTGCCAAGCAGGGTGAGCAGGGTGGCGGAGAGAAGACTCAAGGTGTGTTTTTTCATAGTTATGCCCGAAAGGTTGCGGTGAGTGAGAGTCAGACGAGGGGATGAGGTGTGGGGAGGCCGCAACTCCGAACTGGCAGCGGAGCGAGCACGGCAGATTGGTCTGCCTGTTATTGGTTTGACGAACAGATCATCCATGACACGGCTGGCTGGTTGTGATGTGCGCCAAAATTGTATTCCCGAGTGGTTGTTTATTTTGTGATCGAACGACTGTTCCTGACTTTTCTCTGGCATCGTGGCGCGTGGACGGCAAAATGTGCCAAAACAGCGTGAGCTGGCAGCAGATGAGTCATGATTCTGACGCCTGCTTGCGTGGGATGCGTGGTGAGATCCGCCATATCTCTGGATCTCGCACTATCTGACAAGTTGGCCTGTAACTTGCTGGTTTAATTGATAATGGTGGGGCCTGACGCCCCATGTGATCGGATCAGCCTGTGCCCATTGCCGCAGATGCGCACTGAATTGGAGCCCCCCATGGATATCAAACCCTACAGCCAGCAGCTTGCCCAGAGCGCATCCAACAACCGCGCCCTCGCTACCCTCAACAGTGCCAGTAGCGGCGGTCAGGGTGGTGGCTGGGAGGAGATGGTCAGCCTCTCCACCCAGCGCATGACCGGCCAAGCCCAGCAGGTGCTGACCTACGAACATCTGGCCAAGAACAACAAGCTGCCGCCGGCGCTGGATATGAGCTCTGACAAGGGGGGCGTGGTGCAGCAGCTGGTGGACAAGGCGCTTGGTTTCGATCGCAAGAAGTTCAACGAGATCGAAGAGAAGCTCAAGACCATCGCCGATAACAAGAAGCTGACGCCGGAAGAGCGGGCGGAGCAGAGCAAGCCGCTCAACGAACAGCGAGAGGCGATGCTCAAGGAGGCGATGGATCGCCTGACCGGTAAGAAGAGCTCATCCAAAGATGAGGCCAAAACTGCCTGATCCTGCCGCTGTTCTGAGATCTACCCGGTCGGCACCGATGGGCCAGTGTCGACCGCCGATGGGCAAGCTTCTGCCACCTCTTTTGACCTCACCTCCCCACAGGCGCACAATGTCCGCGCATTGAGCCAGTCGAGGAGTCCGCCGTGTACAACTTCCAATATGCCAATCCGACCCGCATCTGTTTCGGTGAGGGGCAGATCGCCAGCCTGCCCGACCTGATCCCGCCCGGCAGCCGGCTGCTGGTGCTCTACGGCGGTGGCAGCATCAAGCAAAACGGCGTCTATGAGCAGCTGACCCGGGCGCTGGAAGGGGTGACGTGGCAGGAGTTTTCCGGCATCGGCGCCAACCCCAGATTCGAGCTGTTGATGGAGGCGGTGGCGCTGGTGAAGCGCGAGCGCATCGACTTCCTGCTGGCGGTCGGCGGTGGCTCGGTAGTCGATGGCACCAAGTTTGTTGCGGCGGCCGCCTGCTATGAGGGGGATGATCCCTGGGATATCTGCGGTAAACAGGCGAGCGTGCACAAGGCGCTGCCGATGGGCTGTGTGCTGACCCTGCCGGCGACCGGCTCCGAGAGCAATCCCACCTCGGTGGTGAGCCGGGGGGATGTGAAGATCTCCTTCAGAAGTCCGCTGGTGCAGCCGCAGTTTGCGGTGCTCGACCCGACCACCACCTACAGCCTGCCTGCCCGCCAGACCGGCAATGGGGTGGTGGATGCCTTCGTCCATATCGCCGAGCAGTACCTCACCTTTCCGGTGGGAGGCGAGGTACAGGATCGGCTGGCGGAAGGTTTGCTGCAGGTGCTGGTGGAGAACGGCCCCAAGGCGCTGGTGGAGCCGACCAACTATCAGGTGCGGGCCAATCTGATGTGGGCCGCCAGTCTGGCGCTCAACGGCCTTATCGGTTGCGGGGTGCCACAGGATTGGGCCTCTCACGCCATCGGCCATCAGTTGACGGCGCTCTACGGGTTGGATCACGGCCAGAGCTTGGCTGTGGTACTCCCCTCACTGCTGCGTGAGCGGGCGAGCCAGAAGCAGGACAAGCTGGCCCAGTTTGCCGAACGGGTGTGGCATTCGACCCGCGAGGACAAGGCCCTGCGCATCGAGGAGGCGATCATCCGCACCGAGCAGTTCTTCCAGAAGATGGGACTGGGTACCCGGCTGGCCGACTATGGCCTCAGCGAAAGTTGCATTCCGGCGGTCTGCTCCAATCTCAAGCGGGTGGGGCGCACCGCGCTCGGTGAGCAGCAGGATATCGACCCTGATCGGGTGGCGCGCATTCTCGCCCGGGCGCTATAAGCCGGCATCGGTTTGTTTCCTAATAAAGAGAGCCGCTTGTTGCGGCCCTCTTGCATGACGGGTTAGCCGATCACTCGGTACGCGCCTTCAGATAACCGGCGTAATCCGGGATCTGTACGCTGAACGCTTGCCGCATATGGGGGCTGTCCATGATGAAGTCGGCGGTCGCTTCGTTGGTGGCGACCGGGATGTTCCAGACTGCCGCGAGGCGGAGCAGCGCCTTCACGTCCGGATCGTGGGGCACCGCATTGAGGGGATCCCAGAAGAAGATCAGCACATCGATCTTCCCTTCGGCGATCAGGGCGCCGAGCTGCTGGTCGCCCCCCATGGGGCCGGAGAAGAGGCAGGTGATGGGCAGTTGCGCCTTCTTGCCGAGCATGGTGCCGGTGGTGCCGGTCGCATAGAGATGGTGGAGCTTGAGCTCCTCCTTGCGGCGCATTACCCAGTTCAGCAGAGGGGTCTTCATGTTGTCGTGAGCCACCAGTGCCACCCGTTTGTGGGGTGCCATCTCGCGTGCAATCTGTTCCATGGAAATCGTCCGTAGCATTGTTATTGGAAGAGAGTCGTATCCTAATCGAAAGCCATGACAGATGCTGTGTCGGGCGTATTAACTGTGATCCTGTCGAAAAGTTTTCGGGTCATGGCTGCTCAAATGAAGAGACCCGCGCTGGCGGGTCTCTTTGCTTGCTGGCCTGCTGGCTCAGGAGCCGTGGTGCAGTTGCGACTGCTGGTAGTTCTCCAGCCCGATGCGATCGATAAGGTCTAGCTGGGTCTCCAGCCAGTCCACATGCTCCTCCTCATCCTCCAGGATCTCCTGGAACAGGTCGCGGCTGATGTAGTCTTGCACCGACTCGGCGTAGGCGATGGCCACTTTCAGGTCGGGAATGGCATCCATCTCCAGCGACAGGTCGCAGCGCAGCATCTCTTCGACGGTCTCGCCGATGCGCAGCTTGCCCAGATCCTGCAAATTGGGCAGCCCTTCGAGAAACAGCACGCGCTTGACCAGCTCGTCGGCGTGTTTCATCTCATCGATAGACTCGTGATACTCCTTGTGCCCGAGTGCCTTGAGGCCCCAGTCATCGTAGATGCGGGCGTGCAGGAAGTATTGGTTGATGGCAATCAGTTCATTGGCCAGCACCTTGTTGAGGTGGGCAATGATCTTGGGATCTCCTTTCATCGACAGTGCTCCTTGGTTCGTGCCTGAGGCTCCGATCGTTAGAGCTTAGTCCAGAAAAGTGACAACAAGAGGTCTGGCGAGCCAGCTCGCCTGAGAAAAGGGGTGACCCTGTTGGCGGGTCGCATCAGAAAAGAGGTGTCCGGATCAGGCCACCTCGTAGTAGAGCGCGGGTTGCTCCTGCTCCATCTTGTCGAGTTCGGCGGCGATGATCTCCATGGTCATGCGCACGCATTTGCCACATTGGGCGCCCACCTCGAGCGACTGCTTGAGCTGGCGGAATTCGCTTTTACCTGACTGCACCGCTTTGCGGATCTGGGTATCTGTGATGCCGCGGCACAAACAGACGTACATGATGGTCACCTCTTGTGGAATGAGATGAAATCTAAATGAGAATGGTTCGTAGTGCAAATAACCATTGGTAATAAGATCCCCTGCTTGCCACTGTGTAACCCCTTGGGGACAATGCTGGCAACCAGAGGAGATCACCATGCTCAAGAAACTGTTCAGCGCCCTGTTCGGGGGCGAGCCGACCAAGGCGCCGGAAGTCACTCCCACCGAATATGCCGGCTATCTCATCTATCCGGAACCCATGGCCGAAGGTGGCCAGTACCGACTGGCAGGGCGGATCACCAAGGAGCTGGACGGCGTGTTGCAAACTCACCGTTTCATCCGCTCCGATCTGTTTGTCAATCCGGCCGATGCCGAGCGTTTCATGGTGCAGAAGGCTCACACCTTTATCGATCAGATGGGAGATCGCATGTTCGAGCCCCGCAAACCGGCTGACAGCCAAGCTTCATGACACAGCAAGAGGTCACCCTGCTGCGCGAGGCGCTGGCCCGCGCCGGTGAGCGGCGCATGATCTGGCTGGAGGGGGAGGAGTCCGAGTGCATTGCCCGCGCCCAATCCCTGCTCGGCGAGACCGTCTTCTGGCTGGGTGCCGGGCCCGAGAGTTATGCCCCGCAACCCGCCGCCAAGGCGCTGCAGCGGCTCGGTCAGGAGTGCGACACGCTGGTGTTCAACGCCTTCAGCGGCTTTCATCCCGACGCCTTCGGGGCGCTGGCGGGCACTCTATGCGCCGGTGGCTTGCTGTTGCTGCTGACGCCGCCCAGAGTAGAGTGGCCTTCATGGCCGGATCCTGACCGGATCCGGCTGGTGGCCCAGCCGGAGGAGGCGGGCCGGGCCGGCCACGGCTTTATCGCCCGGCTGGTACGGTTGCTGGAAGGTGATCCTGCCCTCTCTCTGGATCCGCCGGTTTGCTCGCAGCCGTGGCAACCGATTGGGCCGGAGCGCAGGCTGAGCAGCGATCAGACACGGGCACTGCCCGCTATACACAAGGTGTTGCACGGCCATCGTCGTCGGCCGCTGGTGCTGAGCGCCGACCGCGGTCGTGGCAAGAGTGCGCTGCTGGGGCTGGCTGCCGCCGAGCTGCTGCGCCAGCAACCCGCGCTGAACATAGTGGTGACGGCCCCCTCGCAGGCAACGGTAGCGACCCTGTTTGCCCACGCAGCTCGCGGGCTAGATACCACGCCTGAACAGCTGACCGGACTGAGCTACTGCTCGCCGGATCGGCTGGTGCACGAGGCGATGAATCCCGATCTGCTGCTGGTGGATGAAGCGGCTGCCATTCCGACCCCGCTGCTTGAGGCTATGCTGGCCCGCCACAGCCGCATTGTGTTTGCCACCACCGAGCACGGTTACGAAGGGACGGGGCGCGGTTTTCACCTGCGTTTCAAGCGGGTGCTCGATAGCCAGACCCCGGAGTGGCAGGAGATCCACCTCTCTGAGCCCATTCGCTGGAGTAAGCGCGATCCGCTGGAGCCGCTGATTTTCCGCCTGCTCGGCCTCAATGCCGAAGTGGCAACTCCCTTGCCGCCGACCAGCCCGAGCTGGCGTCTGGTCAGTCAGGAGGCGCTGGCGAGCGACGAGGAGCTGCTCAACCAGCTGTTCGGCCTGCTGGTGCTGGCTCACTACCAGACTACGCCGAGCGATCTCAGATCCCTGCTGGAGAGCCCGGATCTCGACATCCATCTGCTGGAGCAGGATGAGAGCCTGCTGGGTGTGGCGCTGGTGGCGCGGGAAGGGGAGATAGAGCCCGAACTGGCCGAGGAGATCTGGGCCGGTCGCCGCCGTCCGCGCGGCCATCTGCTGCCCCAGTCGCTGCTGGCCCACGCTGGTTTTAAAACGGCGGGGGGGCGCAGCTACGCCCGGGTGATGCGTATCGCCATCCACCCCGAGCTGCACCGGCACGGACTGGGTTCGCTGCTGCTTGGCAAGCTTGAGGAGCACTATCGTCAGATTGGCATCGACTACCTCGGCTCGGCCTTTTCGGCCAGCGCCGACCTGCTCCCTTTCTGGCGCAAGGCTGGATTGACGGTACTGCGCATCGGCCTGCAGCGGGATGCCGCCAGCGGCTGCCACGCAGCCCTGCTGCTAAAGGCGCTGAAACCCGAACATGAGCCCGAGTTGGATCAGTGGCAGCAGCGTTTCATTCGCCAGTTGCCGACCTTGCTGGCGGGTGAACTGAAAGGATTGGATCCCGAGTTGGTATGGCAATGTTTGCAAGGCAGCACCGTCACCGCGGCTGAGCTTGGCGAGTTCGAGCGTGATGAGGTTGAGTGCTTTGCCCTGCATCACAAGCCGTTTGAACTGAGCCAGTCGAGCCTGCAGTTGTGGCTGGCGCGCAATCTGGATGTGCTGGCTTCGCTGACTCCTGACGAGCGTTATCTGCTGATCGCCACCATCTGGCAATATGCTGACTGGGGAAGACTGGCTGCGAGGTTGCAACTGGCGGGCAAGCCCGCCGTGATCAAGAGGTTGCGGGCGCTGCTGGCGCGTCTCTTGAGTTCCTCTACCACTCGATAGGTTTACCCTGCCAGTCGAGAAAGCTCAGCTCGCCATCCGGTTGCAGCCGGTTCATCAGGTTAATCAGATGGTCGGCTACCAGCTCGGGACTCTGCATATTTCCTGGCGGTACATTGGCGTGAAACGGGCGGGAGAGTTGGGTATCCACTGTGCCGGGATGGAAGGCCAGCAATTTGATGCCTGGGGCCCGCCGGGCCAGCTCGATGGCGGCACACCTGAGCAGCATGTTGAGGGCGGCCTTGGATGCACGATAGCCATACCAGCCGCCCGCTCGGTTGTCGCCAATGCTGCCGACACGAGCGCTGAGAACGGCCAGAGTGCAAGGCTCGCGGCCAAACAGCGGTAACAACTGGCTGATCCAGCGCAGTGGCAGCAAGGCATTGGTCTGGTAGAGGCGGGTCATGGCATCGAGATTGATTGCTTCGAGTCGCTTCTCTGGCTGGATCTCCCCCTGATGCAGGATGCCATTGCAGATCACCACCCGATGCGGTCTTGGTGCTAACTCCGCGATGCGGGCCACCACTTCAGTCATCTGCTCATCGCTGTAATCACAACATAGCCAGTGCAGACCCGGCGATGAGAGGCCCGCAGGTGCGTGCTGACGACTGATGGCAATCACTGGCCCGACACCCGCCGCCAACCAGTGTGTCACCAGAGCCGCCCCGATACCGCCAGAAGCGCCAATCACGACGATACCTTCACTCATCTCAGGCTCCTTGTGAGTTCATGATGGATTTCACCATCCGCCAATGCTGTCCTGATTGGCAGATACGCTCCCGCCAGTCTGCGGGATCAAGCGGTTAACGCTGCAATCTTGCCGAGATCCGAGCCGCTGGGTGAATTCCATTCCTATACTGAGGGAAAACCGCAGCGGTCTGCTGCCCGCGCAACCAGAATGAGAGTCACCATGATGTCCAAAGATGGGGAAGAGCGTAAATCTATCCTGACCGAAAGTGGCACCAACGAGCTTGAGATCATCGAGTTTCACCTCAAGAAGCAGCTACCGGACGGTCGTGAAAAAACCGCTTATTACGGGATAAACGTCGCCAAGGTGCGCGAGGTGATCCGGGTGCCGGAGACCACAGATTACCCCAATGCCCAGCGTCATATGGTGGGGGTATTCTCCCTGCGGGATCGGCTCATCCCGCTGGTGGATCTGGCGGGCTGGCTCGGCATCAAAACCAACCCTGACCCCAGCCACAAGGTGGTGATCGTCACCGACTTCAACAAGATGGCCAACGGCTTTTTGATCGATAGCGTCAGCAGGATCCACCGGGTCTCCTGGGAGGATGTGGAATCCCCCAGCCAGTTTCTGGAGGCGGGGGAGAACGACTGCGTGGTGGCCGTGGTCAGGCGCGATGGCAACCTCATCATGATCCTCGATTTCGAGAAGATCATCGCCGATATCAACCCCGAGCTCAGCATGGAGAAGTACGACGTCACCCAGGATCGCAAGGTGCTCATCGACGATCGCATGATGGCGCTACGCCAGGGTAAGACCATTCTGGTGGTGGACGACTCGGCCTTTATCCGCAAGATGATCGAGACCACCCTGCGCACAGCTGGCTACAACGTGATCACGGCCAAGGACGGGGGAGAGGGGCTGGAGATGATGACGGATTTCGATCGTCTGGCCCAGGAGGAGAGAATGCCGGTGACCGGCTTCGTCAATGCGGTGATCACCGATGTGGAGATGCCGCGCATGGATGGCATGCACCTGCTCAAGCGGCTGCGGGACACCCCCTCCTACAAGGAGATGCCCATCGTGATGTTCTCCTCCCTGATGAGCGATGATAACCGCCAGAAAGCACTGCAACTGGGGGCCAACGATACCATCACCAAGCCCGAGATAGGGCGCATGGTGGGGATGATGGATCATATGCTGCTGGGGATTGCCCCGCCTTCGCCCGCCAACAACATCTGACCTGCCATTAACTTCCAATTGGTCGGTCGAATTCACTGACCGGTTACCTCAAGCGGCCACTCCTTGCCAAGGAGTGGCCGCGCTGTTTTGGCTGTTTACTGCGATCCCGACACCCCTTGTCTCCCGGATATGATTCATGTAATGATAATTATTATCATTCGTTGGTGTGAAGCATATGACAGCAACCTGGGTGAAGGGGTGGGTCGAGTCGACCGAAGGTGGCAGCAGCATGAGTCACTGGAAACAGCAGACCCGAGAGGGCAACCGGCTGTTTGACTGCGGCGAGTATCATCAGGCGTTGGCCCATTATCAGCAGGCGCTCTGGCTGGCTCGTCAGCAATTGGTGCAGTGGCACGACGCCGATGAGGCGGTGGCTGCGCTGGTTGTGGCTCACCACAATCTGGCTGATCTGCTGGTGGCCATGACTCTGCCCGATCGCGCCGCCGACCTGCTCTGCTATGTGCACGACTGCCTGCTGGCGACCTGTCATTCCCCCGCTTGCTCCTCTCGCCTGCGAGAAGCCGCGTTGCGCCATACCCGTACAACCCGTGCCGAGTTGCTGACGTTCGTACAGCGCCACGGCAGCCACGCCGGGATCATGCGTTCGCTCGGTCACTGCCTGTGTCAGAGTGAGCCCTCATCCCGGCTCCATTAATCCGAACAGAGGTCATCATGAGCCATACCCTGCCAGCCCTGAACTATGCCTACGACGCACTGGAACCCCATATCGATGCCTTGACCATGGAGATCCACCATAGCCGTCATCACCAGACCTATATCAACAACCTCAACGCCGCACTGGAAGGAGCGCCCGAGCTGGCCGCACTGCCGGTTGAGGAGTTGCTGCGCCGCTTCGATACCCTGCCTGCCACCTTGCAGGGGGCGGTACGCAACCATGGCGGCGGCCATGCCAATCACTCCCTGTTCTGGCTGGTGATGAGCCCGCAGGGGGGCGGTGAGCCGGGTGGTGAGCTGGCGCTGGCCATCGAGCGGGAATTGGGGGGATTCGATGCCTTCAAGCAGGCCTTCACTCAGGCGGCCCTGAGCCGCTTTGGTAGCGGCTGGGCCTGGCTGGTGGTGGACAAGGCGGGCAGATTGCAGGTGGAGAGCAGTGCCAATCAGGATAGTCCCCTGATGCATGGCCATACCCCGATCCTGGGGCTGGATGTGTGGGAGCACGCCTACTATCTCAAGTACCAGAACAAGCGTCCTGACTATATCGCTGCCTTCTATCAGGTGGTGGATTGGGCCGAAGTGGCCCGCCGCTATCAGGCGGCGCGAGGCTGACCTGTCGCTGGGTATGGGTGTGCAGGCTCACCGCCACAACCCGCGCTGTAATACCAAGACCCGCCAGTTGGCGGGTCGTCTGTTTATGGTGTGGCTGTGCTGGCGCTGGCGGTTGAAGAGGACACCGGCAACGTGGGCAAGGCCGCGCTGGGCATCTCGGCGGCGGTTTCTGCCGCGGATTTGGCGGGAGTGACCGGCTCAGTCGTTGCCGCTGCGGATAAAGCAGGAGTGACTTGTTCAGTCGTGGCCGAGGCAGACGAAGTTGCTGACTCGGTGGCAACCGCGGCAGAGACTGCCGCTGGCTTGGCCTCATCCACCGCCGGTTTGGGTTGTTTGAGGCAGGGTTGCAGACTGCCGATGGTACTTAGTGATTGGCAAGGCACAGGCAGACCGATGGGCACAGGAGCGCCGAGGAACTTGGGCCCCTTGTCCAGTACATAGAGGTCGAGCAACCCCATCAGGCGGGCAAAGACTTCCCTCACCCGGGTGCGGATCCCCTGATAGGCGCTGGGATCCTCGGCATTGAAGCCGACCGCATCGATACCGAAATGGCGGGCGATGAAAATGGCCCGCTCGTTATGAAAGCCCTGGGAGACCACGGTAAAGCGCTCCTGGCCGAACACCTCCTTGGCGCGAACCACAGAGTCGAGGGTGCGGAATCCGGCAAAATCCATATAGATGGCGGAGGCGGGGATACCCGCCTTGATCAGGGCGCGGCGCATCTGGCGCGGCTCGTTGTACTGCACGGTGGCGTTGTCACCGGAGACGATGATGAAGTCCACCTTGGCATTGTTGTAGAGCTCGGCCGCCGCCTTGATACGGTATTTGAAGTAGTGGTTGGGGCCGCCACCGGAGAGATATTTGGAGGTACCCAGCACCACCGCAACCCGGTTGTAGGGCACCTTGTCCACCTGATCGTAGGTGTAGTGACGGGCATCCGAGACGATCCACTCGCTGTAGCCCAGCAGCATGGCAATCAGGGCCAGCAGCAAAACGAGGCAGGCGAGGAGGATCTTGGCAAACTTCTTCATGCGCGGTGCGGTCAGGGTCTGAAGTTGGGAGTGGCTATCGGCATTCTATTACAACTCGGCCGCCGGCGTCAGGCTTGATAACGGGCGGGTACCTCATTCGGGCAGAGGTTGTCGCAGCAGAGGCTGGGAGAGCGGGAGGATAAAGCGAGGGGCTGCGGCGGCAGCCCCTCTGTTGGGTGAAGGTCTATCAGTGGGCGGAGTCGTTACCCTTGCAGGCGTCTGACTCCTTGTTGGCTTGCCACCAGGGCAGCAGATCCCGGGCGAGCCACGCCTGATAGGCGTCGCTGTCGTTGGCGATCAGCCGGTCCAGCTCCCCTTCGAAGTCGCTCATCGCCTGCTGCCGATCCGGATTGCGCAGCGCCTGTGCCAGCGCCAACCAGCTGGCGCCGCGACCGGTATCGTTGAGGAAGCGGTGCACGGTATAGGACCAGGAGTAGACCATCTCGCCACCCTGGTCGTAGTCAAGGTGGAGGATCGCCGCCAGTGTCGGACGCTGGTTGGCGGGGCGGTTTGCCACGTTATCCAGACCACGGGCAAAGCACTGGCCGTGGGCGATGTACTCTGCAATCCCCTCTGCCCACCAGGTGGTGCGGTTGAGCGGATAGTGTCCGAAGCTGCCGTACTGGTTGAAGCGACCATCCAGATAGTGAACGTACTCGTGGCGCAGGTTCCACACCTGGAAGGCGGGGCGTTTCCACTCCGCCTCATAGGCGAAGAAGCGGGCCTGATTGCCGGGCCGAGCCGGATCCCCCTCGATATAGATGCCGCCATTGTCGGTGGAGACACCAAACAGCGCGCTGCCGTAGCGGCCCCAGTCGGCGGAGGAGTTGAAGATCACCAGCTCCAGCGCCTCGTTGTGATCATCGGCCACCGGTTGCCAGCCTGTCTCCATCTGCTGGTGGAAGCGCTGCTCTTCCTCACCCAGCTCGCGGCAGATCCCTTCGGCCTGAGCCTGGGTCAGATCCTGGGCGCGCAGACGCAGGGTGGGTGAGCAGGTGTGCTCGAACGGCAGAATATCTTCCATGCGGATCGGTGTGCAGAGCCCGGCGAACTCACCGCTGACACAGGCTTCGCTGGTGCGATCCGTGTAGGTGAGGTAGTAGCTGGAGAGGGTCAGGGAGACCTCTTCCAGCATGGCAGCCGGATGCTGGCCGCCCGGGATCAGCCCTTGCTGGCGCATGATGGCGATGACATCGCGATCCAGCTGTTGGCGGTAGGCGATCGCCTTATCCGGGCTGGTGTGATGGAGGTAGCGCATCATCTGGTAGAGACGGCTATGGGCATCGAGGATATTGTTGAAGATAAACAGATCCCGTGAGCCATCGCGCTGTTTCCAGAGGGCCAGCTCGCTCAGGCCCAGTTGCAGCAGGCTCTGGCGCAATGCCGCCTCCTGTTGCAGCACAGCTGCGCTGAAGTCAGCCTGCTGACCGTAAGAGGCGCTCTGATCGACCAGATTGAGCAGCTCGAACAGGCCATCGGCCCAGGGTTTGTGGCCATTGATCTGCGCCGCATGTTGCACCGCATAGCCGAGCGCCTGGTTGAGCTGGGCCAGCATGGGAGCAGCACTCTGGCGGAAGGCGGCTTGGCCAAGTTGTCCTTGTGCCGCCACGCTCCAGGCTTCCAGCACTGTGCCAGCCTGATCCTGCGGTTCAGCTCCCAGCAGCAATGGGTGGTTGAGCAGATCAATCATCACCCCGGCCAGTGCCCGAGCGACCTGATCACTCTCTTTGCCAACGCCGCCGTGGTAGTTGTGGGCGCGCACATAGTAGAGCAGCTTGTCCATTGCCGGATGGGTCGGTTGGTTGGCCGCCAGCAGGGCACGCATGCCGCGCACCACCGCCATCAGCTTGGCGTCATCGTGGCCGTAATCCGCCTGCCAGGCAGGACTGTTCTGGCCGCTCACGTCGGCCACCAGTTTGGCGGCATCGCTGTCGAGCAGCTCCACATCGGGCTGCTCGGGCTCGGAGCAGAGACTACCGTTGGCGCGGCGGCACTCCAGCTGCTCCTCCTTGCTGGCCAGCACGATGGGGCGATTGAGCACCCGACTCTCCTGCCACTCTTTGCTCTCTGGCAGGGGCTGCCACTCGCCGCCGGCGACCGGGTATTGGTAGCCGCTATCTTGCAACGTTACCTGAACCTCGCTGCCAGCGGGGATCACCTGACGACAGATGCGATAGCGGATGGTGTTGCTCCCCTCCTTGCGCTCCTGCGGCTCATCACACTCCTGCTGAGGCGTGAGCTGATCCAGCTGCCACTGATAACGGCGCCAGACATGGATCTCGCTGACCTGAGCGGCTGCCTGACTGCCTGCCACCGGTTGCAGACGGAAGAAGATCTGCTCCAACCGGCCATCCCGCTCACTCGGGGTCTCTTCAAGTACCTGCAACTGCTGCCAATCCTGCGGCTGATAGTGCCACTCCGACTCGGCGCAGCGGCCCTGCGCGTTGAGTTCGCAACGATCCAGTTCCCTTTCGCTCTGACCCAGGATGATGGCTTGCGGCAGCGGCAGGCGATCCTGCCGTTGGGCGGTCGGCGTGCCCGCCAGCTGCTCCCAGCGACCCTGCTTGAGGCCATAACCAAAGTCATAACTGCTGGCCGGGATCAGCTTGCCCGCCGGAATCCGATCTTCACAGCGCACGAAGCGGATCTGCCAGCCCGCATCTACCTTGAGCTGCTGCTCGCCACACTGCTGTTCGGCCAGTGCGGCGAGATCGCTACTCTGCCAGTCGAAGCGACGGTAGACCCTGAGCTGCTGGTAAGGAGCATTGCTGCTGCGCGCCTTGAGCTCGTAGGTGATCTCGGTGATGCGCGCGGCCAGTTGCCGGCTCGATTCGCCAGTCAGCTGATACTGTCGCCAGTCATTGGGGGAGTAGTTGGCTTGCGCCGAGGATGTAGCCAAAAGCAGGGGGCCTGCCAGCAGCATCCACCCGGTACCTGAACGGTTCATTTTTATCCCTTTGTTCTTGTTTGTGTATTGTCTTGCGAGTAATCGCAAGGCAATTTAACCAGTTCCAAAGGGATATCAATTGCCAATTAAAAATCAGATAAATCAATAAGATGGTGACTTTTTGAGTCTGATCGAGATATCGTGGGTTGGCGCCGCAGTAAGGACTCACATGTTTCTTTTTTTGTTTTCAAAGAAGATCGGTAAATTGTGAGTCCGATCTCATTCAGCTTGTTGTGACAAGGTGGTCAGCTGTCGGGCAATCTTGCCCAGTCGTTGGCGGGAGGGTTTGAGATTGCCGCCAAGATCGGGCCAGGAGAGCCAGTGGTCGGGCACCATAAAGCCGGGCAGGGTGCTGCGGATCCAGGCAGCCAGTTCGGAGTCGGGAACCGGCTCGCCGTGCCAGTCGATAAAGGCGGCGGGGCGTTGCCCCCACTCGTCGCTCGGCACCGGAACCACCAGCGCCTGGGCGATGGCGGGATGATCTACCAGTCGCTGCTCTATGGTTTCGGGCTGGATGTTTTCGCCACCCGAGATAAAGAGGTTATCGAGCCGCCCCTCTACCAGCAGTTCCCCTGCCGCAGTGAACCTCCCCTTGTCGCGGGTATGAAACCAGCCTTCGTTATCGAGCGGCAGTTCCAGCTCGCCATCTCGGTAGTAACCGGTAAACAGGGTGGCGCCGCGCACGCAGATCTCCTGCTCCCTGATGCACACCTCCCGTCCCGGTAGCGGTTTGCCAACTACACCAGCATCGCCGGGGATAGCGGTGCAGACCTGACTGCCCATCTCGGAGAGACCATAGCTCACCTTGGGTTCGAGCCCCATGGCGCAGAGGCGGCTCACCAGCGGTTGCGGGATGGCGGCGCCACCGAGCAGCAGCTCGCGCAGGCGGGTACGGGTGGGGTCAAAGCCCTCTGCCAGCAGGCGCCAGAGCTGGGTTGGCACCAACGAGAGGTGAGTGATGGGCTGGCACTCCAGCCGCTCCTTGAGGGAGCGTTCACGTTGATCCAGCACCAACGTGGCACCCGCCAGAAAGACCCGAAACAGGATGGCGTAGCCGCCCACATGGAACAGCGGCAGGGAGAGCAGCCAGCCACAGGCCTCATCGAGGGGTATGAGGGTGGCAGAGCCGCGTGCCGAGGCCAGGTGGTTGCAGAGCCGGTGCACCACCGCTTTCGGCGTGCCGCTGGAGCCGGAGGTGAGGATCATGTTATTGAGCTGGGTCGATTCCAGCGGCCACGCTTCCTCGCTTGCTGGCAGTTCGCGCGCGAAGTCGAGGCACAAGGGCTGCCAGTTGCCTGCCGGGATCTCCCCTGCTGACCAGAAGGCATCAGCATCGAGTTGTAACGCCAGCTCGCGCTGCTTTTCGAGAGGAAAGGCGGGGTTGAGCGGGCAGAACACCACGCCGCTGCGCACGCAGGCCCACGCCAGCAGCACATCTTCCAGCGCACCACGCACCACCGCTGTCAGATGATCGCCACGATGCACTCCGGCTTGTTCCAGCTGTTGGCACAGGCTGTTGAGGCGGGCATCGAGTTGGCGGTAACTGAGAGGCGAGGCGGTGTGGATGGCAATGCGGTTCGGGGCTGAGATTGCCCGGTGGCGTACCGGGCAAGGTGTCTGTGCGGGTGAACGGGAGGGGTCAATCATGGTAATACAGTTGCTCCAGTCGACTCAGATCCGGTTTGCCATCTTCCCCCAGCAGATTGCCCGCCATCCAGCGGCGGGTATCCAGCCCCGGAGCCTGTTCGGGAGCCCATTCGCCCGCCAGATGAAAGAGCTGGTTCAGGCCCAGATCCGATTCGAAGCAGGAGGAGATGATCACCTTGAGCCGCAGTTCGCGGGCGCGGGCGATCAGCGCTTCGCAGTTGGCGAGTGAACCGAGCAGGGTAGGCTTGAGCACCAGCGCGCGCAGTTGCGGGATCGGCTCCCACGGCTTGCCCTGCGCCAGCAGCTCGTCCAGCGCCACCGGCATGCCGGTGCGGTTGGCGACAAAGGCGATGTCGGCAAAGTCGGCGCAGGGGTCTTCCAGATACTCGATGCGATTCGGGTCGAGGTGGCCGCAGAAGGTCCACGCCTCCTCGCGGGTCCAGCCCTGGTTGGCATCCAGCACCAGCTTGAGGGAGGGAAGGCGGTCGCACAGCAGGCGGATCAGCGCCAGCTCGTCACGCATCGGGTAGCGCGCCACCTTCAGCTTGGCCTTGCCGGGCGTGCGGTGCAGCCACTCTTTCCAGTTGCGCAGCAGCTCCTGGGGGGAGCCTTGAATGAGGGGATAGGGCTCCGGCAGCGGGTTGCGCTGCTCGGGCCATGTCCGGCGCGCGCAGTCGAGGCCAAATTGCACCGACGGCAGCACGGGGTTCGGGGTGTCGCCGGCGGCCAGTGCTGCCAGCGTGGCGAGGGCTTCTGCCTCTGCCTGTTGCAGGCTCTCTTTCGAGAAGCCGGGCAGGGGGGCAATTTCCCCCCAGCCGTCGTTGATGCGCACCAACAGCCCCTCTCGCGCCACCTCCACCTTGCCGTGAAAGGTCAGTGGCTGGGTAAAAGGCAGTTGATAGCGATACAGGGCTAGTGTCATCAGGGGTTCCGCTTGTATTTGGAGAAGTCGGGGCGACGCTTTTCGTTGAAGGCGTTGCGGCCTTCCTGACCCTCTTCGGTCATGTAGAACAGCATGGTGGCATTGCCCGCCAGCTCCTGCAAGCCCGCCTGACCATCACAGTCAGCGTTGAGGGCGGCTTTCAGGCAGCGCAGCGCCATAGGGCTGTTTTGCAGCATTTCGCGGCACCAACGCACGGTTTCACGCTCCAGTTCGGCCAATGGTACGACGGTGTTGACCAGACCCATGTCGAGGGCTTGCTGGGCATCGTACATGCGGCAGAGGAACCAGATTTCGCGGGCCTTCTTCTGGCCGACGATACGAGCCATGTAGGAAGCACCCCAACCGCCGTCGAAGGAGCCCACTTTCGGGCCGGTCTGGCCAAACTGGGCGTTGTCGGCGGCGATGGTCAGGTCACACATCATGTGCAGCACGTGGCCGCCACCGACCGCGTAACCGGCCACCATGGCAACCACAGGTTTCGGACAGGTGCGGATGTCGCGCTGGAAGTCGAGCACGTTGAGGTGGTGAGTCCCCTCGTCATCGCGATATCCACCGTAGTCGCCACGGATCTTCTGGTCGCCACCAGCGCAGAAGGCTTTCTCGCCAAAACCGGTCAGGATGATGGTGCCGATCTGATCGTCATAACGGGCATCGGCCAGCGCCTGCAGCATCTCTTTGACGGTGCGGGGGCGGAAGGCGTTGCGCACCTGGGGACGGTTGATGGTGATCTTGGCAATGCCATCGTTGGACTTGTGATAGAGGATGTCCTCGTAACCGGCGGAGCAATCCTGCCACTCAACCGGAGCGTACAGTTCCGCTTCCGTCATTGCTTCAATCATGGTTTTTTCCTTCTGATCTGGGAGAGTGCAGTTGAGCACCGAGTTGAACACAGAGTTGAGCAATCCCGGCATGTTGAACTGGTGCATACAGTTCAGCTTCCGTCATTGCTTCAATCATGACTCGTCTCTTCTTGTTGGTTGACCCACTCCGCGAGGAGTCGGGCAAAGTTATCAGGCTGATGGGCGTGCAGATTATGGCCGCCATCCAGCACCAAGTGGTTGATTCTGCGATTTTGGTTCGCCAGCTGGCAAGCCAGCTGATGGAATTTGTGATCCCGCTTGCCACTCACATAAGTAACCGGCAGCTGGCTCGCCATGAGCCAGGGGGCGAGATCCGGCTGCTTGCCTAGCGAGGTGGCGCGCAGCATGGTGGCGATGCCCTGACCGTCGTTGCCAAGGCGGCGGGCGATCTGGCTGGCCCGGGCCGCATCGTCAAGATCGGCAAACACCCCTTGCCGGTACCAGTCTGCCAGCACGTCAGCCAGCGGCTCCTGCTCAAAGCGCCGCGCCCACCGTTCATCGTGCTGGATGCGGGCGGCCCGTTCACTGGCCGGTAGTCCCAGGTGGCAGTTCTCCAGCAGCAGCCCCCGCAGCCCGGCGGGCTCGCGGCTGGCGTGATAGAGGGCCAGTCGCCCACCCAGCGAGTAACCCGCCAGCAGATAGCGTTCAATGTTGCGGCTGGCCAGCTCGGCGACCAGCCACTGGTGGCTCTGCTCAAAGTCGCTGACGCTGAGAGCTCGATGCTGACCATGACCCGGCAGATCGAGGGCGATGCAGCGGATGGCGGGCAGCCGGTCGATCACCGGTTGCCAGTCGCCGCTATCCCCCAGCAGGCCGTGCAGCAGCACCAGCGGCACATGGGCATTTTTATTTGCCACGGATGGCGGCCCCCAGCGCCTTGAGATCATCGGCCACCTGCTCGTTCGGTACCCGGATCTCGATCAAGGTAACGCCATGTTTGAGGGCGGCGCGGTAATCGTGCTCGAACTCGGGCAGGGTGGTTGGCGCCCGATAGGCGAGGCCAAACATGGCGGCGGCATGTTCAAAGCCGAGACCGTGGGGCAGTCGGTAGTAGCTCTCCAGCAGCTCCCCTTCGGTGGGCACCGGCAACATACGGAAGATGCTGCCGCCATCGTTGTTGAGCAGGATCACCACCAGCGGTCGGCTCGCCTTGCTGAGCAGGGCGAGGCTGTTGAGATCGTGCAGGGCGCTGAGATCCCCAAGCAGCAGGGTGGTGGGCTCATCACTGTCCTGCTCGATTGATTGGGCAAACCCGTAGGCGGTGGCGATCAGGCCATCGATGCCGGAGGCGCCACGGTTGGTCATCACCCGGCTCGGTCCCTTGCCCGTTTCGCCGAGCATATCCATCAGTCGGGCTGGCATGCTGTTGCCGACAAACAGTTGGCCTTCGATCAGGCGGTTGAGGCGATGGCAGACCCCAAGCTCGGAGAAGTACTCGCAGGCGGCGGCGATCTGCTGGCTGGCGTTGTGTTGCAGCTCGGCCAATGTGTGCCAAGGGGCCCGGGTGGTGACCGGATGGGCCGCAGCAAAGGCGCTGGCGCTGCACAGCAGCCGGTTGCGCAGCCGGTAGTCGGGATCGAGCCGCGCCGGTTGCGGATCCACCAGCCAGTAATCCTGCCATGAATGGTGTTTGATGAACTGGCCAAGCCGCTTGGAGACAAGCCGCGCGCCAAATTGCAGCAGCACCTCGGCGCGGCCGAGCTCGGCGACGAATTCAGGGTCGTTGAGCGCCAGATCTATGTGGATGAGGTTGCGACTATCGAAGCGGATCTGGCTCTGCAGATCCGCCAGCAGCGGCCAGCCGAGTTGCTCCGCCAGCGCGGCGGCGGCCTGTGCCTGCTTCGGGTCGGTAATGCGGCCAGCTACAACGATACCGCGCTGTTGGCGAAAGGTTTCCCACTCCGCCTGAGGTGGGCAGCTCGGCTCGTTTTGCTGCCACGGGCTCCATGGCTTGCGCGAGCAGAGCCAGTCACCGAGAGGGGCCAGATAGTCGGAGAAATCCTGATAGTGCTCGCCCGGGTAGAGGGGCTCGGGGTACATGCAGTTGAAGTGCACCACCCCGGGGGTGAGCGCCTGTTTGGCCAAGGCTTGGTCCACCGAACTCAGTACAAACGCCGCCGGAATGGTCGGGGTGGGGCTCGGCAGGTTCTGCTGATAGACGGGGTAGCGGCCGAAGATCCCTTGCTGGTCGATCGCCTGATTGGCGCCGTTGTCGATAAGTTCGTGAGGACGATCGGCGGAGAGAATAATCAGCGGCACGCCGGTGAGCTGGGCCTCTGCCACGGCGGGCCAGAGGTTGGCTACCGCGGTGCCCGAGGTCATGATCACCGCCACCGGCCGGTTGCTCCCCTTGGCTAGCCCCAGCGCCATAAAGCCGAGGCCGCGCTCGTCAAAGTGCAAGTGACGACGAAAGCCCTGATGGGCCGCGGCGGCCATGGTCAGCGGCGCAGAGCGGGAGCCGGGGGCCAGCGCGATGTCGCGCACCCCGAGGCGAAAGAGCTCCTCCAGCAAGAGGGAGGACCAGACGTGGTTGAAGGTGGCGTGCTGGCTCGAAAACGGGGGGCAAGCAAACTCTTCGCTGGCAGGCTCTTTACGGGTGGGCATAGGGGCTCTCGTAGCGTGAAAAGGGTGAATGACTATCCCAGCAGGGAGAGCACATTGGCGATCTTGTTGTCGAGTTCGGCCCACTCTGCGGCAGGCTCGGAACCGGCGACAATGCCGGCACCGGCAAACAGGGTGACGCTTCCCGGCTGAATGCGGGCGCTGCGAATGGCGACCGAGAACTCGGACGTCTCCCTGCTCAGCATGCCGCAGGCACCGGCGTACCAGCCCCGATTATAGGGTTCGAACTCGCGGATAAAGGCGAGCGCTGCCTCGCGCGGGGCGCCGCCCACCGCCGGAGTCGGGTGGAGGGCGTCGAGCAACTGCCAGTCGCAGACCCCGGGCTTGAGCTCGGCTTCGATATCGCACTTGAGGTGTTGCAGCAGCCGCAGTTTGAGAATGCGCGGCTCGGTCAGGGTGGCATCGTGGGTCAGTGGCGCCAGACGGCTGAGTATGTCGGCGTGTACCAGCCGGTTCTCCAGCCGGTTCTTGCTGTCGGCCAGCAGCTCGGCGGCAAGTTGGGCATCGACCTCTTCATCGCCGGAGCGGCGAATGGTGCCCGCCAGCGCCTCGGTAAAGAGGTGGCGATCTTCCCGGCGGTAGAGCCGCTCGGGAGAGCAGGCGATAAAGGCCTGTTCGGGGGAGAATTGAAAACCGAAGTGGAAGCAGTCCTGGGCGTGGCGGGCCCACTGGTCGAGCATGGCCCAGGGATTGATGTCTGCATCATGGTTCGGACTGGTCAGCATACTCTCCCGCGACAGCACCACCTTGGGAGTGTGGGCCTGAAAATCGGGGGCAGTGACGCGCTCTACCAGCGTTTGCCACTGGGCGGGGCCGGGGCAATCCTGTCGCTGCCAGGACTGCTTTTGCAGGGCGGGCAGCGGGTCTTCCGGGCGCAGGGCATCGAGGGCGGCTTCGGCCGCCTGCAGTTCGGCCTCGAGATTGTTTTCATCCAGCCAGAGGTTGAGGCAGAGGCTGACGCATTCGCCACGGCGCACCAGCTCGATGCGGGGCAGCACGAAACGGCAGGGGCCAAACCCTTGCCAGCCGGACTGGGCCGGATCGAACGCCAGTCCACCATAGTAGCGAGGGCTGTCGTCATGATGCTGGTTGGCTGTGTTAGTGCACACCTGCTTGATGGCGTGCGGTTCGGTCAGTTCATGGATGGCGCCTAGCGCGACATACTCGGGACGAGCCTCTCCACGGGCCTGCCAGTAGATGCGGGGATAGAGGGTTTGCGCCGCGAGCCAGCCCAGAAAGGAGCGGATTTCGATCGCCACTCGCAACCGTACGAAGCCGCTGACGTTGCTGTGACGCAGGGCGTCCAGTTGTTGCTTGATATGGGTCTGAGCCAACATGGATTCTTGTCTGAGCCGGGTAGTAACGAGCGATCCGGTAGCTGGATGCCGTAGGTTTATGCCAAAGGGCGATGATTTCCTATATATTATCTGCCCATTCGTCCATGTAAATCGCCCGCGGGAGCTTCACTCTCCGGGGCCAAGTATACCCAAATCCGGTTCGATAACCCTTAACACGATCAATATCCGATTGTTTGGCCATCACAAAATGACAAATACCTTCTCTGTTTGGTTGCTGGCGGCGCGTTTGCGAACATTGCCGCTCGCCTGCTCTTCCATCCTGCTGGGCTCGGGGCTGGCAGCCAGTCGTGGTGCCTTCGATGGCACCATCATGGCGCTCTCCCTGCTGACCGCCATCTTGCTGCAGATCCTCTCCAATCTGGCCAACGATTACGGCGATGCGGTTTCCGGCGCCGACAACGGCGAGCGGATCGGCCCGCAGCGGGCAGTGGTCTCCGGTCTTATCACCAAAAAGCAGATGTGCGTGGCGATGGGGCTGACCGCGCTGGCGGCGGTGGCCAGTGGCCTGCTGCTGCTGGGCTGTGCCTTCGGCGGCCAGTGGCTGCAGATTTTGGCATTTGTGGTGCTGGGTGGTGCTGCCATTGTCGCGGCGGTGACCTACACCGTCGGCAAGACTCCTTACGGCTATCGCGGGTTTGGCGATATCTCTGTGTTCCTCTTCTTCGGCCTGCTCGGGGTGCTCGGCTCCTACTACCTCTTCACCAAGAGTCTGGAGTGGGATCTGCTATTGCCTGCCACCGCCTGTGGCCTGCTGGCCACCGCCGTGCTCAATATCAACAATGTGCGCGACATCGAGACCGATGCCGCCAGCGGCAAGATCACTCTGGCGGTGCGCCTTGGCCGCAACCGCGCCATCGCTTATCACTGGGTACTGTTGGGGGCGGCGTTGCTGGCAACCATCGCCTTTATCCTGATCCAGCCCGCCAGTTTCTGGCCGTGGATCTTCCTACCCGCCATGAAGACTCTCAGCGATGCGGCCAAGACCCTTCGCGAAAGCTACGATGGCGAGGTGCTGACCGGTGCCCTCAAGAAGACCGCCATCAGCGCCTTTCTGTTCAGCCTGCTGCTCTCCATCGGGTTGGCGCTCTCCTGACAGCTGGTCGCAGCGCGCCAAGGTGAACAATACAAAGGGCTCCCGAGATGGGAGCCCTTTTTGGTTTTGGCCGGTTTAGCTGGCTCGAGCCACTTTGAGCGTGCGGCGGGAGAATAGCAGAGTATCCAGCAGCCAGATGGCGACCATGGAGGCGCCCACCAGCGGGAAGGCGATCCCCAGCAGGATCAGCAGGGCGATGGCACCGCGCATCGGCGGGAGTTTGGCAGGCAGCGGCGGCGCGGCGAGACGGCCCTGCGGACGGCGGCACCACCAGATCCAGAGGCCGCTCACGGCGCTGGCCAGCACCATCAGGCAGATAAGCAGCATGGCGAGCTGATGGGGCCAGCCGTAGAGCTTGCCCATGTGCAGCATGACGCCACTCTCTACCGTCTTGGCGACCGGGCCGTAATCCTGCCAGCGCACATCGGCCAGCACCTTGCCGCTGTATTGATCGATATGCAGGGTGGCGTCGTTGCGCGGATCGTCGGCAAACAGGGCGATGGTGTAGACGCCAGTGGCGCCGACCGGCGGGGTGATGCTGTAACCCGGTTGGACTCCCCGCTCATGGGCGATCTCGACCACCTGTTGCAGCGGGATCCGCTGGCTGGCCATCACCACTCCCTCGTGCTCGCCGTGGTTCATGGCGCCGTGATCGTGCGCTTCATCGATCGGCTGCGAGCTGGGCATGGGGGTATTCTCCACCGCCCAGGGGACGGTCTGCTCGTGAGCCTGATTGAGGGTGCGGGCCAGTGGCGCCGATTTGGGCACCTCGTTCCACATGGCGGCCGGGAAGCGGTTCCAGACCGCGGCAAACTGATCGCCCCAGAAACCGGTCCAGGTCATGCCACTCAAGAGCAGCAGCAGCAGGAAACCAGCGCCCCAGAAGCCGACCACGGCGTGCAGATCCCGCCACCAGAGGCGGCCACGCAGGCTCACTCTGGGCCAGAGGATGCCGCCCACCCCGGGCCCCTTGCGTGGCCACCAGAGGTAGAGACCGCTCAGCAGCAGCACTATCCCCCAGCCGGCAGCCAGCTCGATCAGCCGATCCCCCGTGGTACCGAGCAGCAGGTCTGCGTGCAGGGAGCGAGCCACCGCTTGCAGATTCCACTTGTTATCCATGGTGCCAAGCAGGGCGCCGCTGACGGGATCCATAAACAGAGTCAGCTCGCGATCCCCCTGATTGACGATGAACTGGGCGCTGGCATCCGGGCTGGCTGGCGGCAGGTATTTACGCAGGCTGGCATCGGGCATGGTCATCATCGCCTTGGCCAGCAGCTGGTCGGCACTCAGGGTCTGGCTGGCGGGGGTGACCTTCATCAGCTCTGGGTACATCAGGTTGTCGAGCTGGGGTTTGAACAGATAGACGATCCCGGTCAGTGACAGCAGGATCAGGAAAGGGGCGACAAAGAGACCGGCGTAGAAGTGCCAGCGCCAGATCCGTTGGTAATGACTCGAGTCCCTGTTTTTCATTGCACATCCTTGTTGAGGTGCCAAACCTTTCGGCAGGTGGAATGTTTGTGGCGGCGCGGATAATAGCAGTAACGTTTCGTTAACTGCAATCGCACATCTTGATATCGATTCCGTGCGGGATGTGGGTAACATGAGGTGCCGACGGTTTGCTGGATAGGATGAGCACGCTTTGGGAAAAGCCTGTTTGCTGCTGGACTTTTCCTTATAAATTATTACCTTGTGGTAACAATTTGCAGGCGATGGTGGTGGTAACGGAATGGGAGCAGTCATGCAGCCACATGGGCAATTTGACATGGAGCGCAGGGGCCAGATGCTGATCTGCCGCCCGAGTGGCCCCTTCAATCTGGCTGGTGCCATGGCCTATGAGGCGCACTTTCGTCACGAACTAGCCGGATTGATGGATGGCCCCTGGGGGATTGTCGAGGTCGCGACCGAGTTTGAAGCGGCCGGGCCCGAGGTGCTGGCCCGTTTTCGTCGCCAGTTTGGCTGGTGTGCCGAGAGTGGCTGTCAGTTTCTGGCGGTGGTTTTCGTAGGGGGCTTCAAGCGCTATCTGGCGGATAACATCTTCAAGGGATTACCCTTTCGGGCGGTACGTTACTTCGAGCAGGAGGCAGCGGCCATCCAGTGGCTGGGGGAGCAGCTCAACATCGCTCCCTGTGAACCTGCGAGCGCTTGACCACCCCGCTCACCGCGTGGACGGGTTTTACTCCAGCTTGATAAACCACTTGTCCCGCTCGTCAACGCAGTCGGGTTCACCCATTTCGAATTCACGGCAGATCAGCGGTCGCACCTCGTAGATACGGCACATCATGGTGTTGCGGTCGAGGGCGGCGCACCAGCCATCGTCGAGCCGGCGCATGACCGGTATCTCGCCTTCCCGTTCCAGTACATAACGGTCCGGCACGCCGGTATCGGTAAAGAGCATCACTTCGAGGCGGCAGCAGCAGGCTTCGCAGTTCTGGCAGCTCACATCGGTTTGGATTGCTTGGGTCATGGTGCCTGTCTTGCCGCATGGCGGCATCGGAGATATGAAACAGGCGCCTGTCAGGCGCCTGTGGTCTGGCTAACGGCTTGCAAAAAACCTTAGCCCAGTTTGCGGGCGCGGTAGCTGCGACCCTTTATCTTGCCTTCCTGCAACCGCTTGAGGGCGGCGCTCGCCACGCTGCGCTTCACGGCGACGTAGGAGTACTGCTCGGAGATCTGGATCTTGCCCACATCGGCGCCGGCAATGCCGCCTTCACCGGTCAGGGCGCCCAGAATGTCACCGGCCCGCACCTTGGTCTTGCGGCCTGCATCGATGGAGAGGGTCACCATCTGCGGGGCGATCGGCTTGATGTCGCGGCCGATGCTGTCGAGATCACCCTGCGGCATCGGAGCCTGCTGGTACTCTTCGATAAAGTTGACGCGCTGGGCTTCGTTCGGCTGATAGAGGCTCAGGGCCAGACCCTGCTGGCCGGCACGACCGGTACGGCCGATGCGGTGCACGTGCACTTCCGGATCGTAGGTCAGCTCGTAGTTGATGACGGCGCCCAGCTCCTTGATGTCGAGGCCGCGGGCCGCCACATCGGTGGCCACCAGAATGGTGGCGCTGCCGTTGGCAAAGCGCACCAGCACCTGATCCCGCTCGCGCTGTTCCAGATCGCCATTCAGCGCCAGCGCCGAGAAGCCCTTGGCGGCCAGATGGTCGGCCACGTCGTTACAGGCGCGCTTGGTGTTGCAGAACACCACGCAGGAGCTTGGCTGGTAGTGACTCAGCAGCCAGGTGAGGGCGTCGAGGCGCTGACCGGCCGGCACTTCATAGAGCTTCTGTTCGATGGCGCTCCCCTCGTGCAGGGACTCCACGCTCACCTCGACCGGATTGCGCTGCACGCCGCGGCTCATCTGGGCGATCCCTTCCGGATAGGTGGCGGAGAAGAGCAGGGTCTGACGCTGCTGGGGGGCATAGCTGATGACCCGGTTGATATCTTCGCCAAAGCCCATGTCCAGCATGCGATCCGCTTCATCCAGCACCAGCGTCTTGAGGCCGGAGAGCTCCAGCGTGCCTTGCTCCAGATGTTTGAGAATGCGACCCGGGGTGCCGACGGCGATGTGGGCACCAAAGCTCAGGGTGGCGGACTGCGGTGCGGTCGGGGTGCCGCCGCACAGGGTCACCAGCTTGACGTTGGGCAGGGCGCGCGCCAGACGACGGATCTCCTGAGCCACCTGATCCGCCAGTTCGCGGGTCGGGCAGAGCACCAGCGCCTGCACTTCAAGGCGGTTTACGTTGAGCTTGGCCAGCAGGCCGAGGCCGAAGGCGGCGGTCTTGCCGCTGCCGGTTTTTGCCTTGGCGATCAGGTCTTTGCCATCGAGCACCAGGGGCAGGCTCTGGGCCTGGATCGGGGTCATCTGCAGGTAACCCAGGCTGGTGAGGTTCTCTTGCAGGGCGGGGGAGAGATTGAGGCTGCTAAATTCGCTGTTGTTCACAAAAGGACTCTATTTCGGAGAAAACGGGGATGCGCGAGCGCTAAGGCCGCGCATCATACCAGAATGTGGCACCGGATGTGGCGGATTTTTGAACGGCTGGCCACGAGGGGCCATGAAAGGTTCATTTGTTGCCAAACCAATCGCGGGCGAGCACTGACAATGTAATAAGGACTATTTTTCAAACACTCATCTAATTATTTATCATGGATAAACGTTTTCTATTTTCAGTATTTTAATATAATGGTTGGAAAATATTCTGCGAGTAGTTACTGCGCCACAAGGAATGTTGCGAAAATGCTGATTAAATATTTTCAAAGAATATGAAAACGGCGCCGCCACTACTCAACATTATGTTTTAAAAGGATTTATGTTATCTGTGTTGCGCGATTAATATTAGTTCATTGCACAATTAATTTAAAAACGTTTGTATTATCCTGCCTCCATAATATTGCGCGGGATTGTGATGGCTATCTGATTTTTAAATGTGCAAATGTCTATGATGGCGCCGGTCAAAAATTACAATTTACTCAGGTGCTACAGGTATGGAATACGTTCACTTTGTGCTCGGACTGGTGATGGTCCTCGCTCTCTCTCTGCTGGCTAACCGCCACAACTGGAAACAGATTAAACTGCGTTATATCGGCCAACTGCTGGTAGTCGAACTGGCGCTGGCCTGGTTCATGCTGAACTCCGAAGTGGGTCTGGCGGTGGTGGGTGGCTTCGCGGCCGGCTTCACCAAGTTGATGGAGTTTGCCAAACAGGGTACCGACTTCGTGTTCGGTGGTCTGGTCAACGAAGGAGCCTTCTCCTTCTTCCTGATGGTGCTGATGCCCATCGTCTTCATCTCCGTGCTGATCGGTATTCTGCAGTACATCCGCCTGCTGCCGCTGGTGATCCGCGGTATCGGTACCGTGCTGGCCAAGATCAACGGCATGGGCAAGCTGGAGTCTTTCAACGCCATCAGCTCGATGATCGTCGGCCAGTCCGAGAACTTCATCGCCCTCAAGAACATCCTGCCGCACCTGAACGAGAAGCAGATGTACACCCTGGCGGCGACGGCCATGTCGACCGTCTCCATGTCCATCGTCGGTGCCTACATGCAGCTGATCGAGCCGCGCTACGTGGTTGCCGCGCTGGTGCTCAACATGTTCAGTACCTTCGTCGTGCTCTCGCTGATCAACCCCTACGAGCCGGATAACTCCGTGACCGACATCAAGGCCATTGCCGAAGGTGACGAGCACCACACCCCGAAGAAAGAGAACTTCTTCGAGATGCTGGGTGAGTACATCATGGCCGGTTTCACCGTTGCCGTGATCGTGGGTGCCATGCTGGTGGGCTTTATCGCCCTGATCGCCCTGATCAACTACCTGTTCGAGATGGCATTTGGCGTGAACTTCCAGTTCGTCATGGGCTACCTCTTCTACCCGATCGCCTGGATCCTGGGTATCCCGAGTGGTGAAGCGCTGCAAGCGGGCTCCATCATGGCGACCAAGCTGGTGACCAACGAGTTCGTGGCGATGATGGATCTGGGCAAGGTGGCTGCCGAGCTCTCTCCGCGCACCGTCGGCATCCTCTCCATCTTCATGGTCTCTTTCGCCAACTTCAGCTCCATCGGCATCATCGCCGGTGCGGTAAAAGCGCTGAACGAAGAGAAGGGCAACATGGTTTCCCGCTTCGGCCTGAAGCTGGTCTACGGTTCTACCCTGGTCAGCCTGCTCTCTGCCGTTATCGCAGGCATCATGATCTGATCCTCTGGCGGCACCCGCCACGGTTTGAGCCCCTGACCTCGTCAGGGGCTCTTTTGTTTCTGGCTCACAGCCGCCAGCCGCACCACCAGCCGGCGACCAGCAGGGTGAGGGTGCAAAAGCCGGTTTCGATGGCACCGCCGCTGCGCAGCGGCCAGCCCGGCAGGCGGTAACGGCGCTTGATGGGCCAGAAGAGCGGAATGCCCGCCGGGGTGAGCCAGTCCCCCAGCAGATGGCTGAGGTAGCCGACGATCAGGGCATCCTTGACCCCCATGGGCAGAGTGCCCGGCGGCAGACTCTGGTTCAGCCCCCAGACAGCGGCGGCGACTGCCAGCAGACTGTGGGTGAAGCCGCGATGGCCGAACAGCCGCGACAGAGGTTTCGAGATCCACGGCAGGCGCTGCCCCAGCACCGATTTGGGGTGGTCGAGGTCGGGCAACAGGGCGCTGGCCAGCGCGGCAGGGATGGTCTGCCACAGGCTGGCATCGGCCAGCGCCGGAGTGAGCTGCAGTTTGTGGGCGATCAGGGTGCAGGTAACGGAGAAGAGCAGGTGCCCTTGGGCGGTCATGATGATTACGGCGTGGACAAGATGGCGGCGCATCTTACCAGCCTGACGGTTGTGGTCAGCTCTTATTTTAAAAATCAGGATGTTACGGCGAAAAAGCGCCCATATTGGGCGCCTTTAGGGTCTCTTTACAGCTTGCCTTTGACCAGCCACTTGTCGAGGGCATTGGCAAAACGCTGTTTGTCAGCGGCATTGAAGGGGGCCGGGCCGCCGGTCTGCACGCCGGCTGAACGCAGCTCTTCCATAAAGTTGCGCATGCCGAGCCGCGCCTTGATGGTCTCGCGGGTGTAGATCTCGCCGCGGGGATTGAGTGCCTCGCCGCCAGCATCGATCACCCAGGAGGCGAGGGGAATATCGCCGGTGATCACCAGATCGCCGGGCTGAACCTGCTGGGCGATGACATGGTCTGCCACATCGAATCCCTTTTCCACCTGCTGGGTTTTGATGAAGGGCGAGGGGGGCACCCGCAATCCCTGATTGGCCACCAGGGTGGTGACGACCTGGGCGCGGTGGGCGGCGCGGTAGAGGATCTCCTTGACCGGAATGGGGCAGGCATCGGCATCAACCCAGATGGGCATGGCATGTTTTCCTGTAGTGAAAGCGGATAAAAAACGAGAGCGGCCATGTTAACACAGGCCTCCCTTCCCGGCGCGGGGCTGAGTCGGCCCAACCTTTGGTGTAAGCTGGGGCCAGCACATGAAACGAGAAGGAGACGAGATGGATCGGGTGCCCGGTGAAGTGATTTATGCCCTGACCCTGGATGGCAAGGGTGGCATGGCGCCGCTGACGGCGGGAAGTGAAGTCCCGGCGGCGCATCCCGGCTGGCTGCATCTGGATTACGGCAATCCCGATTCGGCGCGCTGGCTGTTGCAGACCCCCTTGCTCAGCGAGGCGGCCAGGGAGTCGCTGCTCGGCCAGAGCAATCGTCCCAAGCTGGTGCGGATGGGGGAGACGGTGCTGCTGATCCTGCGCGGCATCAACCACAACAAGGATCACAGGCCCGAAGAGATGGTGGCGCTGCGCATCTTCATCACCCCGGATCTCATCATCAGCAGCCGTCGTCGTCCGCTGCTCTCCGAGCAGGATGTCTTCAACCAGCTCAAACTGGGTGGTGGCGCCGATACCCCGGCCGACTGGCTGGTGGAGATCTGCGATGCCCTGACCGATCGGGCGGGGGAGTTTGTCGAGGAGCTGCACGACAAGATCCTCGATCTGGAGGAGATGGTGCTGATGCGCGACATGCCCGCCAATGGCCGACTGGCGCTGATCCGCAAGCAGCTCATTATGATCCGCCGCTACCTCTCGCCGCAGCGGGATCTGGTGGCGCGCCTTGCCAACGAGAAGATCAGCTGGCTGGATGAGGATGACCGCCGTCGCCTGCTCGATATCGCCGATCGGCTGCGGCGCTGGCTCGATGACCTCGATGCGGGAGTGGCACGCACCGCCGTGCTGGCGGACGAGATCAACAATCTGATGGCGGAGGCGACCAACCGCCGCGCCTACCAGATGTCGGTGATGGCGCTGCTCTTTTTACCTGCCAGCTTCCTGACCGGTCTGTTTGGCATCAACCTCGGTGGTATCCCCGGGGCCGAGAATCCGACCGCCTTCTGGGTCTTCTGTGGTTCGCTGGTGGCGCTGGCCAGCGGGCTGGCTATCTGGCTCAAGCATCGGCGCTGGTGGTAAGGAGGCATAACCCATGTGGCAATCAATTGGCCTGACCCTGCTGCTGTTGCTGGGTCATACCCTGATCCGGCGGCTGATTCACAAGAGCCTGCTGGCGCTCGGTCAGAGCAGGCAGGTGAGCGAGAACCGGGTGCTCTACGTGGCCCATGTGTTCCACTTCCTGCTCGGCTGCGCCACCTTGCTGGTACTGGCCGGGGTGTGGGGGCTCGACTTCTCCCGACTGGTGGTGCTCGCCTCCTCCTTCTTTGCGGTATTGGGGGTCGCCATGGTCGCCCAGTGGTCGATCCTCTCCAACATCACCGCCAGCATCACCATCTTCTTCGCCTTCCCCTACAAGATTGGCGACCGGATCCGCATCCTCGACAAAGATGATTCGGTCACCGGCGTCATCACCGAGATTGGCTTGTTCTACGTGCGGGTGCGTGATGACAACGGCGATCTGGTCACCTATCCGGCCAACCTGATCCTGCAAAAGCCGGTCAGGAAGCTGGAGGGCAAGGTGGCGGAACCGCTGCAACCGGAATAGAAAGCAACCGGAATAACAAAAGGCTCCCTCGGGAGCCTTTTTACTGTGCGGTGGTTGGCGCTAGCGTTCGAAGAAGCGGTAGAGGTGCTCCACCTGAACCGGGCAGTCGGCCACCTGATGCAGATGTTCGCGGGCCTGCTCGACGGTGCCGAAACTGACCGGGCAGCCGAGGGTGTCGGTCAGCTCGTAGAGGGCGCCATCCTTGCCTCTGAATTCGATGATCCAGCCGGGAATGGCCACGTCGTGGAGTATTTCGGCCTCTTGCAGGATCTGTTGCTGATAGAGCTTACGAAGTTCACTGACTGTCATGATGCTCTCCTGTGGGGAATATCCAGCTTCAGTCTATGCCTGCCCTTTATGTGCGGCAACAGTGGTGCGGCAACGGGATCATCCCCGCAGGACCTCCCATGCCCAGCGGATGCGGACAAAAGTCTCGGCATTGCCGCCCCGATCCGGATGGTGTTGCAGTGCCAGCTCCCGCCAGCGGCGGCGGAGCGCCTCCTGACTCGCCCCCTCATTCAACTCGAACAGGGCCAGCGCCTCGGCTTTGTGCCCCTCACCGTCATAAGCGCGCCAGAAGCGGTTGAGCAGGGCCTCCACTTCGGCACGGTCGGTCTGCCAGAACACCTGCCAGTCGAGATAGTAGCTACGCAGATTTTCGCCAAGGGCAAAGCCGTGACTGGCCTCCGAGCTCCCGACCAGCGGTTCGAGCCGGATATCCAGGGGGCTGATCACCAGCCACCATCCCTCTTGCCAGAGCTCGGCCTGCAACTGGTAGAGGGCGTTCATGATCAGGAAGTTGACCCGAAACAGCTGCAGCTGCTCATCGTCGGCCAGTACCGGAATTGCCCCCTGCTGGCGCAGAGCAGCCATCAGTTCATGCACCTTGTAGCTGCCCGCCGCCTGTTGCAATAGCACCAGCAGAGGGGCGATCAGCGGATTGTGGTTGGATTCGTTCATTCGGCGCCCTGCTCCCTGGGCGGCTGCAGGGCTATCAGCAGCTCACCCGCTTGCGGAGTGACGGGGCCGGTAACGATCTGGGGCTTGCCCTTGCCATCCATGATGAAGAGCGGGATGGCGCCGGGATTGGCGGTCTGATACTGGGCCCAGTCGAACGCCTCGCTCAGGCGGGTCGCCTTGATCTGGCCACCCCGGCTCAACAGGCCGCTCAGCTTGGCATAGTTGATGTCGGGACCGAACAGGTTCTGGCGAGCGCGAAAGGTGGCGCTCTCCCGGTTGGCCTTGCCGTGCTGCTCGCTGGAGCGCAGGGAGTAGACCTGCTCCTCGCCGTAGAGGTGGGCAAAGTGCAGCACCCCGAGGGCGTTGTTGTGGCGGTTGGGGGAGAGCGCCAGCACGGTACTGATGCTGGTAAGCGGCAGGTGCAGCTCGGCATGTTCCGACTGGGGGTTGCCGAAATAGCAGGGGAGGTTGCTCATCCGCGCCTGTTTGCAGAACTCCCAGGCGGGATCGCAGAGTTGCACCGGCACACCCTGATCCGCCAGCGCCCGGCCTATGGCTCGCGCCACCGAGTTGGCCCCTATGATGAGCCAGGTGTTGGGGGCGCTCTGGCGCATCTTGAGCAGGCTGGCCAGCGGTGCAGAGGTGAGGCTCTGCAACACCACGGTGGAGATGATCACCGCAAATACCAGCGGCACCAGCTTGTCGGCATCGGGGATCTCGGCCTGATGCAGGCTGATGGCGAACGAGGCGCTGACTGCCGCCGCGACTATGCCGCGCGGGGCGATCCAGCTTAGCAGGGCGCGAGCTCGCCAGGAGAGATCCGAGCCCCAGGTCGAGACCAGAATACAGAGCGGGCGCGCCACGAATTGCACCACGCACAGCAGCGCCAGCACCATGGGGCCGAGCTGCCAGAGCTGTGCCAGATCTAGGCGGGCCGCCAGCAGGATAAACAGGCTGGAGATAAGGATGACCGCGAGATCCTCCTTGAACGCCAGCACCTCCTCCAGATCCAGCCCCTCCTGATTGGCGAGCCAGATGCCGAACACGGTCACCGCCAGCAGGCCCGATTCGTGGCTCAGCCAGTTGGAGAGGCTGAAGGTGACCAGCACCAGCGCCAGCACCCCGAACTTGTGCAGACTGACCGGCAGCCAGTCATTGCGAATGAGCAGGGTGGTGAGCCAGCCTGCCGCCACCCCGATCAGGGAACCGACCAGCACTGTCTTGCCCAGCGCCAGCAGGGTATGGCTGATGAGATCCCCCTGACTGCCGAGGCGTACCGCCTCGAACACCAGCACCGCAAACAGGGCGCCGATGGGGTCGATGACGATCCCCTCCCAGCGCAGGATACGGTCCACCTCCCGGGTGGGGCGGATCACGTTGAGCATGGGGGCGATCACCGTCGGGCCCGTTACCACCAGTACAGCGCCGAGCATGGTGGCGACCCGCCAGTCCAGCCCCAGCAGGAAGTAACCGGCGCTGCCGATGACGGCGAAACTGACCAGCATGCCGGTGGAACAGAGATTGCGCACCACCTTGCCGATCCCCTTGAGCTCGGCGAGATGGAGGGTCAGCGCCCCCTCGAACAGGATGATGGCCACCGACAGGGAGACCAGCGGAAACAGCAGCTCCCCGAGCAGGGCATCGGGGTCGAGCAGGCCGCTGACCGGGCCCAGAGTCAGGCCGGTGAGCAGCAGAAACAGGATGGCGGGTACCCGCAGCGACCAGGCAAGCCATTGGGCCAGCACGGAGACCAGGGCGATCCCGGCCAGAGAGAGGGCAATCATGCAGACCTCGATTCAGGCAGTGAGTATGGAGCTAGTGTAGTGGCTAAGTTGGTCAGATTGACACCCGAAGGAGCGGGCGTCATGGCCGGGATGGGGAGATGTGCGACAGTCGGCGTCATGGTGGCTGGCGGTGTTGTGCAGGGCGCCAGCCAGACGCCAACCGTGGTGATGGGGTGGCCTTGGGGCCGGATTAGATGGGGCTCTCCTTGTGGAGCTCGCCGACACAGTCGGCCAGCGCCAGTACCAGTGCGGAGCGCACCATCTGATCGAGCCGGTTGAGCTGCATCTGGTAGAAGGCCCAATCCTCTTCGCTGGCGGGGGGCTCCAGCTTCATCATGCCGCCCTGATTGACCCCGTGCAGGCGGTCGAGCAGATCGCGGATCGGCTTGTCGCTGAAGCGGTAATCCTTGGGGTCGCGCACCAGAAAGTCGCGGATCTTGAGATAGGCTTCCAGATCCTGATAGCGCTCAAGGGAGATGAGGCCGAGGGCGAAGATGAGCTTGAGGCGCACCTCCAGCTGGCCGAGGGGGCCGCTCTGGTTGAGCAGGGGTTCGATGGCGTATTTGACGGCATACTCCTCCTGACGAAAGGCGCGTCGCATCAGGGAGTCGACCGCTTCTTCCAGGATGGTCACGGCTTCGAGAAAGAAGCCGCGGGGGCCATCCTGCTCGTTCAGTCGTTCCAGTACTTCATCTTCCTGGTGTGTGGTCATAGGTGCATTGGGTCCAGCTGACAGGGAGAGAGTCAGCCTCTCTCCCGGTTTTTATCATATGGGGCGCATTTCCTTGCGATTCAATCAATTGGAGCATCCGGTCATGCGCCGCCAGCAGGGTATTACAAGGTCTCGTAACGAGCCACTATGGTGCGGACGATCTCGCTCTCTGCATCCAGTCCGGTGACGCGGGCCAACGCTTTGGCCGGGCCAAGCTCCGCCAGCAGCTGTTGCAGCTCGACCGCCTGCGGATCATCGGCATTGCGATAATGGAGCGCCGCGGCGATCCCCTCCTGCAACTGCTCGTTAGGCAGGCCGTACTCCAGGGTGCCGAGCAGCGGCTTCACCAGTCGATCCCCCGCCGCCAGCTTGCGCAGCGGCTGACGACCGACCCGGTCAATCTCGTCCACCAGATAGGGGTTGGCGAAGCGGGCCAGGATCTTCTCGATGTAGGCGGCGTGCAGGCGCGGGTCGAAGCCGTAGCGTTTCACCAGCACGGCACCGCTCTCCTCCATGGCGCGGCGCACCTTGCTGCGGATCACCGGATCTTCGATCGCCTCGCGCACTGTGCGGTAGCCCCGCAGTTTGCCGAGGTAGGCGGTGACGATGTGGCCGGTGTTGAGGGTGAACAGCTTGCGCTCGACGAAGGCCATCAGGTTGTCGGTGGGTTCCATGCCCGCCACCTGTGGCAGCTCTCCCTTGAACTGGGTCTGGTCGACGATCCACTCGCTGAAGCTCTCTACCGTCACTTCCAGCGGATCATCGTTGGCAGCCGCGGCGGGCGGCACGATGCGATCCACCGCCGAGTCGACGAAGCCGATGCAGGATTCGAGCGTGGCATGATACGCGACCGGCAGGTACTTGAGTACCTCCCGCTTGAGGTGGCTTGTGCCGCGCACCATGTTTTCGCAGGCGATCACGTTGAGCGGAGTCAGGTTGCCAGCATCGAAACGGGCTTGCAGCCCCTTGGCCAGGGTGCTGGCAATCTTGTCCAGAATGTTGGGGCCGACGGCGGTGGTGACCAGATCGGCGGTGATGATGCGGGCGATCACCTCGTGACCGGCGGAACTGACCGCTGCCACGTTGCGCACCACGTCCAGCTTCTGATCCGCACCTACCACATGGACCTTGTACTCCTGACGGTGGTTGAGCTGGTCGATAAGAGTGTCGTTGACGTCGGCGAAGGTGACCTGATGACTGGCATCCGCCAGCACTTTTCCGATAAAGCCGCGACCGATGTTACCAGCACCAAAATGCAATGTTTTCATGATATTAACCTCTTGAACCAAAGACGATGAAAGATGATTACGCAGCCTGTTCGGCACCCAGCAGATCCAGGAAGGCCTGGGGATCCGTGGTGCTGGCCAGCCGGTCGATGAGACCGGGTTCATCCAGTGCATTGGTCAGGTGGGCTATCACCTGCATGTGTTCGTCGTTGCGGGCAGCGATGCCGATCACCAGCCGCGCTACCTCATCGGCAGCTTCGCCAAAGGCGACCCCGGCCGGGTACTGGCAGATGACGATGCCGGTCCGCTTCACAAACTCCTTGGCGGCGATGGTGCCGTGGGGCACGGCGATGGATTCGCCGAGGTAGGTGGAGACCAGCTGTTCCCGCTCCAGCATGGCGTTGACGTAGTCGGGTGCCACATAGCCGCGCTCTGCCAGCAGTCGGCCAGCGGTCAGGATGGCGGCCTCCTTGTTGTCGGCTTTCAGTCCCAGATGCACGTCATGACGGCTCAGGGTAAAGACTTCGGCCGCTTGCGGCTCGTAGCTGTCGTCGTTGGCCGCCACCAGCAGTTGCGGGTTGGCGACGTCATCGTTGGCGGCCTGAGTCAGGCTCTGTACCAGCTCCTGATAGAGACTGTTGTCGAGGAAGTTGGTCAGTGAAATATGGTGGGCATGCGGCGCATGGCGACGGGCCCGCTCGGTCAGATCCTTGTGGGTGATGACCCAGTCCACCTGATCGTCGAGCTGATCGATGGCGCGGTTGGTGACGCTGATATCGAGGCCAGCGGCCTGTACCCGCTTGCGCAGCATGCCGGCGCCCATGGCGCTTGAACCCATGCCCGCATCGCAGGCGACCACGATATTGCGCACCGCCATCAGTTCACCGCCCGGCTTCTTGGCCGCTGCGGTTTCGGGCTTGCCGCCCTTCATGGCTTTCATCTTGCGGGTGGCTTCACCGAGCGCATCGGCCTCGTCAGCCTCCGGCTGCTGGGCGCGGACGAACACGGCGGCGACCAGGAAGGAGACCAGAGTAGCGCTGATGATGGAGAGGGCGACCCCGATCAGGGAGGCTTTCGGCGTCATCAACAGCACGGCGAAGATGGAGCCCGGTGAGGCAGGGGAGACCAGACCGGCGTTGAACAGGGTCAGGGTAAAGACCCCGGTCATGCCGCCGGCGATCACCGCCAGAATGAGGCGCGGGTTCATCAGCACATACGGGAAGTAGATCTCGTGGATGCCGCCGAAGAAGTGAATGATGGAGGCGCCAGCCGCGGACTGCTTGGCCGCACCACGACCGAACACCATGTAGGCCAGCAGTACGCCCATGCCCGGGCCCGGGTTTGCTTCAATCAGGAAGAAGATGGAGCTGCCGTGCTCGGTCGCCTGCTGGATCCCCAGCGGCGAGAAGATGCCGTGGTTGATGGCATTGTTGAGGAACAGGATCTTGGCCGGTTCGACAAAGATGGAGGTGAACGGCAGCATATGGTTATCCACCAGGAAGCCGACGCCACCGGCCAGTACGCCGGAGAGCACCTTGACGAAGGGGCCGATCACGAAGAAGGCGAGGATTGCCAGCAGCATGCCGATAAGACCGGCGGAGAAGTTGTTGACCAGCATCTCGAAGCCGCTTTTGACGCGACCGTCCATCGCCTTGTCGAAGCGCTTGATTGCCCAGCCACCGAGCGGGCCGACCATCATGGCGCCCATGAACATGGGGATATCGGTTCCCACGATGACACCCATGGTGGTGATGGCACCGACCACGCCGCCGCGCTCACCGCCCATCAGTTTGCCGCCGGTGTAGCCAATCAGCAGCGGCAGCAGGTAGGTGATCATGGGGCCGACCAGCTTGGCCAAGGTTTCATTGGGCAGCCAGCCGGTGGGGATAAAGAGGGCGGTAATAAAGCCCCAGGCGATAAAGGCGCCTATGTTGGGCATGACCATATTGGACAGGAAGCGTCCAAAATTCTGTATCTTGACTTTGGTATCCGGTGATAACATGTCGGGACCCCGTTTTAAGCCTGTTTGATTAAAAGTGGTAGTTCGGGATGGCCGGTTTTGCCGAACCTCCATCCCTGTCGTCTAAGCAACTTCAATCTACCAGCTTGATATCAAATTAGGCTGAAAACGGGGTGTCTTGTGATCCAGCTCTCAGATACCCAGCGATACCCCCTCCATAACCAGTGACCCACATCACATTCCCATGCTGTAATTCGGCTACATTTCGATCTTTTCTGTTTTGCATGGTCATTTTTTGTGACTTAAATCACTAAAGTTGCTTTGTGGCTCCCTTGTAGAATGGTGATTGGCGTCACAAGTTCGATTTTTGTATTCGAATGGGACAAATTACTCAGTCACTCATCAGCGGGTGGTGACGATGGATCTATCGAAACACTCCATTGCTTATCAATGAATCAATAAATTTGTAACCCGCTTTCAGTTTTTACGGTCGGCGGTTAGGACTCTTTTGCGGCTGATTGATGGGAATGGGCGCCAACATGCAGAATGTTATCGAGCGGCAGATGTTCGGGGCGCTTGCTTGCCGCGCAGGGCTGATAGCAGATAAAAACAAACCGCCAGCAGGCGGTTTGTCGGTTTTTGCGATCTGAGCCCTGTCGGGGCTGCGGCTCAGTAGAAGCCGGCATCCTCGGGAGAGGGGCGGGTCTTGAAGCGGCGATGGAGCCACATGTACTGCTCCGGCGCCTTGCGCACGGCGGCTTCAATCTCGCGGTTGGCGCGGGCGGCATCAACCGTGTCATCCCCGCTGGGGTAGTCGGCAAGGGGCGCGCCGATATGCAGGGTGTAACCCTCGCTGGTGCGGATGTTGTAGCAGGGCAGGGTAACGGTGTTCTTCACCCGCGCCAGGGTGGCTGTGCCGGTGATGGTGGCGGCCTGCTCCACCGCGAAGTAGGGCACGAACACGCTGGCGTGGCTGCCGTAGTCGTGATCCGGTGCATACCAGAGGGCGTCACCGTTGCGCAGCGCCTTGATCATCCCCTTCACATCCATTCGGTCCACCAGATATTTGTTGGAGGCACAGCGCCCGTGGTACTGGGCATACTCCAGCACCGGATTGGTGTTGGGGCGATAGACCCCCACGCCGGGGCGCACCAGCCCGAAACAGCGGGCGTTGAGTTCCAGCGTCAGGAAGTGGCAGGAGAGCAGCAGCATGCCCTGCCCCTTTTCCATGGCGGCGATGACATGCTCTTCCCCCTCCACCTTCATCAGATTGCGCATCCGCCAGTCTGGCCAGAACCAGGCGATACCCACCTCGAACACGGCGCAGCCCACGCTCTCGAAGTTTGCCTTAAGCAGTTTCTCCCGCTCATCCCGGGTCAGTTCGGGCATCGCCAGCTCCAGATTGCGACGGGCAATCTTGACCCGGGACTTCAATATCCTGGCGGCGAGACGACCGAGCTGACGGCCCAGCCACATCTGGCTACGCCACGGCAGCAGGGTCAGCAGCCAGAGCAGGCCGAGGCCGAACCAGCTGGCCCAGTAACGGGGATGAAACAGGCGGGGCTCCAGGCGGGGAGCGTTGTCGTGGGCCATGGCTAATCTCTTATTCGCAAACACAATCGGGGGATTCTAGCCGAAAAGGGGGGGCGGGGGCGAATGGCTGTATGCTGGTCAGAGGGGCTGATTGTGGTTCACTGGTGTTACGGGAATCCTAACTATCGGTTTCCTTTAAATGGAAACCGCAGGTTTGCTTTTTCTCCCTCAAATAAAAGAGTGTGATAAAATCGGCGACTGATTTTTCAGGTTTTGAGAGTCGATACAGATGAAGATCACCCTGCCCGAGTTTGAAAAAGCCCGCGTTCTGGTCGTTGGCGATGTCATGTTGGACCGTTACTGGCATGGCCCCACCGGCCGGATCTCCCCCGAGGCGCCGGTGCCCGTGGTCAAGGTTGAACACATTGAGGAGCGCCCGGGTGGCGCGGCCAACGTGGCCCTCAACTCCGCCGCCCTTGGCGCTCACGCTGTGCTGCTTGGCCTGACCGGTCAGGACGAGGCAGCCGATGCCTTGGCTGGCCAGATGGCTGGCGTCAAGGTGGCCTGTGATTTCGTTCGTCTGGCCGACTTCCCGACCATCACCAAGCTGCGGGTGCTGTCCCGCAACCAGCAGCTGCTGCGTCTGGACTTTGAAGAGCCCTTCCACTCCGTCGATGCCACCCTGCTGATGAGCAAGGTCGAGCAGGCGCTGCCGAATAGCGACGTGATGATCCTCTCCGACTACGGCAAGGGTGCTCTCAACGACGTGCCCGGCATGATCGAGCGCGCCCGAGCCGCCGGTATTCCGGTGCTGGTCGACCCCAAGGGGACCGACTTCGAGAAGTACCGCGGCGCCACCCTGCTGACCCCCAACATGTCCGAATTCGAAGCCGTGGTGGGCAAGGTGAAGAGCGAAGAGGAGCTGGTCGCCAAGGGGCTGGATCTGGTCAAACGCTTCGAGCTGGATGCTCTGCTGGTCACCCGTTCCGAGAACGGCATGACCCTGATCCGCGAAGGTCAGCCGGAGCTGCATCTGCCGGCTCAGGCTCACGAGGTTTATGATGTGACCGGTGCCGGTGATACCGTGATCTCCACTCTGGCTACCTCGCTGGCGGCAGGCAAGAGCCTGGACGAAGCCTGTGCGCTGGCCAATACCGCAGCCGGTATCGTGGTCGGCAAGCTGGGTACCTCCACCGTCAGCCCGGTCGAGTTGGCCAATGCCCTCTACACCGAGCAGGAGACCGGCTTCGGCGTCATGTCCGAAGCCCAGCTGAAAGTGGCGGTTCGTGCCGCCCGTCTGCGCGGCGAGAAGGTAGTGATGACCAACGGTTGCTTCGATATCCTGCATGCTGGCCATGTCTCCTATCTGGCCAACGCTGGCAAGCTGGGGGATCGCCTGATCGTGGCGGTCAACACCGACGAGTCGGTTCGCCGTCTGAAAGGGCCGGGTCGTCCGGTCAACCCGACCGAGCGTCGCATGGCCGTACTGGCTGCGCTGGGCGCGGTGGATTGGGTAGTGCCGTTTGGTGAAGATACCCCGCAGCGCCTGATTGCCGAGATCCTGCCGGATCTGCTGGTCAAGGGGGGTGACTACAAGCCGGAAGATATCGCCGGTTACGCCGAGGTGACCGCCAACGGCGGTGAGGTGCGCGTTCTCAACTTCGAGGATGGCTGCTCCACCACCGACATCATCAAGACGATCCGCGAGCGCGGCTAACGTTCTGCTGGCCCCGCAATCTGGCGGAGCTCATTATCGGCGGTAGCAAGCCGGCAGAAAGACGGATAACAAAAAGGCGACCTTGCGGTCGCCTTTTTCATGCCCGATAGCGGCTATTAGCCTTTGGCTTTTGCCGTGGCAGGCATCAGACCCTGGTTCACTTCCACTAGGTCCTGCGCTTCCAGAATACCGGCAGCCTGTTTCAGGCTCAGGATATTGAGGATGTAGTTGTAACGGGCTTCGGAGAGCTTCTGCTTGGCCTCGTACAGCTTGCGAGTGGAGTCCAGCACGTCGACGATGGTACGGGTACCCACTTCGTAGCCGGCTTCGGTCGCCTTCAGGGCGCTGTCGGCGGAAACCACAGACTGGCTGTAGGCGCGAACCGAGCCGATGCTGGCGTTCACGTTGTTGTAAGAAGAGCGCACTGTGCTCTGCACCGAGCGGAAGTTCTTCTCCAGCAGTTCGCTGGCCGCTACGTAGTTGTATTGAGCCTGCTTCACCTTGGAGCTGGTAGCACCACCGCTGTAGATGGGCAGCTTGAAGGTCAGACCGATATTGGCCTGATTGTCATTGCCGCCCGGAATGCTATCCAGCTTGTAATCGGTATTGCTGGTTTGCAGTCCGGCACCCAGATCCAGAGTCGGCTCATGGCCGGTCTTGGCCAGATCGATCTGTTCCTTGGCAATGTCCTTGCTGATGCGGGCACTGTGCAGTTGCAGGTTCTTGTCCAGCGCCAGCTCCAGCCACTTGTCGGAACCGAAGGCAGTCTTCTGCGGGCTGAAGCGATCGGTGTTGAGGATGTCCAGGTTGCGGTGATCAACACCGGTCAGCTCGCGCAGGGTCTCGTAGCTGTTATCCAGAGTGTTCTCGGCATTGATCTCGTCAGCCAGCGCCTGGTCGCGGGAGGCTTCGGCTTCATGGACGTCGGTGATGGCGGTCAGGCCCACTTCGAAACGCTGCTGGGTTTGCTCCAGCTGACGCTCTACCGCAACCTTGTTGGCACGAACGAACTCCAGGGTATCCATCGCCTTGAGCACATCAAAGTAGGCTTTGGCGGTGCGCACCATCAGGTTCTGGATCTCGAGGTTGTAGGCGACATCTGACTGAGTGGCCTGCTTCTCGCTGATATCCAGATTGACCCAGTTACTGCGACGATAGAGGGATTGCGACAGCGTCACCTCGCCCTTGGCGTTGGTATTGCTCTGGGTATCGTTCTTGTTTTGCAGATAATTGAACCCGGCACCCAGATCGATCTGGGGCAGCAGAGGGGCACGGGATTCGTTGATCTTCTCGAAGGCCTGGTCGCGAACGGCTTTGGACTGCAGCAACTGCGGGTCTTTGATCTGGGCTTGCTGGTAGATGTCGAGCAGGTTTTCGGCATGGGCACCGGCACTGACGCCCAGCAACACCATGACTGACAAAAGTGTTCTTTTCATAGATCGTTTTAACCTTATGTAGTAACCCAAACTGGTTGCTGGAGAGGCAAATATTGTCACCGACCAAGCTTGATTGCAGCTTAATCACTCTACTATAAGCAAAATTTAATGCTAAGAGTCTCAGGTCCGGTGACGGGAACGTCAAGAACCGGACGCAGTTTTCTCCCCGCGCGCCTAGCCAAATGGTCTGTGGCTGCTAAAATCCACCCCTCATTACCATGGCACGCCGAGTGAATGAACGTTCATTCATGTTCCTCGGATTTTATGGTCAAACTGATACAAGTCAAGCTGACGGGAGCCCCGGATGTCGCAGCAACCCTTGCCGCAAGATCGGCATTACGCCGCCGATGATGTGAAAATCATTGAAAAATCAGCTGGATATAACGGCTTCTTCAAGGTGAATGTCTATCGTCTGCAGCATCGGTTATTTGCTGGCGGCTGGAATCAGCCCATCGTGCGCGAGCTGTTCGAGCGGGGCCATGCTGCCGCGCTGCTGCCCTATGATCCGGTGCGCGACCAGATCGTGTTGGTGGAGCAGTTCCGTATCGGCGCCATGGAGACCAGCCCGACCCCCTGGTTGCTGGAGCTGGTGGCCGGCATCATAGACCCAGGCGAGGTCGCTGAAGACGTGGTGCGCCGGGAAGCGGTGGAAGAGGCCGGGATCGAGGTTGCCCGCTGCGAGCATGCCATCAGCTATCTGGTGAGCCCGGGCGGCAGCACCGAGCGGATCGAGGTCTTTGTGGGCGAGGTGGATGCCAGCAAGGCCGAGGGGCTGCACGGTCTGGCTGATGAGGGCGAGGATATCCGGGTGCACGTGGTGAGCCGCGAGCAGGCCTATGCCTGGCTCAAAGAGGGACGCATCGATAATGCGGCCTCGGTCATTGCTCTGCAGTGGTTGGCCCTCAACCATGGCGAGCTGCGCGCCCGCTGGCTGGCGGATCGCTGAGGTGGCGCTGACCCTGCAACAGAGCAGGCGCTATGTGCCTGATCTGATGTCCTTACAGCGTACCTGCGAGGTCAACTACTCACGGGTTTTGATTGATGGAGCTTTGCGATGCCGTTAGTTCAATCCCGGACCAAACGTTATGTGCCGGATTTGATGTCTTTGCAGAGAACCTGCGAGGTCAACTACATGGCATTGATGAAACTGCTGCCGCCAGATGGGGAGGTGGGAGCCGAGCGCCGCTATCGGGTCGGCAACGATCTGCAGTTCCAGCTCACCATCATTGGCGAGAGCCGCTTCACCAATCAGGTGATCCTGAGCCAGCACAACCCCGAATTGCCCGAATATTTACAAGCTCAGATAGAGATTCGTTTGTATCATGATGTGCGGATGGCGGAAGTGTGTGCAGCGCAACAGATTTCCCGTTTGCAACCACGTTATGATTATCCCAATAAAAAGATGCACCAGCGGGACGAAAAGGAGCAGGTAAATCTGTTTCTGGCCGAATGGCTAAAATTTTGTCTCAGACATGGTACCAGCCCGATCAATATCTCCAGTTGAACAAATAAAAAGAAGCGTGATTTTGGAAACAGAGCTCCCCCAGGCGCAGGACAGCAGTGTGCGCCTGTTGCAAATTACCGACACCCACCTCTTCGCGAGTGCCGAAGGGCGGCTGTTGGCTGTGCGCACCGCAGAGAGTCTGGCCGCCGTGCTGGAACAGGTGCAGGCCAATGAACACCCCTACGAGGTGATTCTGGCGACCGGCGATCTGTCGCAGGATCACAGTCCGGAATCCTATCAGCGTTTCGCCTCCATGATGGCGCCCCTGGGCCGCCCCATCTACTGGCTGCCGGGCAATCACGATGACAGCCCGCTGATGACCGAATATCTCCATGCCGCCGGGATCAGCGAATCCAAACAGCTGGTGGGCGACCACTGGCAGGTGATCCTGCTCGACACCCAGGTGCGCGGCAAACCCCACGGCATGATTGGCGATCACCAGCTGGCTGCCCTCGACCGTGCCCTGCGTCAATATCCTGATCGCCACGCTCTTATCACCCTGCACCATCAGGCGGTGCCGGTGGGCTGCGCCTGGCTGGATCAGCACAATCTCAAGAATGCCGATGACCTGTTCGCCGTACTGGCCCGTCATCCGCAGCAGAAGACCATCCTGTTTGGCCACGTTCATCAGGAGTTTGACGAGGTGCACCGCGGGGTGCGGCTGATTGCCAGCCCATCGACTTGCATCCAGTTCAAACCGCTCTCTGATGGCTTTGCGCTGGATGAATCCGGCCCGGGCTGGCGCTATCTCACCCTCTATCCGGATGGGCGGGTGGCCAGCGAGGTGTGGCGCCTGCCGGTGGGGCAGTTTGTGCCCGACCCCAACGCCACCGGTTATTGAGGAGAGCATTCCATGAAGTCGGTTCTCCTTTATCTGCACGGTTTCAACTCCTCACCGGGCTCCGCCAAGGCGCAGCAGATGGCTGCCTGGGTGGCCGCCAACCGGCCCGACATCGAGGTGATCATTCCGGCCCAGCCCAATACGCCAGCGGCGGCCTGGGCGGCTATCGAGCAGACTATCGCCGATCTGCAGGGTCGTTATGGTAGTGAATTCAAGCTCGGCGCCGTGGGCAGCTCCCTCGGCGGCTTTATGGCGACCCGAGTGAGCGAGCAGTACGGTTGCCGCGCCGCGCTGATCAATCCGGCGGTGCGCCCGCACGAGCTGCTCTGTGATTACCTCGGCCCCCAGACCAATCCCTATACGGGTGAGCAGTACGAACTGCTGCCTGAACATATGGACGAGCTGCGGGCACTGGCGGTACCGGTGACGGCGCCGGAGCGACTCTGGATCCTGCAACAGCAGGGGGATGAGGTGCTCGATTATCGTAAGGCGCTGGATGAATACCGCTTTGCCCGCCTCTCGCTGGAGTGCGGCGGTAACCACGCCTTTGTGGCGTTCGAGCGTTACCCCGCCCAGATTATCCGTTTCCTCGGGCTTTAATCATGCAACCGCCGTTGGCCGCCTTTCTGGAACAGGTACTGGCCACGGCGCAAGCGGGCCTCACCTACTCCAAAGACCCCTTCGATATCGGCCGTTTCGAGGCGCTGCGCGCGGCCACCGTGGCCCTTATCGCCAACCAGAGCGAGCTGGCGCCGGAAGCCATCAGTGACTGGATTGCTCTCGATCGCGGTTATCCCACCCCCAAGCTCGACGTGCGGGCCTTCATTCAGAACGATGCGGGCCATATCCTGCTGGTACAGGAGCGCAGTGACGACTGCTGGACTCTGCCCGGTGGCTGGTGCGATATCGGTGACTCGCCGGCGGATGCTGTGGTGCGTGAAGTGGTGGAGGAGACCGGCCTTGAGTGCCGTGCGGTGCAACTGCTGGCATTGTTCGACAAGCTAAAACACCCCCATCCGCCCCAGCTGCCTCACGCCCACAAGGCTTTCTTTCTGTGCGAGGTGACCAGCGGCCAGCTGCCGGGCGAAACCGATGAAACCAAAGGGGCGGGGTATTTCCCCATCGACGACTTGCCCCCGCTCTCCCGCCATCGGGTGGTGGCCTCCCAGTTGCGCACCCTCCATGAGCGCTTGCAGCAGGGGCGGCGCGATACCCTGTTTGATTGACATCAGAGGACGTGAACCTGTTCGAGCTGGGCGAGGTGCCGACGCGCGATGGCGTGCACCATCCAGCGGATCGACAGGTCTGAACAAAAGGGGCTCATATGTTCCTGTTGCGCCCTGCGGGGCAGTGTTAATCTTTAGCGGCCTGTTTACTTTGCCTCGCCCGGGGCAGGGGATGGCCGAACTCTTCTGAACTTCACTGCCAACAGGGAGCACGTTTGTGACAACTCCTTCTGCGCTGCCGGATCTGGTACTGGGCGCCTCTCTCTACTTTCCGCCGCTGTTCAAGGCGGTGCTGCTCGGCCTGCTCTGCTGGCTGCCGGTGCACCATCTGCTGCGTGACTGGCTCTATGGCGGGGATGTCTGGCACCCCTTGCTGATGGATCTCTCCCTCTTTATCCTCGCCGTCAGCGGCGCTCTATGGATGCTGTTACATGGCTAAATCACCTCTCGCGACCCTCAAATACTTCTCCACCCTGCTGGTCTGCGCGCTGGCGCTGGCGGCGGGCTGGTGGCTGTGGAACTACTACATGCAGGGGCCCTGGACCCGGGATGGCAAGGTGCGCGCCGAGCTGGTCAGCATTACCCCCGAGGTGTCGGGCAAGATCATCAAGATCGCGGTGAAGGACAACCAGCTGGTGAAGGCGGGGGAGGAGATCTTTACGCTCGACCCCGAGCCCTACCGGATCGCCCTCGATAATGCCCGGGCGGCGTTGGCCAAGGCGAAATCGGATCTCGACAAGGCCGAGCACGAGGCGAACCGCCGTAGCGGCCTATCGCGTAGCGTCATCTCTGCCGAGACGATGGACGAAGCGCGCCTCAATGCGCAGGCGATGCAGGCGGCCTATCAGGTGGTACAGGCCAATCTGGAGAAGGCGGAGTGGTCGTTGGCCAAGACCCGGGTGCATGCCGCGAGCGATGGCTACATCACCAACCTGCAGACCCGGGTCGGCAACTATGCCAGTGCCGGCGTGCCGCTGGTGGCGCTGGTGGATACTCACTCCTTCTATGTGCAGGGTTACTTTGAAGAGACCAAGCTTGGCCACATAGCGCCGGGAAAACCGGCCGAAGTGGTGCTCTACAGCGGTGAACAGCGGTTGCGTGGCGAGGTGGAGAGCATAGGGCGCGCCATCCACGATCAGAGCGTCGATGGCGGCAACGGCCTGCTGATCGACGTCAAACCCAACGTGCCCTGGGTGCGGCTGGCCCAGCGGGTGCCGGTGCGGATCAAGCTGCTGGATGTGCCGGCGGATGTGACGCTGATCGCCGGCACCACCTGCACCATCACCATTGGCGAGTAGGGTGAGCGAGTCGTTCTGGCTGCGCACCCCCTGGGGGAGGGCGACAGGGGGGCAGTGGCGCTATGCCCTGCGCAATGCGCTGGCCATGTGCCTGTCGCTCTGGCTGGCCTTCGTGCTGCAGCTCGACTCTCCCTACTGGGCCATGAGCTCGGCTGCCGTGGTGAGTTTTCCCACCGTGGGCGGGGTGATCAGCAAGAGTCTGGGGCGGGTGGTTGGCAGCTTGATGGGGGCGATGGCGGCGGTGGTGATCACCGGTCTTGGCATCAGCGATCCTTGGCTGTTCAGCTTCCTTATCGCCCTCTGGCTGGGCTTGTGTACCTACATCTCCAACCACTATCAGAACAACGTCTCCTACGCCTTCGCCCTCGGCGGTTACACTGCCGCCATCATCGCCTTCTCCTGCGTCAATGTGGCGGATCCCCACCATATCTTCGATATTGCCCAGGCGCGGGTGAGCGAGGTGATCATCGGTATCCTCTGCGGCGGTCTGATGATGATGATCCTGCCCAGCACCTCGGATAGCGAAACCCTGCTGGACTCCCTGCGCAAGAGCCAGACCCGCCTGCTGGAACATGCCCAGCTGCTCTGGCTGGGGGAGATGACGCCCGAGGTGCGCAGCTCCCACGAAGGGCTGATCGGCCAGATCCTCACCATGAACGTGCTGCGCATACAGGCGGTCTGGAGCCATCATCGGTTGCGGCGCCAGAACCGGCTGCTCAACTTCCTGCTCCATCGCCAGCTGCGGCTCATCAGCCTTATCTCCAGCCAGCGCCGCATGCTGCACAACTGGCCGGAACAACCGGAAGGCATTCAGGCGCTGCTCGCCACCCTGCTGGCCGAGCTTGGCAAGCCGGAGTGCGACAAGTATCGGGTTGCGAGGTTGCTGGCTCCCCTGATGCCGACCAGCGAGCATGATTACCGGCTGCGCACCTTTTTGCTGCGGCTGCGCCATTTCTGCTGGAGCTATCTGGAGTGTCAGCGCTGGCTCGACCGGTTGACCCGCTACGACGATCAGGAGTGGCCGGCGCCGCCCCGTCACACCTCCCTCACCAGCCATACCGACACGCTGGAGGCCGCCTACAACGGCGGGCGCACCTTCCTCTGCGTGCTGCTCGGCTGCACTTTCTGGATCAACAGTCAGTGGGATGCGGGCAGCTCGGCGCTCACCATGCTCTCCATCTGCTGCGTGCTCTACTCGGCGACCCCGGCGCCGGCTCAGGGGGCCAACACCATGCTCAGGGCGATCCTGCTGCTCAGCCTCATCTGCTTTGCGGTCAAGTTTGGCCTGATGATCCGCATCGACGATTTCTGGGTCTTCTGCCTCTTGCTCTTTCCGGCGCTGCTCTCCATGCAGCTCTGCAAACAGCAGCAGGTGCGGCAGGCGGGCCTCTGGGGCCAGATGATCGTGCTGCTCGGCTCGTTTCTCGCCATCACCAATCCGCCCAGCTACGACTATCAGCAGTTCATCAACAGCAGCCTCGCCCAGATGATGGGGGTGATGAGCGCCGCGCTGGCGTTTCAGCTGTTGCGACCCAGCTCGGATCGGCGCAAGAGCCGCCGCATTATCCGCTCCCTGCGCCGCCACTTCATGGATCAGCTGGAGCCGGCCCCGCGCCAGAGCGAGAGCCAGTTCGAGTCGCTGATCTACCACTGCATCAGCCAGCTCGGTCAGAGTCAGGAGCAGACCGCCCGTATGTGGGTATTGCGCTGGGGCGTGGTGCTGCTCAACTGCAGCCATATCGTCTGGCAGCTGCGCCAGTGGCGCGGTGACGAGCATCCTCTCTATCTGGTGCGTGACAACTGTATCCGTAGCCTGAAGGGGATCCTCACCGAGCAGGGGGTGCAGCACGCCTCCCTCGACCGCACGCTGGCCGAGCTGCAGCGGATCAGTCAGGGGCTGGCCAACCATGGCGATGGCACGGCGCGAGAGCTGGCAGGCATGGTGTGGCGGCTGCAAAGTTCGCTCTCCCAGCTGCAACAGGCGCTGCCTGGCCCTGCCGAGGGGAGCTGAAATAGCCTTGGGAGGGGCGCAATCCCCTCCGGATCACCCTTTCCCGCAGCCAAGTTTGTCCAATACCCTCCCAACGAGTAAGATTCTCCCCAAACGTCAATTCGCAAGGCCCTCCATGTCTACTCAATACAATGCGGATGCCATTGAGGTCCTCAATGGCCTTGAACCGGTGCGTCGCCGCCCCGGCATGTATACCGACACCACCCGGCCCAATCACCTCGGCCAGGAGGTCATCGACAACAGCGTCGATGAAGCGCTGGCAGGTCACGCCCGCAATCTGGAGGTGATCCTGCATGAAGACCAGTCCCTCGAAGTGATCGACGACGGCCGCGGCATGCCGGTCGATATCCACCCGGAAGAGGGTGTCAGCGGGGTGGAGCTGATCCTCTGCAAGCTGCACGCGGGCGGCAAATTCTCCAACAAGAACTACCAGTTCTCCGGCGGTCTGCACGGGGTGGGTATTTCGGTAGTAAACGCCCTCTCCGATCGGGTCGAGGTGACGGTGCGTCGCGACGGTCAGGTCTACGACATCGCCTTCGAGCGCGGCGAGAAGGTGCAGGAGCTGACCATCACCGGCACCTGCGGCCGTCGCAACACCGGCACCCGGGTGCGTTTCTGGCCGCAGGCGAGCTACTTCGATTCGCCCAAGTTCTCGGTCACCAAGCTGGAGCACCTGCTCAAAGCCAAGGCCGTGCTCTGCCCCGGCCTCACCATCAAGTTCCTCGACAAGAACACCGGCATCAAGCTGGAGTGGTGCTACGAAGATGGCCTCAAGGATTATCTGGTTGACGCGGTCAAGCAGTACACCTGCCTGCCGGAGCAGCCCTTTATCGGCTCGTTCAGCTCCGAACAGTCGGCGGTGGACTGGGCGCTCTGCTGGTTGCCGGAAGGGGGCGAATGCCTCGCCGAATCCTATGTGAACCTCATCCCCACTGCGCAGGGCGGTACTCACGTCAACGGTCTGCGTCAGGGGCTGCTCGACGCCATGCGCGAGTTCTGCGAGTTCCGCAACCTGCTGCCGCGCGGGGTCAAGCTGACTCCGGAAGATATCTGGGATCGCTGCGCCTACATCCTCTCCATCAAGATGCAGGATCCGCAGTTCGCCGGTCAGACCAAGGAGCGCCTCTCCTCCCGCCAGAGCTCGGCGTTTGTCTCCGGCGTGGTGAAGGATGCCTTCAGCCTCTATCTGAACAGCAACACCGAGCTGGCGGAGCAGATCGCCGAGCTCTGCATCTCCAGCGCCCAGCGCCGGATGCGTGCCGCCAAGACGGTGGTGCGCAAGAAGATTACCCAGGGCCCGGCGCTGCCCGGCAAGCTGACCGACTGTAACTGCGCCGACCCCATGCAGGGCGAACTGTTCCTGGTGGAGGGTGACTCCGCGGGCGGCAGTGCCAAGCAGGCGCGGGATCGCGAGTTTCAGGCCATCATGCCGCTGCGCGGCAAGATCCTGAACACCTGGGAGGTGGAGGCCGGTCAGGTGCTCGCCTCACAGGAAGTACACGACATCTCGGTCGCTATCGGGCTCGACCCCGACTCCGAGGATCTCAGCGGCCTGCGCTACGGCAAGGTGTGCATCCTCGCGGATGCGGACTCGGACGGTCTGCACATCGCCACTCTGCTCTGCGCCCTGTTTGTGAAGCACTTCCGCACGCTGGTGGAGAAGGGTCACGTCTACGTCGCCATGCCGCCCCTCTACCGGATCGATATCGGTAAAGAGGTCTACTACGCCCTCGACGAGGACGAGAAGAACGGCGTGCTGCAGCGGGTTGAGGCCGAGAAGAAGAAGGGCAAGGTGATGGTGACCCGATTCAAGGGGCTGGGTGAAATGAACCCGAAACAGCTGCGGGAAACCACCATGGATCCCAACACCCGCCGTCTGGTGCAGCTCACCATGGAGCCGGCAGGAGAGAGCGAAGGGGATGCGGCTGACGAGACCCTGCAGCTGATGGATATGCTGCTGGCCAAGAAGCGGGCGAGTGATCGCCGCGAGTGGCTCGAAGAGAAGGGCAACCTCGCCATCATCTAAGCCGTCGGTCACCTGCCGACCCGCATTTCAGGCGTGCCCTCCTGGGGCGCGCCATAGCAAGAGAAAAACATATGAGTGATGCTATCGAGCTCAGTCTGGACGGGGTAGAGCGCCAGCCAATGCGCACCTTTACCGAACAGGCTTACTTGAACTACTCCATGTACGTCATCATGGATCGGGCCTTGCCGCATATCGGCGACGGCCTCAAACCGGTGCAGCGGCGCATCATCTACGCCATGAGCGAGCTGGGTCTGTCGGCCCTCTCCAAGCACAAGAAGTCCGCCCGTACCGTGGGTGACGTGTTGGGTAAGTACCACCCCCACGGCGACATCGCCTGTTATGAAGCCATGGTACTGATGGCCCAGCCCTTCTCCTACCGCTACCCGCTGGTGGACGGTCAGGGTAACTGGGGTGCGCCGGACGATCCCAAGTCCTTCGCTGCGATGCGTTATACCGAGGCGCGGCTGTCCCGCTTCTCCGAGCTGCTGCTCTCGGAGCTGGGGCAAGGCACGGTGGAGTGGACGCCGAACTTCGACGGCACCATGAAGGAGCCGGTGGTGCTGCCCGCCCGCCTGCCACACATCCTGCTCAACGGGGTGACCGGTATTGCGGTGGGCATGGCGACCGACATTCCGCCCCACAACGCGCGGGAAGTGGCCTACGCCTGTGCCGAGCTGCTCGACAACCCCAATGCGGGGCTGGATGCATTGATGCAGCACATTCAGGGGCCGGACTACCCGACCAATGCCGAGATCATCACCCCGCGCGACGATATCCGCAAAATCTACGAGACCGGCAAGGGCTCCATCAAGCAGCGGGCGGTCTGGAGCGAGGAGGATGGCGACATCGTCATCACAGCGCTGCCCCATCAGGCCTCCGGCGCCAAGATCATGGAGCAGATCGCCGCCCAGATGGTGGCGAAAAAGTTGCCGATGGTCACCGACCTGCGGGATGAATCGGACCACGAGAACCCGACCCGTCTGGTGATCGTGCCGCGCTCCAACCGGGTGGATGTGGAGGGGCTGATGGCCCACCTGTTCGCCACCACGGATCTGGAGAAGAACTATCGAGTCAACCTTAACATCCTCGGCCTCGACAACCGGCCGCAGGTGAAGTGCCTTAAGACCATCCTCAGCGAGTGGATCCAGTTCCGCCGCGAGACCGTGCGTCGCCGTCTGCAATTCCGCCTCGACAAGGTGCTGGCTCGCCTGCACATCCTCGAAGGCTTGCTGATCGCCTACCTCAACATCGACGAGGTGATAGAGATCATCCGCACCGAGGATGAGCCGGGCAAGGTGATGGTGGAGCGCTTCAACATTACCGAGACCCAGGCCGAAGCGATCCTCGAGCTGAAACTGCGCCATCTGGCCAAACTCGAAGAGTTCAAGCTGCGCGCCGAGCAGAACGAACTGGCCGAAGAGCGCGACAAGCTGGAGCTCATTTTGGGCTCCGAGCGTCGCCTCAACACCCTGCTCAAGAAAGAGCTGCTGGCCGATGCCGAGAAGTACGGCGACGATCGCCGCACCCCGCTGGTGGAGCGGGCCACCGCCGTGGCGCTGACCGAGAAAGAGCTTATTCCCAGCGAACCGGTCACCGTCATCCTCTCCGACAAGGGGTGGGTGCGCGCCGCCAAGGGCCACGACGTGGATGTGGAAGGGCTTTCCTACAAGGCGGGGGACAGCTATCTGGCCCACGCCTGTGGCCGCAGCAACCAGCAGGCGGTGTTCCTCTCCACCCTGGGGAGAACCTACGCCCTCGAATCTCACACCTTGCCATCCGCCCGCAGTCAGGGCGAGCCGCTCACCGGCCGCTTTGCGCTGGGTGCCGGTGAAGAGGTGCGTCATCTGGTGATGGGCAACGAGGGCGAGCCCTACCTGATCGCCAGCGATGCCGGTTACGGCTTTGTCTGCACCTATGACGACCTCATCGGCAAGAACAAGAACGGCAAGGCGCTGCTTACCGTGCCGGAAGGGGGTCAGGTGATGGCACCCCAGAAGATCGGCTCGCCGGAGACCGATCTCTGCATGGCCATCTCCAACGAAGGGCGCATGCTGCTGTTCCCGCTCAACACCCTGCCGGTGCTCGGCAAGGGCAAGGGCAACAAGCTCATCAGCATTCCGTCGGCTCGGGTCAAGGCGCGGGAGGAGTTTGTGGTGATGGCCGCCGTCATCCCGCAGGGTCAGTCGGTCACCCTGTTTGCCGGCAAGCGCAAGCTCACTCTTAAGCCATCTGATCTTGACTACTATCGCGGCGAGCGCGGCCGCCGTGGCGCCAAGCTGCCCCGCGGTTTGCAGCGGGTGGATCGCATTGAGATTGAACCCGCCGCCGGTGCCGAACCGGTAGCTGGGGAAAATCAGGAAGGGTAATTAATATAGAAGGGCGCGAAAGCGCCCTTATTATATGTACTAAAACAATGTAAAAGAGAAAGTGATGGACTGTAATGAAATATATGTTTCAAATGTAAAAGATGCCAATATAAATTCTCAGCGAGGAGTATATATCGGGCTGGTTATTTCTTTGATAGTAAACCTATTAATGGAGAATAGCTATATTTCTTTGTCTATTCCATATGCTCAAACATTAGAAATGCTCTCTTATAAAGAAAAAGTGTATTGTCTTGGCGGGGTTTATTTTTTTCAGTGGACTTTACACTGTTTATAACTACAATTGTGCATATAATTCATTTGTTAATATAAATGATGATGAAATTAAAATTGCTGTATCATACTATCCATCATTAATGACTATTAATTGGTTTGTCAAAGCGATGTTAGCAGGCTGCATTGGTGTCTGGTATGTAGTATTTTTTGATTCAAAAATAGCTCAGTCACTATATATGTCATCTTTTATGGGTACTTTAATCTCGTTTCCGTACATGTATGTATTGCAAAGTTCCTCTAGAGATAGGCGTTCTATTATTTCATTGCGAAATAAAAAACTGTAGTAAAATAACTTGGTTAAGTTTTTAGTGGGCATGGAAATCTACAGTCATTATTGGTGGTTGATTCACATATGATATTTGGAGAAAGGTTGGTTTTGTGAAATTCAAATTTTTGATATCTTGAAAATTTATATTTACCTGTTGAGGCGTTACCAATATTAGCTACTGATGATTTATCATATTTTCCCGTACGAACTCAATAAATTCGCGAGTTTTAGCAGGAAGATATTGGCGGTTCGCATAAACAGCAAACAACTGCAATGGGGCGGCGGGTAACTCAAGTTCAATTTCAACCAAGCTGCCATCATCAATAAACTCTTGGCAAGATACCTTGGCAAGAATGGCAAACCCTACACCAGCTATGGCTGCTTTTAACGCCAGTTCACCACTATTGACCCGGTAGTGTTCATTCACCTGGATGGTGGAAAATTCACTGCTCGTGCGAGTAAATTGCCAAGGCATCCCTTTCAGAGCGCTCACCGTAGTTATGCAGGGGAGAGTTTTGAGTTGTGATGTGTGGTTGGGAAGCCCCCACTGCTGGATCAATGAAGGGGAGCCAACAACAGTACAGGGAATGGTGGTCAAATGGCTGGCTATGTAATCGCAATCATCCATCTTGCCTCTGTGAATGATGATTGCCATATCCAAATCCTCTCTTAATGATTCAAGTCCGGAGAGATTGGTAATGCAGCTGATCGTTATTTCAGGATGTTGGCAGGCAAAGTCGGCAATGGCAGTACCGAGCAGTTTTGGCCCAGCCTCATTGGGGATGCAGATGCGTAATGGCCCTTTCAGCTGAATCTGCTGTGATGTCAATTCAGCCTCGGTTTGCTCCAGTGATTCCAGCAGTGGTTTTACTCGGGTATAGAGCAGTTGCCCTGACTGTGTGAGCTTCATATGGCGGGTTGAGCGTTCAATCAGTTGAAGGTTCAAGGCTTCTTCCAATTGAGAAATACTGCGGCTCACATTTGAGGTGGGGATTTGAAGGGTTTTAGATGCCCCGACAAAACTGCTGTTTTCAACCACTGCAATGAAAATCTTCAGCGCATTCAATTCCATGCCGGTACGCATTGATTATCCCTAATCTGATAACAATCCATGCCATTTTAACGAATAAAATTAAAATGTGATAGTGGGTATAGTTTTTATCTCTAAAGATTGAGAGTAAACACTATGATGCTAGATGAAAATAATATGGGTGAAAGAACTCACCATAATCGTTCGGTTATGGATTTTAACGTTGTCTGGTTGGCGGCATTGATTCAATTGGTCAGTGCGCTTGATTTCATGATGATTATGCCGCTTGGGCCTGATTTATCTCGCACACTAAATATAAGTCCAACCTATATAGGATATTTAGGAGGCGGGTATGCACTGGCAGCCGCACTATCATCGTTGTTATGTGCCAGATATCTCGACCGATTTGATAGAAAGCATGTTGCACTGCTCACACTGTTGGGTATCACGCTATCCACTTGGGCCTGCGCTTTGGCATGGGATATGGAAAGTTTATTCTTTACCCGCTTGCTGGCCGGTATGTTTGCCGGTCCAGCAACATCCATTGCTCTGGCGATCGTTGTGGATGCCACGCCTGTACAGCAACGTGGCCGAGCGATGGCCATCGTGATGGGGGCGTTTTCGTTGTCAGCGATTGCCGGTGTGCCGTTGGGATTGGAGCTGGCAATGTTAAAAGGATGGAGTGCACCTTTCTATGTTTTAGGTGGCTTGGGATTGTGTGTTTGCGTGGCGGTATATACAAGGTTGCCTGGAATGACGGCCCACTTGGGATTGAACCAGAAAGCTTTTTCATCCATTGAAATGTTGAAGCGACCTGTGGTGTTGAATGCGTTTATGGCAATTGGGTTGGCAATTTTCAGCACCTTCCTTATTGTTCCCAACATAGCTGCTTATTTTCAATTTAACCTTGATGTCCCTCGCGGCGATATGAGTCAGTACTATGTCATGGGCGGCATTTTTAGCCTGTTTTCAATGCAGCTTGGCGGATTATTTATTGACCGTTTTGGCGCAATGAAAGTGACGATTTTGATGGGGGCATTGACGATAGCGGTTGTTTGGGATGGCTTCTTGCGTGCCCCTTGGTTGCCGACCATAGTGATTTTCACGTTATTCATGGTGGTTACATCGACCCGAACGATCACCGTAGCTGCTGTTAATAGTCAAGTAGCAGCGCCTTGGGAAAGGGCGGGATTCATGTCATTGCAAAATGTTTTTCAACATATATTTAGTGGCTCGGCTGCCATCGTCTCTTCGATGATTTTAACAAATGTCGATGGTCACCTTGGCAACATAACTCTATTGGCTTGGCTAACCATAGTGGTGACGATTATTCAGCCACTTTTTCTATATCGATTGCTCAAGCTGCTGCGTTTGGGAACCCCAAAATCGGATGTTTGAGAAACGAGATCTGTGGGGACATAGGCTTGATTGACGAAGCCTAAACGGGGGCTCGGCAGCCAGACGCGGGTCATCCATCCCACCAAAAGAGAAGGGCCCCGCCATCCATGATGGCGGGGCCCTTCGCATTATCAGCTGCATTGCCGATTCAACCGTTCGCGCTGGCAGGGGCCAGTGAAATGGCTGGCCCGAATCCAATTAGACAGGAATGGCTGTCGCCGCCGGTTGCGGGGTGATTTTCGAGGCGATCAGCAGGCGCAGGCGGGGCACCAGCAGCAGCAACACCACGCCGCCCGCCAGCGAGCCCCAGCCGAGCATATTGAACACCGAGCTGTAACCCGGATTGGTGGCGACCGGGGTGCTGCCGATATTTTGCGGCATGGCGCCGGAGACATAGCCCGCCAGCACCGAGGCGATGCCGGTCACCATCATCCAGCAGCCCATCATCAAGCCTTGCAGGCTGGCGGGGGCCAGCTTGCCAATCATGGCGTAGCCGATGGGGGAGATCAGCAGCTCGCCAAAGCTCTGCAGCACATAGCTGATGGCGATCCACTTGAAGGCGACCAGCCCGTCGGCCCCCGCCAGATGAATGCCGATCGGCAGCACCAGCATGCCGAGCCCCATGCAAAACAGGGAGGCGGCAAACTGGGAGGGGATATCGATATTCCACCCCTGTTCGCGCAGTCGCTTGAACAGCAGCGCCATCAAGGGGCCACCGATAACGATGACGAGGGTGTTGATGTTCTGGATCCACTGGGGGGCGACCCGCAGCCCGAACACGTTGAGGTTGATGTTGTGCTCGGAGAAGAGCATCAGCCCCATGGGCGCCAGCTGGTAGAGCGACCAGAAGATGAGGGAGCCAAGGGCGAGGATCAGGTAAGCCACCATGCGGCTGCGCTCGGCGGCGTCCGGATGGCGGGCGGTCATCACGCAGAGCAGCACCAGCACCACGGCGCCCAGGATCAGCACGAAGCTGCCGCTGAAGCTGGCGTGGGTCAGCAGCAGGCGCAGCGCCGGCACCAGCATGGCCAGAATGGCGAGGCCACCGAGCATTCGCAGATAGAAACCGCGCCCCTTGATATGGCGCAGCGGGGTGCTGATATCCGCCAGAATCGGCCAGCAGGCGAAGGTGGCGATGATGGCGATGATGTTGCCCAGCGTCGCAAACAGGAACAGGGTGCGGTAATCCTCGGTGAGCTGGAAGTAGCCCGCCACCGTGAAGCCGATAAAGAAGCCCAGATTCATCCCGGCGTAGTTCCACAGGAAGGCGCTCTCGCGGCGGTGATCATCCGGGGCGAAGCGCTGGGTCAGCATCATGTTGAGGCAGGTGACGTTGAGGCCGCTGCCGGTAAGGAACATGGCGAGCCCCCAGTAGAGGCCGGTGATCCCCATCTCGGCGATGAAGTAGCAGCCGATCACCTGCAGCACCATCCCCATCACGAACAGGTTGCGGTTGCTGAGGTAGCGCCCGCCGAGATAACCGCCAAACAGGTGCAGGCCATAGTTGAAGGCCCCGAAGACCCCCATCATGGCGTTGGCCTGGGATTCGCTGAAGCCGAGTCGCTTGGTGGCGTAGAGCACCAGCGTGGAGTAGAGCACGGCAAACCCCAGGGTCGAGAAGGTCTGGATAAAGAACAGCGCCCCGGAGCCGGGGGGAATGGTGGGGTGTTGATTCGAAGCGCTCACGGTCTGTCTCCTGTGAGAGAAGAAAGTCATAACTCGTCCTGAGAGCGTACCGGTCTGCTGCCGGCTAGCCTTGTGCGCTTCCATGCTGGTCTGAAGGCCGGTCTGTCATTTAGCGGCCAAGCGGTGCAAATAGCCATACCTGAAATTTAATCTGGCGAGATTAATTGTCTTTTATTGATCTATTCCGGTTTTTTATGCAGTTTTGGCTGCTGAAAAGCTGGCGCTGGCCGGGTAGGTATCAGAGTTGTCGGGGTTGAATGGAGCCTGTTTTGGCCTGAACTGATTTGATAGTGAGATCGCCATCCCGCTTTTGGCTGCTCTTTCGCCATCGCCGCCGGCATGTTGAGTGGCAGCTTATTTATTCAGTTTCACTCTTTGAATGAATAATTATCCGGGATTGGCGTATGGCCCTGCGCAGTGACAAGAGCCACAGAGGGCAATGAACAGAGTGAATTGCACCACTGAGCTGTTCCCCAGATTGCCGGTGCAATGCGCGGTGCTTGGTGTGCCCCATGTGTTGCTCGGCGGCCCGAGGGGACTTGCGTATTTTCCCTCTCCCTTTGGGAGGGGGTTAGGGTGAGGGGACATCCCGGATATAACAACGCCCGGCGGGCCGGGCGTTGGGTTATCCCACATTGGGGGCAACAAAAGAGGCGGCGAAAGCGGCCTTAGAAGTCGTGGTAGAGCGGCCAGCCGAGCAGCGGGTGCTTGAGACCGGCGCGCATCTCGATGTTGTCGAGCTTCTCCGGCGAGGCGTTCTCTTTTTGCAGCAGCTGGTACTGGCGGACAAAGCCGAGGGTGTGCAGCAGGTTGGGCACAAAGCCCGGGCTCAGCTCCTGACGCAGGGCGGCGGCCATGTCGGCGGGCAGCGCGCTTAGCATCAGGGCCAGCTGGGCGGCGAGGTAGTCGGTGTCGTACCAGCTCTCGTCGAGCTCAATCTCCCGCGCCAGTTTGCGCTTGAGATCCTGCTTCACCTTGAGCGGGGCGGCACCACTGCCCTTGCCGCAGAGGATGCGGTAGAGCAGCGCTTCGGCCAGCTTGTCCTCCATGGTGGGGTGGTCGCTCTCGCAGGCGAAGAAGTGCTGGTCGATGAGCTCCATCAGGCGGCTCTTGTTGTGCTCGGTCAGCGCCTTCTCGTACTCCTGCCACCCTTGCCACTCCTCCACATCGGGCGGGCTCGAGATCTTGTCCAAGAGCCGCGCATCCACGTCACCGTAGAGGCTGTTGCCAACCTGCTTGGGGCTGACGGTAATGAGCATCGACCAGCCCTTCTGGAACGGCTTGATGGGGCCTTCCGGCGCCTGCAGCAGCGCCAGCGCCTTGGCCGGATCCCGCGCCGAGAGCTCCTGCAGGCCGAGGCTCACCACGCCGATGACGTCGTGGGCCGCCTGCTCCAGCAGGTGCATCTTGTACTTGTTGTAGTACTTGTCGGCGAATTTGAGGCTCATCAGCACCGCCTTGCCCTTGATGGCGGCGAGCTGTTGCTGACTCAAGAGTTCGTTGTCGCGGCCAAAGCGCAGCACCTGGGTCAGAAAGGGGCCCTGGTTGGCATCGCGAATGACTAACTGCATGAATGGGCTCCTTAATCCAGAAAGCTGAACATGTCGTCGACGTCGCCGTACTCGTCTTCCTCGACCTTGTTCTTCTCTTTGGCTTGCATCACCAGCTCGGCGGCAAACTTGTTGATGATGCCGTCCCAGGTGGAGTGCTCGTTGCGCAGCAGCGCCTTGATGGCTTTTTCCACCTCGGGGGCCAGCTCGCGAATGAGCATCAAGAGGCTGCGCGGGTCATCCAGCGCGTAGTCGTGGACATCCTCGCTCTGCTGGCGCTCGCTGTAGCGCAGGGATTCTTCGAGATCTTCCTCTTCGGCGTGCAGCACGTCGCGATAGCCTTCGTCCTCTTCATAGCGATCGCCGCGATAGAACTCGATAAAGGGGATGGCGAGGTAGAAGAGACCGGCCGGATCTTCGGCCACGCACTCGAGGATCTCGCGCTGCTTGGCTTCGCTATCCTGGGTGCGGATCAGGTAGTTGAGGAAGTCGAAGGTGTGCTGTTGCAGCTCGTCGGCGTTGTTCTTGATCGCCTCTTCCCAATAGAGCGGCTGCTGGCAGACGATGTCGCGGATCCGCTCCGGGGTCATCAGCTCGGAGATGATGGAGGGGAAGGAGATATCGTGCTGGCCGTTAATCTGGGTCAGGGTAACGATATCAATGTTTTCAATCACTTCTGCCAGCTGGTCGTCAGACATGGTCTTGGCGATCAGCTCGAACTTCTCGCTGGCCTGCTTCGGCTCGATAACGGCCAGCTCTTTGATCTCGATGGCGGTAATTTCTATCAGACTGTTGCTCATGCCTTGCCCCAATTAGAAACGGACTTCGTCGTACATATCCTGATCGCCGTCGTCATCACCATAGCGGTCACTGCCGCCATGGTAGTCGGCGTCGGCATCTTCCCCGTCTTCATCTTCTTCGTCGCGCAGCTCATAGTCGTCATCGCCGCGGTGGCTGCCGCGCGGCAGCGGGTTGTCGAGCAGGAACAGCACGGCGCAGGCTTCCATCAGCTGATCTTCGCTCTGGGCCCGCACCGCCTTGACCAGCGGCAGGGCGGCGTTGTTGAAGCCGACGCTCACCTTGAACTCGTCCCAGCTTGGCTGCTGGCCGCTGGCGAGCCACTTGTTCCACTGCGACTTGGCCTTGGCCGGGAACTGCACCCGGCCATAGAGGGCCAGCGGCAGATACTCGGGCATAAACTCCAGCATGCTCATATCGGCCAGCAGCAGGCTTTTCATCTGGTCGGTGAACTGTTCCAGCCCCTTGGGGTCGTCCTGATCCCGGTAGGATTCGATGTTTTCGCTGGCATCGCTTTGCAGCGACTTGAGCCGCGCCTGGTCCCATCTCTTTTGCATAGTTGCTCTTTCTGCCTGCTGTTTCAGGGGTAGAACTGATCCCACATCTCCTGCATGGCGGAGGCTGGGTCGGTCACGATGACGTTGTTGAAATCCTTGATAAAGGCGGCCCGCTGTTTCGGATCGGACAGCACTTCATAGGCCTGCTTTACCTGGTGCAGCTTGATGGCTGCCTGCTCTTTCTCTTCTTCACTGGCCCCGTGCAGCTTGTCGGGGTGGTACTGGTTCGACAGCCGACGATAGGCTTTCTTGATGTCGTTTTCGCTGGCGTTGGACTTGACGCCCAGCACCCGAAAGTAGTTGTTCATGGCAGATCCTGCATCACTGGCATCATAGGATTCACGCTGCGAGTGCCTGATGGTGGGGATTGGCAAACCAGGCACGGCAAAAACCCGTCATTTTAACGGAAACAGCCCGCCAACGCGATGAGTTGGACGATCAATTAACGGGCGAAATGAAGAGGTGTCAGTTGAGCGTCTATTGTTGCCAGTCGGTCTGGCCAGTGCAAGGGGCGGGCACGGGAAGGCGATGAAAAAATGGTCAGGGGCTAGTGTGGGATGAGATGGCGGCGGCAGCGCAAATCGGGCTGCCGCCGCAGAGGTTACTCCTCCCAGAAGGAGGCGGAGGTGTGGTAGATCATCTTCTTGCTCATCCCGCCATCGACCACCAGATTGGCACCGTTGATAAAGTCGTTGCGAGGATCGGCCAGAAAGAGGCAGGCGCGGGTGATGTCGTCGGGGCGACCGACCCGGCCACTCGGGTGCTGGCGATGATCCGCCTCGGTCAGGGTGTGGTAATCCTCCGCCTGGATCCAGCCCGGACTGATGGCATTGACCGTGACGGGGTAGTCGGCCAGCGAGTTGGCGAGGGACTGGGTGAGGGCGACCAGCGCCCCTTTGGAGGCGCCGTAGGCATCCCAACCCGGTTCGTTCTGCTGCCAGCGGGTGGAGGCGATATTGATGATGCGACCATAGGGCAACCCGCGGTTGGCCTGCACAAAGGCGCGGGCACAGAGCATGGCGCCGCGCACATTGACCGTCATCACCTGATCGAACTGGGCTGCGCTCAGATCCTCGAAGCGGGTGTGGAACTTGCTGATGGCGCCGTTGTTGATCAGCAGATGGATGCCGCCGTGCTGCGCGTGCACCTCGGCAAAGAGGCGTTCGATGGCCTGCTCATCGCACAAATCGAGCGGACGAAAGTGGATTTCGGGATGGTCGAAAGCGTGAGGGGCCAGATCGGTGGCGATCACCCGATAACCTGCCTCGGCCAGCCCGATACAGAGCTGGCGGCCAATCCCGCCAGCGGCGCCGGTGACCAGTGCAATTTGGGGTTGGTTGGTCAGCTCGTTCATTGTGCCGCTCCATTGCGTGCCCGCAGCACCTTGATGAGGGCTGACACCTCCTGCTGACCAAACCCTTGCGCTACTCCTTCCTCAAACAGATCGGCGGCAAAGCGCGGGAAGCGGTTGTCGATCCCGGCGTCGGTGGCATGACCGGCGAGGCGGCTGATGGCGGCGCTCCAGGTTTTCAGGCTGGCGTAGGGGTGATCGAAATCGCCGCTCGCCAGCGTCTTGCCAAGGTGGGCCACATCGCCACCGAGAATGGGGGAGAGCTCGCTGAACTGGGCGCACACCTTGGCCACCGGTAGCCCTTCCGCCTCGCAGATCAGCGCGCCGTGCAGAGCTCCGAGCAGACCACCGGCAAAGTAGGCGGCGACGGCGCAATCTTGCGCCGCGGCGGCGCCCACCGCCTCGGCCACATGGTCGAGGGTAGGGGCGAGCAGGCGCAGTACCGGCTCGGCGTCGCTAAAGGCAGCGCTGGCTCCCGAGCAGATGATGCTGGCATCAGTGGTGCCGATCTGATCCGGGAAGCAGAGGATGGCGCCATCGAGATAACGGGCGCCGCGGGCGTGGCTCCAGTTCTCCAGCGCTCTGGCCCCCTGCGGACTGCCGGTGGAGAGCTGCACCAGCAGCTTGCCCGCCACCACATCGCTCGCCTCATCCAGCAACTGCTGGCTGACGGCGTAGTTATCGACGCAGACAAGGGTGATATCGCTTGCGGCGATGGCCGCGCCAACCGAGGGGGCGAGTGTCGCACCCAGCGCTTGCAGCGGGGCCGCTTTGGCGGCGCTGCGATTCCAGACTGTGACCGGATGGCCCGCCTTGAGCAAGGTGGTGGCGAGGGCGGAGCCCATGGCCCCGAGGCCGATGACAGAGAGATGGCGCATGATGGCTCCTGACGGTGTTGATAAACGCTGATATAGAAAATTGGGATGCCTTGTGGCAGTTAAGCCACTATATTTGCCCCGTGTCGCCGTGAAAAATGGCTTTTATGACTGTCTGGTATAGGTGAATTCTATGGATGTGCGAACCCTGCGTGCGTTTGTGGCTGTCTTCGAGGAGCGCAACATCACGGCGGCTGCCACCCGCCTCTTCATTACCCAGCCCACCCTCTCCACCACCATCAAGACGCTGGAGGATGAGCTGGGGGTGACCCTGTTTGTGCGGCAGGCGCGCGGGGTGGAGGGGACCGAAGCGGCGCACCGGCTCTATCCCCGCGCCAAGCGGCTGATCGCCGACACCGACTCCCTCGCCCGCGAGTTTCGTGAAACCTCCCCCTGCCTCGAGCTGACGATGGGAATTGAGGCGGATCTGGGTGATGGCGTGGTGGGGGCGCTGGTGCAAGGTGCGCTCGCCCACGAGGAGATCCTGCTGACCCTGGAGGAGGGCTGCTGTGGCGATGTGCGGTTGGGGTGTGAATCCCTGCGCTGTGGTGACGAGCTCTTTATCCCCCTGCTGGAGGAGGAGTTTGTACTGGTGCTGCCGCCGGATCACCCGCTGGCGGGCAAGGGATCGCTCACCCCGACAGCGTTGGCGGATGAACCCTGGGTCACCTGCCCGCGCCACGACTCCCACCTGCGGCTGATCGCTATTCTCGGCAATCAGGCGCCGCTCTATCCACGGCGGGCGGGGTCGCTGCGACTGGCGGCGACCATGGTGGCCGCCGGGGCGGGGATTGCCTGGTTGCCCCGTTCGCTTTGTCCGCCCGGTTGTTCGGTCGCCGAGCTGGCGGTCTCTTCCTTCAAGCGGCGGGTGGGGCTCTGCTACGCCCCCGATGCGTTGCGATCGGTGGCGGTGACCGCCCTGCTGGAGCAGGTGCGCGGGATGCAGCTCCCCGCCTGATGTCGGCATAAAAATGTCGGGCATAAAAAAGGGCCATCAAGTTGGGATGGCCCTGTTGCAGGCAACGAAGGTGCGTGGCTAGAGCGACGCCCACCAGAGCCGCAGTTGCAAGCCCCACTTCGAGCTCCAGCCGGTGGTGCTGCTCACCAGCTTGCCATCCTTGATAACGAGGAAAGTCGGGGTGACCCCCACCTGCCACTGGGCTGCCAGCGCTCCCGACTCGTCGTTGTGGGTCGGGAAGGTGAGCCCCTTCTTGCTCATTCCCTTGGCTAACTGCTCCGAATTGCCGGAGCGCAGTGCCACCGTCAGCACGTTTTCCCCCTCTTGCCAGAGCTGCTGCACCGCCGGGGTGGTGAAACGGCAGACACCGCACCAGCTGGCCCAGTAGTAGACCAGCAGCGGATTGCCCTGACTTAAGGTAGCGAGATCCGTGCTGCTGCCATCCTGCAGGGTGACGGGGGCGCTCATCGCCCCCTCTGGCAGGGTCGGGCTGCGCCACAGATCGAGCAGGGTCGAGATGACCAGCGCCATCAGCAGCAGCCAGAGCGCCTCCTTGCCCCAGCGGCGCCAGCGGGGTTGAGGGTTGGTAGTCATCCCTTACCCCTGCTTGGCCAGTTCGGCCTTCACCAGTTGCTCCAGCTCCTCATAAGGAATGGCGCCAGGTACCAGCTGGTTGCCAATCAGGGTCGCCGGAGTGCCCTGTACCCCGAGGATGGTGCCGATGCGCAGGCTGTTGCGCAGCTCCTCGGTCGCCTTGGCGGCCGGTTTGAGCGCGGTATTGCCGGTGGCGGCCAGCGCCTTGTTGATGTCCGCCTCGGTCAGCATCCCCTGCTTGCTCATCAGCTTGTCATGCAGGGTGAGGAAGCGGGCGGGATCTTGCTGCCACAGGGTCAGGCTGTATTGGGCCGCCTTGGCGGAGGTCTGCCCCTTGAACGGCAGCAGCTTGATCACCAGCCCCAGATCGTCCGGATAGGCCTTGAGCAGCTTGGTCAGCTGGGGATCGAACTGCTTGCAGTAGGGGCAGTTGTAGTCGGTGAACAGCACCAGCGTCAGCTTGGGGTTCTTGGCGCCGAGGCGCGGGCTGGTGGCGCTGTTGAACAGCACATCCTTGTTGCCCTTGATGAAGTTGCCAAGCTGCGCCTCCTGGGCTGCCGCGTTCTGCTTCTCCCAGGATTCGGCGGCCTCATCGAGGATCTTGGGGTTGGCGATCAGGGTCTCGCGGATCAGCTCCTTGATGCGCGCCTCCTGCTCCGGGGTGAAAGGGGCTGCGTGCAGGGCCGGAGCCAGCAGGGTTGCGGAAAGGGAGGCCAGCAGGGTCAGGGCGCTAAGAGTCGGTTTCATGGTTGCTCCTTAAAATCGGGTGGTGCCAGCCTGAAGCAGCCCAGCCTTGTGCAATGTGGTCAGCAGATCGTCCTTGTCGAGCAGGGGGGACAGCGTGATCCCCTGCGGCAACTCCGGGCCGTAAATCTGGTTGAAGGGGACGGCCGCCGCGCCCCGCTTACGCAGGAAGGCGGCGATGGTGTCGCTTGGTTTGCTCCAGTCGCCGCGCAGGGCCACCACATCGCGGGCCGAGAGGGCCTGTTGTACCTCATCGCGCAGCAACACGTTGTATTTGTTGGCCTTGCAGGTAACGCACCAGTCGGCGGTGACATCGATAAAGACCCGTTTGTTCTGGGCCAGCGCATCTGTGATGGCGCGTTCAGAGAGCGGCTGCCAGACCACCTTGTCAACACTGGCCGAGCCCTGCGCGCTAAAGGCGCCACTCAGCAGCAAGGGGCTGCCAATCAGGGCGGTAAGGGCGATCGTCAGCGTGAAGCCGCGCATGCCGTAACGCCAGATGATGCCAGTCAGCAGCGCCAGCAGCATGGCAACCATCAGCCAGCCGGTGGCATAGCTGCCGAGATGGTTGTCGAGCAGGCTGGTGAGCCAGAGGCTGGAGCCCAACATCATCAGGCCGAGCAGGATGCGCAGATGGTTCATCCAGCGCCCCGGCTTGGGCAGCCAGAGGGCGAGCCGTGGCAGGGCCGCCACCAGCAGCCAGGGCAGGCTCATGCCAATTCCGAGCGCGGTGAAGATCAGCCAGAGCTGGCCGAGCGGTGCCGCCAGCGCAAAGGCCACTGCCGTGCCGAGAAAGGGTGCCGAGCAGGGGGTCGCCAGCAGAGTGGCGAAGCTCCCCTGCAGGAAGTGACCGCCGAGGCCGTTGCCGCCGCTGGTGGCGAGGCGGGTGCTGAGGGCGCTGGGCAGGCGGATCTCGAACAGCCCCAGCAGGTTGGCGCAAAACAGCAGGGTGACCAGCACCATCAAGCCGATAAAACTGGCGCTCTGGAACTGGATGCCCCAGCCGACGGCCCCTTGCGTGGCGCGTAGCAGGCTGCTCATGGCCGCCAGCACCCAGAAGGAGGTGATGATCCCGGCGCTGGCGGCGAGGAACTGCTTGCGTACCGCGCCCTGTTCACGCTCCTGATGTTGCAGCACAGTTCCCAGCTTGAGCGCCAGCACCGGCAGCACGCAGGGCATCAGGTTGAGGATCAGGCCACCGAGCAGCGCCGCCCCCAGCAACCAGAACAGCGAATGGCTCTGGTTGGGCAGCGCGAGTGGCGCGCCGATTGTCCCCTTGCCCTGCCACGCCTGTTCGCCACTGGTGAGCAGCAGGCCGAGGGATTGGCCGCGCAGATCCGGCGCATCCCCCTGCCAGCCATCGCTCACCGGCACCCGGGCGATCAGGGTGTTGCCCTCGACCTCAAGCGCCGGTTTGCCAAACTCGGCCCCCTCCAGAGCGTCGATGAAGAGCGCTGGTGATTGCCAGCCCTCTGCCCGCTCGGCGCGCAGTTGCAGCTGGTTGTGCTGATAACCGAGCTCGACCCGGGCTTCGGCAGGCAGCGGTTGGGGCAGGTTGCTGATGGCCTTGGCCCAGCCGAAGTCGAAACCGGCTGGCGCTCGCCCATCCACCGCCAGGGTGAAGGGAAAGTCGGTCAGGATGCAGACATTGCTGCAGGTGGAGAGGCGTAGAGTTCCCTTGAGCGGTTGCCCTGCGGGATAGTTGAGGCTGAGGGGGAAGGTCACATCTCCCTGATAACCCTGGGTGCTGAGCCCGGCTACCTCGAAGTGGCGTGGCACCGGCCAGCGCCACTGAAAGTCACCGACCGGTTCGTCCCACAGGATCTGGGGAGCAATCCCCCCTTCTCCCGGACTGTGCCAGTAGGTCTTCCAGCCCGACTCCAGCTCCACATCGAGCAGGATGCGGGTCTGATCTGCCGTGCTGCGGTCGGCCTGCAGCCGTACCCGGGCGTGATCATTCTGTGGGCTGGTGAGCCAGCCCGTGTCGCTGGCCAATCCCATGGATTGCCACAGCAGACCGCCCAGTAGCAGGGCCGCCTTGAAGAGATTCGACATCTTTTTGGTCTCGCAAAAATTGAGTGACAGCTAACGAAAGAACGCTGCCGAACTCATTCCCGCCAGACGCAGAGGGTGAGGTGCAAACGCCGCTCGGGCGGCGAGATGACTCTGGGAGGGGGCAGTGGCGGTGTGTAGCGCCAAAGGGGGGCCAGCAGGGCGATCAGTACGGCCACGGCAAAGAAGAGCTGTTCGACGCAGAGCAGGGTGGCGGCGCTCAGCCACTTGCCGTTGAGCTGGCAGCTGGTGGGCTGCGGGCTGGCCGGTTTGGCATCCTCTTGAGCCGTTGCCGAGCCTGGAACAGGCAGTGCCTGACAGCTGAGGGCGTGATCGAGCAGGGCAAGCCGGGCCAGCGGCTGGGCCGCACAATTGAGCACCAGCAGGCAGACCAGCAGCAGGAGATGTTTCGCTACCCGTTGTTGCAACATCATGTTCGCCCCGTCCATCAAGATGGGGCCATCCTAACGACCAATGGCGGGTGGGGCAAGTCGGCGGCGTATTGATGAGCAGCACTGTGGGTGGCGCGATGGGGAGGGTGGTCGGTTCTGTTTGGCGAACGCTTGTTCGCTAAAAGGGGGATCAGTATACTGCGCCGAGTTAAAACTCGAGGTGTTCGATGCTCAAAATTGCCCGTGTGCTGCTGCTTGGTCTGCTGCTCATTTTCTGGTTCCTGTTCGGCCTGCTGCTCTGTCTGGTTCGTCCGCGCCATCCCAACAACGTCTATGTCTTCGCCCGCATGTATCACGCGGTCTGCCCGCTGATCGGGCTGCGAGTCAAGGTGACGGTGGCCGACGAGGTCAAATCGGTCGGCCCGGCGGTCTATGTCTGCAACCACCAGAGCAACTTCGACATCTTCACCGTGACCGGTGCGGTGCAGCCTGGCGTGGTGGCCGTGGGCAAAAAGAGCCTGCTCTGGTTGCCGCTGTTCGGCCTTATCTTCTGGCTCTCCGGTAACGTGCTGATCGACCGCTCCAACCGCTCCCGTGCCATCGGCACCATAGGTCAGGTGGTGGATCGCATCAAGAACCGCGGCACCTCCATCTGGATGTTCCCGGAAGGGACCCGCTCCCAGGGGCGCGGCCTGCTGCCGTTCAAGGCGGGCGCTTTCCACACTGCGGTACAGGCTGAAGTACCCGTGGTGCCCATCGTCTGCTCCAGCTACTTCGGTCAGGTCGATCTCAATCGTTGGGACAACGGCGAAGTGCTGGTGGAAGTGATGGCGCCGGTCTGCAGCAAGGAGCACGGTGCCAGCGGCATTCGCGATCTCTCCGACACCTGCCGCGCCCGGATGGAGGCCAAGTTGGCCGAACTGGACAGCAAGCTGGGCCACAGCCACGCCGCCTGACGGATATCGCAGCTGAATCGACAAGGGAGCCAGAGGCTCCCTTTTTTGTTGGTGAAAATCACCACTTGGTTGGCTATTCTCACCAATAAGCCCTTCTTGAATTTCCTCAGTAAATTCCCATCTATATGTAAAACAACAATAATTTTTCTTGGCACGGCTCTTGTAATGCAATGGGAAGAGATAGCCATCCCATCAACAAGGAGCCAGACCATGAGCGTATTCAGCCGCCTGACCGACGTGATAAATGCCAACTTGCACAGCCTGCTCGACAAGAGTGAAGAGCCGGAGAAGATGCTGCGCCTGATGATCGAAGAGATGGAGCAGGTGCAGGTCGAGATGCGTACCCAGGCCGCCCGCGTGATTGCCGAACAGAAACAGCTGGAGCGTCACCAGCAGGCGCTGCAGGCGCAGATCCTGGAGTGGTCGGCCAAGGCCGAGCTCGCCATCCAGAAGGGACGTGAGGATCTGGCCCGCGCCGCCCTCACCGAGAAGCTGGCGGAGGTCAAAAAATGTGAACAGCTGGAGCAGGACAAGGCCCGGGTCGCCGAGGTGCTGGCCCAGCTTACCGCCGATAGCGAACGGCTGGCTGCCAAGCTGACCGAGGCGCGCGAGAAGCAGAAACTGCTGACCCTGCGCGAGCAGACCGCCCACAGCCGCATTCGTGCCCGCGCCCAGGTGGACAACCAGCGGATGCATGAGCTGATGGCACGCTTTGACGGTTTTCAGGGCCGGGTCGATCAGCTGGAAGCCCAGCTGGAGGCGGCCACCCTGGGGCAGAATCCCTCGCTGGAGGCCCAGTTCCGCGAGCTGGAGCTCAATGACGAGATCGAGCGCGAGCTGGCTCGCCTCAAAGGCCAGAAAGCGGAGGTGTAATCATGAGCCCCTGGCCCAAGGATCTGGTGCATCGCAAGCTGACCGGGGTCTGCGCCGGTATTGCTAGGCGGTTGGGGGTCTCCAGAGTCACGGTGCGGGTGGTGGCACTGCTCGCCCTGATCCTGATGCCACCGCTGGCACTGGCCGCCTATCTGCTGGCGGTGCTGGTGATGCCGCCCCGTTATGAATTGAAGCGCTGGCTGGATTGACCGCAGGGTTGCCAAGCCGGCAGACAAGGTACTGATAAGGAGCAAGTTATGCTGGAATTTTTCATATTGCTGGTGGTGCTGCTGGTCATGGCACTGACCGGTTTTACCCTGGTAGCCATGTTGCTGGTGAGCGGCCTGTTCGTGCTGCTTGGGGCACTGGGCGGCATGCTTGCTCTGATCATCAAGGTGGCCCCCTGGTTGCTGCTGGTGCTGGCGGTTTGCTGGCTGATCAGCAACCGCAGCAAGCGTTCCAATACCTACCTCTAACCCGCCTGAGGTTGTGCAAGACGTTGTGTGATGCTCCCTGATTTCCCCTTTCCGGCCACTCATCGAGTGGCCTTTTTTTGCCTGCACCCCTTAAGGCCGAGTCGTTTCGGTTAACCACTGGGGGCTCCAGCTCTGCCAGAGTGCCGGGCTTTTTATCAGCTGTTCCTTGAAGGATTTTGGCTGCTGTTTGAGGCGGTATTCGATGCGCAGGGCCGCCCCCTTCTCGCCGACTTCCTGTTGCCACGCCAGCGTCAGTGGCCCCTTGCCGCGCAGGGCGCGAGCGCCCTTGCCACTCTGGTGCTGGTGCAGACGGCGCAGCGGATCCGTGCTGATCCCGGTATAGAGCAGGCCGGTGGCAGTACGCACCATATAGACAGACCAGCGGGAAGGGGCGGATGGTTGCTGTGTCGGTGTGGTGGTCGCGGGTTCTCTCATTCAAATTCTCTGTGCCAAACTCAGAGGCAGCTCAAGGAGGTGCGATGAGAGTCTGGTTTTGGTTGTGGTTACTGTTGTCGGTCCCGGCTCTGGGGGAGACGATCCGTCTCTACGATTACCATCAGCATCCCCCCTTCAACACCGGAGTGGATGCAGGGCTGAGCCGCGAGCTGGTCAAGTATCTCAATGAAAAGCTGGGGGGTGAACCCAGAATCGAGCTCTGGCTGGTCAATCGCGCCCGACTGGCGCTGGAGATGGCGGATCCCGACTTTGACGGTCTGGTGGTCTGGGTCAATCCGGCCTGGGTGGGGGATCCCCATCGCGAGCGCTATCTCTGGACTTTCCCGGTGATGCGCGACACCAACGAGCTGGTCTCGAACATCGATAACCCAGTCACCTATCGCGGACCCGACTCCCTCAAGGGGTTGGTGTTTGGCGGGGTGGAGGGCTACCGCTATCAGGGGATCGATGATGCAGCTGGCCGCGGGGAGCTGGTGCGCCAGGATGCCAAGAAGGTGAAGACCAATCTTGAGCTGCTGGTGCGCGGCCGCATTGATGTGACGCTGGTGAGTGGTTCATCGCTGGGCTTTTTCATCGACGCACAGCACTATCAGGGCAAGCTGTTTATCTCACCCTTCCCCCAATCCAGCTATACCCGCCATATCCTGCTGCCCAAATCCCGTCCCGAGCTGCATGCCACACTCAACGACATCGCCGAGCAGATGGACAGGGATCCCCGCTGGCACAAGGTGTTGGAGTCCTATCGCGGTACGCCCTGAGGGCGGCGCTTGAGCCGATGCAGTGGCAACAGGCTCACCAGCAGACCTGCCCAGACAAAGGCGAAACCGACTGCCTTGATGGGGTCCGGCGCCTCACCAAACCAGTAGATGGCGAGCAGGAAGGCGAGGCTGGGCTCGATATATTGCAGCAGCCCCACAGTGCTCATCCGGGTTCTCGCCACTGCGTAACAGAACAGCCCCACCGGCAGCAGAGTAGCGGGCGCACTGCCCATCAGCAGCAGCTTGTCAGCCAGATCTCCGTTCACGAATGCCCCTTCCCCGTGCCACGCCAGCGTGCCGATGATGATCAGCGCGACGGGCAGTTGCACCATGGCTTCCAGATAGAGGCTGGTGCCGGTGTCGTAGTGGATCTTCTTCTTGATAAGGCCATAGCAGGCGAAGTTGGCCCCCATGATGAGGGAGAACCAGGGGAGCTGGCCGTAGCAGAAGAGCATGTAGGCGAGACCCGCCAGTGCCAGAGCGACTGCCAGATGCTTTTGCGGGGTGAGCCGCTCTTTGAGGAAGATGACAGCGAATACGATATTGAACAGCGGGGTCATAAAGAAGGCGAGGCTGGTTGTTAGCACCTGCCCGGTAGTGAGGCACCAGGTGAACATGCACCAGCTGATGGACATGACGGGGCCCGCCAGCAGAATGAGGCCGAGCTGGCGCGGCTCGCTGCGCAGTTGTGCCCAGGGCACTTTGTGGCCAAGCAGCAAAAACAGGGCACCCAGCAGCACCACAGACCAGAGCACCCGGTGGGAGATCAGCTCCCACATGTTGACCTCGGGCATGAATTGATAATAGAGCGGCAGCATCCCCCACAGGATGAAGGAGAGGGTTGCGGTGCCGGTACCTAGCCAGTTTTTCATTATTGTCCGTTTATTAAATTAAACATCCATGGCGATAGTAGGGGGAGAGCCCTGTTTCCACAAGAGGGAAAACAGGGAAATGCTGGTACTATCAACGTCATGCAGCGAATCGATAAGTTGTTTGAGCAAATCAGGGCCTGCCGTCTGTGCGAGGCTCATCTGCCGCTGGGGCCTCGTCCGGTGATCCGCGGGGCCGAGAGTGCCCGCCTGCTGATCATCGGTCAGGCCCCCGGCACTCGTGTGCATGCTAGCGGTATCCCGTGGGATGACCTCTCTGGCGATCGCTTGCGTCAGTGGCTCGGGGTCGATAAACCCACCTTCTACGACGAATCACGTATTGCGATTATGCCTATGGGGCTCTGTTATCCCGGCAAGGGCAAGTCGGGCGACCTGCCGCCCAGACCCGAGTGCGCGCCCACTTGGCATGATAAGGTGTTGATGCTGCTGCCTAATATCGAGCTGACCCTGCTAATTGGCCAATATGCCCAGCATCGCTATCTGGGCAAGGCGGCCAGAGGATCGCTGACCGAGACGGTGCGCAGCTGGGCCGACTATAGCCCCGGCTGGTTGCCGCTACCGCACCCTTCACCGCGCAACACCCTCTGGCTCAAAAAGAATCCCTGGTTCGAGCAGGAGATAGTCCCCTATCTGCAACAAAGGGTCGCCCCTTTGCTGGAACGACCCTGAGCGCTTAAAGCGCCGGTTCGGCCAGCGGTTTTGGTTTGCTGCGGGCCATGGCGATGAGCGGCAGGACGATGCAGATACAGCCCAGCAGCAGCGGCAGGCCCGGTTGCTCGTCAAACAGCCACACCCCAATGGCGACGGCCATCAGCAGACCGGTATATTCCGCCGAGGCGATCTTGCTCGCCTCCGCCTTGCGATAGGCCACTACGCACAATCCCGCATAGACCATGATCAGCGCCGACGAGCCGAAGGCGGGCCACCACATCTGCCACTGCCAGTCGCCCCCTTCCCACAATGCCAGCGCCAGAATAAAGGGCATGCTCAGCACGTTGGTAAAAAACAGGGTCTGGGCGATGGGCTGCTTGAGCGGGATCCGCTTGATCAGCAGGTTGTTGAGCGCCATCGACAGCGCCACCCCAAGCGCCGCCAGCGCGGCCCAGTTCACCTCGGTCGGGCGCAGCACGATCAAAACCCCGATAAATCCGATGACTGCGGTCAGCACCTTCTGGCGCGAGATCGCTTCCCCCGCCATCCACACCGCCAGCGGCACCATCATCAGGGGGGCGGCATAGAAGAGGGCATTGGCGGTAGCGAGTGGCAAGCGGGTGAGGGCCACCACCATCAGGCAGACGCCGACCGCCCAGATATGGGCCCGCAGCAGGTGCCACTTGATGGCCACCGGCGGGTTGCGGCGCCATGACCAGAGCAGCCAGGGCATCAGCAGAATGGCTGCCGAGAGCTGGCGGAAAAAGACAAACTGGAAGATGGGCTGATCCGGCTCCAGCACCTTGACCAGCGCATCGGAAAAGACCGCCACCATATTGCCCAGCACCAGATAAAGGATGCCGATCCCTACTGCATTCATACCACCTCCCACTTCAGATGGACGGAGGGTAGCGTGCCGGTTGATATCCAGTAAAATGATAAAAAATGACCACTCATGAGATATTTAGATAGTGAAGCTTCCTCCCCTGCGTGCGGTGCAATATTTCGAGGTAGTGGCCCGGCTGCTCAGCTTCTCCCGCGCCGCCCTTGAACTGAACGTCAGCCAGAGTGCGGTCAGCCACCAGATCCGCCTGCTGGAGGATTTTCTGGGTGAGCGCTTGCTGCTGCGTCAGGGGCGTCTGCTCTCGTTGACTCCACAGGGGGAGAGCTACTTCGAGGGAATTGCCGCCGGACTCAGCCAGATTGCCCAGAGCAGCGAACAGCTGCGTGGTGGTGGCGAGATGCGAGTCCGGCTCGCGGTCTACAGCTCGTTTGCGGTGAAGTGGCTGATCCCGCGGTTGGCCGGATTGCGCCAACTCTACCCCGAGTTGGATTTGAGTCTGGAGATGGTGGCGGAGGATCCCGAACTCTCCGATCGGGTGGCGGATTGCTTTATCACCGTCTCACCCCACGGACGGGGCTACTGTCACGATCTTATCTATCAGGAACGGCTCTTTCCGGTCTGTAGTCGCCGTCTGTTGCAGCAGATCAGCGGGGAGTGGCCCGAGGCCATCTGGCAGCTGCCGCTGTTGTCGGTGCAGTCCATCTACAAGGCGCGGGGGGAGGATTGGCAGCGCTGGGCCAAGGCGGGTGGGCTGGTTATTCCGGACGAGGCGCGGATGCACCATTTCAGCCATGTGCTGCTGGCGATGGAGGCGGCAGCCTGGGATCAGGGGGTGGCGTTCGTGAATGACTACATGCTGCGGCCCGATGATCCCCAGCTGGTGGCCTTGCCGGTACATCAGCTGGAGACGGGGGATGCCTTCTACTTTACCTGCAAGCGCTCGCGGGCCCATGAGCCCGCCATCAGCCGGTTGCGCCAGTGGCTGATGATGGAGACACGCCAGAGCATGCCGCTCTAGCCTGCACCGTTACGCTCTCTTGAACTGGCTCAGCACAAACAGGCTGGTGGCGCAGACGACGACCGAAGGCCCTGCTGGAGTATCCTGATACCAGGAGAGGGTCAATCCACCCAGCACGGCGAGACAGCCAATCAGCGCGGCAAAGCCGGCCATCTGCTCCGGCGTCTGGCTGAAGCGACGGGCGGTGGCGGCGGGAATGATCAGCAGGGAGGTGATGATCAGCGCCCCGACAAACTTCATCGCCACGGCAATCACCAGCCCGATCAGCAGCATCAAGACGCAGCGCAGCACATCGACCCGGATCCCTTCTACTCGTGCCAGCTCTTCCGAGATGGTCATGGAGAGCAGGGGATCCCACAGTCGCCACAGGGTGAGCAGTACCAGCGCGCCACCGCCGTAGATCCAGAGCAGATCCATCGGTTGTACCGAGAGCAGGTCGCCGAACAGGTAGGCCATCAGATCCACCCGCACGTTATCCATAAAACTCAAGGTAACCAGACCGAGGGACAGGGCGCTGTGGGCCAGAATGCCGAGCAGGGTATCGGTCGCGACCTGCTGGTTGCGACTCATGATCACCAATAGCATCGCCATGGCGAGGCAGCAGACCACTACAGCCAAGGTGAGATCGACCTGCAGCAGGATGCCCAGCGCGATGCCGAACAGACAGGCATGGGAGAGGGTGTCGCCAAAATAGGCCATCTTGCGCCATACCACGAAGCTGCCGAGGGGGCCGGCCAGCAGGGCGATGCCGAGACCGGCCGCGAGGGCGTATAACAGAAAGCTGTCCACTTGAATGTCCTGTTGCTTGCGCTATTTGCTGTGAGCGTTGTTGCGAGAGGGCAGGCGGATGACGGGAGCCTGCGGTTCATGATGATGGTGTTCGCCGTCGCAGTGGTGATGGTGGGTATAGACCGCCAGCACCTCCTGCTCCGGTCGCCCGAACAGGCGGGCAAATTCGGGATGGCGCGCCACGCTTTCCGGCTCGCCATGACAGCAGACGTGGCGATTGAGGCAGATCACCTCGTGGGTGCTGGCCATCACCAGATGCAAGTCGTGGGAGACCATCAGCACGGCACAATTAAATTCGGCGGCGAGCTGGCCGATGAGGGCGTAGAGCTCGATCTGGCCGGTGATATCGACCCCTTGCACCGGTTCGTCCAGCACCAGCAGCTCGGGCTTGACCAGCAGGGCGCGAGCCAGCAGTACCCGCTGCATCTCACCGCCGGAGAGCTTCTGCATCCGGTTTTCCAGCAATCCCTCTGCGCCCACCCGAGTTAGCGCCTCCTCGATGGAGAGGCGGCTATTTTTGCCCAGTTGCAGGAAGCGACGCACCGTCAGCGGCAAGGTGGGATCCAGATAGAGGCGCTGTGGCACATAGCCGACTCTCAGATCGCGGCTGCGGGTGATCTTGCCCGAGTCCGGGGTGAGCAGACCCAGCACCAGCTTGCTCAGGGTGCTCTTGCCTGCCCCGTTGGGGCCGACTAACGTGGTGATTTTGCCTTTATTGAGGGTAAAGGAGACCTTGTCGAGCACAGAGCGTCCATCAAACGAGAGAGAGACCTCTTTCAGCTCTACCAGTTGGCTCATGACAACTCCGGGGTTTACAGCCAGTGAGAGTTATAATATAACAAAAAGCGGCTGTTATATTATCACATACTCACCCCCTGACGAGATTCACCAATGAGAATTATTGCGCTTTTCACTGCCCTGCTGGCGGTGAGTTTGCCTGTTCGTGCCATTGAGGTACTGACCACCATCAAGCCGCTAGGCTTCATCGCAGCAGCGATCACTGACGGCGTGAGTGAGCCCAAGGTATTGTTGCCGACCGGCGCCTCTCCCCACGATTTTTCCCTGCGCCCTTCCGATATTCGCAGCATCAACAGTGCTGGTCTGGTGGTGTGGGTCGGCCCCGAGCTGGAAGGTTTTATGGCCAAACCGCTGGCCAACCATCCCCATGCTCTGACCCTGACTCAGGTTGAGGGGATGCCGCTGTTCAACTACGCGACTCAGGATAGTCACGATTCCCATGACCATGATGATCACGATCATGCTGCCCACGAGCACGGTGACCATGATGAAGGGCATGAGGGACATCATCACGAAGGGGTCGATCCCCATATCTGGCTTGGCCCGACGCAGGCCAAGGTGATTGCCAAGGCGATCGCAAGTGAATTGGGCAAGCTGGATCCGGCCAATCAGGCTCGCTATGACGCCAACCTCGCGGCATTTGATGCCAAGGTGGATGCCAAGGACAAGGTGATTGCCGGCCAGATGAAGGCAGTGAATGAGAAGGGGTACTTTGTCTTCCACGAGGCGTATGGCTACTGGGAGCGCCATTACGGCATGAGTTCAAAAGGTCACTTTACCGTGAGCCCTGAGCGTCGCCCGGGCGCCAAGACCCTGGTGGATATCCGCAAGGCACTGGAAGAGAAGCAGGCGAGCTGCATTTATGCCGAGCCGCAATTTTCACCGGCAGTGATCGAATCGGTGGCACGCAATACTGGCGCCAAGGTGCTGTTGCTTGATGAGGTGGGTGAACAGGTGCCGCTTGGCCCGGATGGTTATCCCCAATTCATGCAACAACTGGCAGACGCATTTGCCCAATGTCGCTGATTAGCGGCTGAGTCTCTCATCCGGACGGACTATACTGACCTCCAGCATCTGACATGGAGTGTCCGGTATGAAATGGTTGTTGATCCCGGCCTGCACGTTGGCGCTATGTTGCGCCAACGTGCAGGCTTCGCGTCTTTCCGAATATATTGCCAGTCCGGATCTGCGGGCCAAGCTGCAGGAAGTGTATGGTGGCCGGGCCATCCAGCGGGCCGAGGCATTTTCTCGCTTGCTCACCCCCAGAGCGGGTACAACCGACCAGCAGAAGATCGAGCTGGTGAACAACTACTTCAACAATCTCACCTACAGTGAAGACCCCAAGCTGTGGGGTGATGAGGATTACTGGGCCAATCCGCTGGAGTTCATCGGTGCCCGGGGTGGGGATTGCGAGGATTACAGCATCTCCAAGTACTACACCCTGATGGAGCTGGGGGTGGAAGAGAAGAAGCTGCGACTTGCCTACGTCAAGGCGGTGCGTTACAACCAGTTCCACATGGTGACACTCTACTTCCCGACACCCAAAGCTGACCCACTGGTGCTCGACAACATCAACAGCCGGATCCTGCCGGGTAGCAAGCGTACCGATCTCATTCCCGTTTACAGTTTCGATGCCAAAAGCATCTGGATCATGAAGTCACGGCGGGAAGGGACGCTGGCGGGGAGTGCCGATCGGTTGGCGCAGTGGACATCTATGAAGACCCGCTTCTCCAGCGAGCAACTGCGCTCTCCCCGTCGTCAGCTATAGCTTGCCCGCCGCCTTCAACTCATCGAAATATTTCGCCGCGCCCGGATGCTGTTCAATACTCAGCACCGGGCCGGTTTTATTGCGTGCCCGGTGAAACATATTGGCGTAGCCATAAGTCTGCTCATTGAACTTGGTCTGCTGGGTCAGCATGGCCTTGGTCAGACGATAGACAGACTCTTCCGGCATGTTTGCATTGGTGACCAGGGTGGCGGCAATGGCAAAGGTGGGAGTCGCCTTCAGATTGCCGGGGTAGATGCGGGCGGGCACCTGACTACGTTGGTAATATTTGACCCCTTTGAGTAGCTGATCACGGGTGGCCCCATCGATGGGGAGGAAACTGACCGCGCAACGTTTGGCGGTGTCGAGCACAATCCGGTTAGGGTGTCCCATCACCAGTGCAAATGCGTCGATCTGCTTGCTACAGAGCGCATCCGGCAGGTTGGCCATGCTCTTCAGATCGAGATCCTGTTCTTTCGCTCCCAAGATGTTGAACAGGGTCAGCGCCGTCTGGCGGGTTCCCGAGCTCTTCAACCCCATGTCGATGGGGGCGAGCTTGAGCTGTTCCAGTGACGTGATATCGCCATCGGCACGGATCACTATGGTGAAGGGCTCGGCATGGGTGGCAAACAGGGCGCGCAGCTCAGGTTGCGGCTGGGTGGTAAAAGGGCCCAAGCCCTTGCTTGCCTGATACAGCCAGTCTGATTGCACCATGGCGTAGGAGGTCTCGCCACTCTTCAGCCGCTTCAGGTTTTCTATTGAACCCGATGAGCTCTGCAATGTGCACGCAAGTTGCTCATCAACCTCATGGGCCAGACGGCAAAACTCTTTGGTTATCTGGTGATAAATCCCCTGCTCACCCCCGGTGGTGATAGTGACGGTTTCAGCCATCAGGTCGGATTGCCACAGCAGGGGCAACAGCATAGCGATCTTCTTCATGATTGCGTCTCCTTGGCATAACCATCGATACCCCACGTCCGCAGTTTGTCGATGTCGCGACACTCTCCCGATTCTGCCAGCAGGGTATAACCGGCGGCATGCATGGTTTGGGAGAGCAGATTCCAGTAGAGCGGTGCATCGGTCAGCTGACAGCTGATAAAGATGGGATTGAGCGGGTCAAGTTGATTGAAGGTATCCGCATTGAGGGGAATGGCGCTGAAGGCGAGCTCACACCCCTGTTCCTGTAGCGCGGCCAATGTGGCTTGGCCGTGGGCGGGGAATGTGGCGATATCCCAGCGCCAATCCAGTGTTTTGCCACGGCCCTGGCTTAGCAGAGGGGCGATTTCTGACCATTGCGGGTGATTGAGCAGGGAGAGGGGCAGCAAGACCCCCTCTATATTGGAGTGCTGCCACTGTTGCAGGGCACTCTGGACGGTCGCTAGATCGCTGTCGGCTCCGAGGGGCTGACTGGGCAAGAAACGCTGATAGAGGGCGATCTCCCCTTGTGTGGAGACAAATTTTTGCAGTTGCCCGCCTTCCGGTAGTGGGCTCACTCCTTGCAGCGGCTGTGGGGGCGTCAGTGGCAGCTGTTTTCCCAGCTGGGTGATTTTGAGTCGTTGTTGCAGCAGATCCCGTTTGCGTTCGGAGACCAGTTGGTTGATGGAAAGTGCTACTTCTTTGAGGTCTTGCAACCAGGGAGTGGGTAGGGTGCTGTTGAACTGGTGTTTGCGGATGCGGATCAGCTGCAGGTTGATCTGCTCCAGGGGCTGCAGCAGGCGTTGGCACACCAGGGAGATGATCAGAGTAAATACGACGAGGCCCGCCAGCAGTGCCAGACCGGTTCGGCTGATGGCATTCCACAGATGCTGATAGGCGTAGCCGCTATGCCCCTCAAGGGTCAGAGTGCCCAGCATGCGCCAGCCATCGGTCAACTCTTGCTCAATTTTGACGGGGGGCATGCCGATAACCGAGGGAAGCCAGCCGGGGACATTTTGCTGGGTAGAGTGGAAGACCTTCTGAAACAGCACCTGACCATCCGGATCCACCAGAATGACCGAGCTGACGAAACCGCCATCGAACATGGCATTGACGATGGTCTCGGCCAGCACATTGTCGTCATTAAGCAGGGTTCCTTGCAGTACCAGCCCGAGAGCGGTGATGGCGGTTTCCAGGTTGGCTGACATCTGGTCGAGGATGGATTGGCGGACCGTCGTGACTTCCAGTGCAAACAGCAGCGCTGCACCGATCAGGAACAGGACGACAATTATTCTGATTAACAGTTTTGCTAACGACATATCCACTCCATGGAAAAGTTATCGCAACATTTCAGGTTTCTATTCAGTATCGAATCCGACCCGGTTCTTAAAAATAGGAAAAAATGGTTAAAAAAGACGATCATTTCTGCCCATCCGGGCGGGTTATGCATAAAATGTGAGGTTCATGCAGATTGTGATGAACTATTTGTAACTATTTGTGTCCAACAAACAGTTTTATACGGTTTTGTCACAACTGACATCGCAACTCACACTCTTTAGATCTAAATACAGGATAGCGGATGAAACGTCTCCGTCCCTTGGTAGTACAGGCTGCCAATTGGGAACCACCGGTTCCCCGCAAACACTTTTACGCCATGCTGATGCTGACGGCCATGACCCTGTCAGCAGTGGCATTATTGCCAGCTCCGGGTGACATCCTCGAGCGGCCGCTGCGTCTTGAGTTGCCCATTGATACCGCAGGTACGGCAACCAACGAAAACAACACCGACTTTAACGAAATTCCCGATCACGAACTGGTTGATCAGAGTGCGCCGGATGACGACATCCCGGTTGACACCACACCCCAGTGGCAGGATTACCGGGTCCGCAACGGCGAAAACCTGACCGCCATTTTTAACAATCTCGGTCTCTCCACCACTACCCTCTACAAGGTGCTGGACGCGGACAACAAGAACTATCTGGCGCGCCTCAAGCCGGGCCAGAATATCGAGCTGCTGATCGATCAGGACAACATCCTGCAGCAGCTCAAAATCCGCCTGAACATCAAGCAGACGCTGGTGATGGCGCGCAGCGACGATGCCTATACCGCCTCCATGATCAATGAGAAGGTCGAGTGGCAACCGCAGCGTTACAACGGCGTGATCAACGGCAGCTTCTATGTCAGTGCCCGCAATGCGGGGATTCCGGCCAACCATATCCAGAAAATTGCCAACCTGTTCCAGTGGCGGATGAATTTCGCCAAGGATCTGCAGAAGGGCGACAAGTTCAAAGTGCTGGTACGCCAGGAGACGGTGGAAGGCAAGAGCACTGGCAACAGCCAGCTGCTGGGTGTGGAAGTGACCAGCCAGGGCAAGACGGTGTCGGCCTGGCTCTCCGATGACGGCAACTACTACGACGGTCAGGGCAACAGTCTGGAGCGCGGATTCCGCCGCTACCCGACCCACAGCCGCTACCGCATCAGCTCCAACTTCAACCCTGCGCGCAAACATCCGGTAACCGGTATGGTGCGTCCTCACGAGGGCACCGACTTCGCGGTACCGGTGGGCACGCCAGTGCTGGCGACTGGCGATGGTATCGTCCAGAAGGCAACCAGCCACCCGCTGGCGGGCACTTATATCGTCATCAAGCATGGCCGTACTCTCTCTACCCGTTATCTGCACCTGAGCAAGCTGCTGGTCAAAACCGGTCAGCGAGTGAAGATGGGCGACAAGATCGGCCTCTCCGGCAACACAGGTCGCTCGACCGGTGCTCACCTGCACTACGAGCTGCGGATCAACAACCGCCCGGTCAATGCCATGACCGCCAAGCTGCCTATGGCTGAACCCCTGAGCGGCAAGGAGCGTCGTCAGTTCCTTGCCAAGGTGAAGAGCTATCGCAAGGAGCTGGCCGCGGGTTGATTCCTGTCGTCACAGCCTGAAATGAAAGGCCCCGCCAGATTGGCGGGGCCTTTTTACATGCGCAGTGAGGGTCAATAACCCTTGTCGAAGTCGATTTTGCCATCCAGCGGCTGGCCATCGATAAAGCGGATGTAGTTGCGCACAAAGATCTGGGCCACATCATCCGGGAAGCTGTAGGCGCTGTTGTGGGGGGTGACGATGAGGTTGGGTTGGCCCCACAGTGGACTGTCGGCGGGCAGCGGCTCCTGCTCGAACACATCCAGCACCGCCATCGCCAGCTTGCCGGTACGCAGTGCGGTGAGCAAATCGCCCGAGTGCACGGCGCTGCCACGGCCGACGTTGAACAGGATGGCGCCCGGTTTGCAGTGTTCGAAGCGGGCGGCATTGAACAGATGACGGGTATCGCGGGTGGCTGGCAGCACGCTGACGATGACATCGGCCTGCGCCAGCATCTTGTTGATCGCAGGTAGCTGATAAACCTGATCAAACCCGGCCCGCTCCCGACCGCTGCGGCTGATGCCCAGCACCTTCATGCCAAAATGTTTGCCGGTGTGGGCAATATGCTGACCAATGCTGCCGGTCCCCAGTATCAGCATGGTGCGCTCCTTGAGGCCCTGATAGGGGTGGCTTTGCCACAGTCGCTGTTTCTGCTGTTCCCGATAAAGGGGAATTTGGCGCATCAGGCTGAGCAGATGACCAAAGACATACTCGCTCATCAGCGGGCCGAAGATGCCGCGGACATTGGTGAGCTGGTAGTCGCGGCGACTGTCAGGGTCGAGCAGCACATCGACTCCCGCATAGGTGGACTGGAACCAGCTCAGCTTGTTGGCTTTGGGCAGCAGCGGTTTGGCGCGGGCCGGTTCGGCCATCAGAATATGGGCTTCGCCAATCAGCTTTTCGGCATCGCTCTGGTTATCGGCCCGCAGAATGCGCAGATGGGGGAGGTTGGCGGCCTTGAGCAGCCGTTCGTAGTGAGCATTATCCTGGCTGAGCAAAAGAAGGGTACGTTGGCTCATACTCTTGTTCCTTATCAGAATTTGCGGCGCAACAAGATGCCGCTCTCGACCCATCTTACCTGACTTCATATCGCAACATAGCCGACCAGGGCGCTTTTTCGTTTTCGCCGCGCCCCTCGTGGGCTACAATCTGCCCCACATTTTGCAAAGGATCCGACTCCAGTGTTTGGTGACAAGTTTTATAAGCGACTGGCCGAGCTACAGCCTTGGCAACAGACCGTCTACACCCTGGCGCTGGCAGAGCGCATGTACCCCAACTATGCCCTGTTCTGTCAGGCTTCCGGCTTTGGCAATGCAGGCGCTTTCCGGCATGCGCTGGATCAGATGTGGGTCTACCTCACTGTCAAGGGATCCCGGGTCAATCTGGGTGCCATTCTCGAAGAGTTCGAGTCTCACATTCCGGATCCCCGCAAGTTTGAATCCTACGGTGCCTATCCGGCGCTTGATGCCTGTGTTGCGCTGGGCTGCGCCTATAACTCGGTGATCTGCCGGGTTGGCGAAGAGGCCAACGATGCCAGTCATGCCTCAGTCGGTACTGTGGCCGGTTTTATCGAGCTGCTGGAAGAGCGGGATCTGACCGAAGAGGAGCTCTACGAGCACGAGTACATGGAAGCCGAGCTGGAGTTCCAGGTTGAACTGCTCAAGCGGGTTGCTCATGAGCGCGACAGCGATCGTATTCTGGCCATCAGAGTATTCGCCTCTCAGGATGGCGTCTCCAATATCGGGATCAGCCTGGAAGAGTAATTCTCTGCGGCCCCTGATCGAAAAAAGCTCCCGTTCGGGAGCTTTTTTTATGCCTGAATGAAATTGTTCAGCAGCTTATGCCTGCTCTTCGGTGAGGGGTCTGACGCTCAGCACCGGGGCTGCGTCGATTTCGTCTGCATTCATCATGGAGGAGATGCGTTGCAGGGAAGAGAGCAGCAGCGTCTGCTCCCACGCTTCCAGTGCCTGAAAACGCTGGATGAAGCGCTCTTGCAGCGGGGTCGGGGCCTGAGCCAGCAGGGCGCGCCCTGCGTCAGTCAGTGTCGCGTGAACCTTGCGCTTGTCGGTATTGCTGCGAACGCGCTGCACCAGTTGGCGGCTCTCCAATCGGTCCATGATGGTGGTGGCGGTGGCCTGGCTCATGTTGGTGTGATCGGCCAGCTGGCGCATGGAGATCTGCCCCAGCTCATCGATCCCTTTGAGCAGCAAGAGTTGCGGGGAGGTTAGCCCGGCTTCTTTGATCAAGCGCCTGGAGTGCATGTCGATGGCACGAATAATCTGGCGCAGGGCGACCAGCACTTCATCATGTTTTTCCATGGGGTGTGCGTCATTGGAGGGCTATGGAGAGGGGCAAAATTTTCCGCCTAATTCGTCACAAGGTCAATATGGTTTTTGTTGTAATAATTTCTGCTCTAATCAATTTTGTGTTAGGTTGACGGACATTTCACGGAATTCACCCTGACATTTGAGGAGCTAAATGATGAATGACGAGCTGGATATCAAGTCTCTGGTGGCCGAGTTACGTGTGGTCAGAGTGCGCTATGAACTGCCGGATACCTCGGCTTTTGTGCGCTATCAGCCTGCCTATGATGAAGACCCCAACAACCTCAAAGTACACCACTATGATGGTGAGTTACCCCTCTCTTGCAGTGAGACAGGTACTTTCAACCTAAAGGAGTTGGTGAATGAATTGCGCTACGCCTATGTGCTGGTGCACCTCTTTCCTGACGAAAGTGCCATGAACTTCTATCTGACCGGCCTCGATACCGGCCTGGCCCAGCTGGAGTTCATCGGTGGCTCTTACGACTTCAATCGCCTCTGGATCACCAGCGGTATCTCCAATCTGGGTGTGCCGATGGCCATCTTCCTTGGCAAGCGTCACGCCGTGAATGGCCAGCCCTCGGTTTCACTGGTGGATCACCGCGAACATGCGGCCGGCAAGCTGGTCTATCGCGCCATCGGTGGTGCCGGTGATCACGTGGGCGAAGACTTTTTCAACAACGACTAAGGAGGCTGGATGCGAGCAAGCAAAGGGCTATTTAAAGGCCTCAACCCCACCATGGCCATGACGGCGTTGACCGTCATCACTCTGTTTCTGCTGTTCGGGGTCTTTGTCCCCGAAACGGCCGCCAGCTGGTTTGTCGGGGCCAAGGATCAGATTATTGCCGGGTTCAAGTGGTACTACATTCTGGTGGTCGCCCTGTTCCTGTTCTTCGCCGTCTACCTGATGTTCAGCCGCTTCGGCAACATCCGGCTGGGCGACGACGACCAGGTACCGGAGTTCGGCTACTTCGCCTGGTTCTCCATGCTGTTTAGTGCGGGCATGGGGATCGGGCTGGTGTTCTGGAGCATCGCCGAGCCGATGAACCACCTGCAGGGCAACCCTTTTATTACCGAAGGGATGACCCCGGAAGCGGCCCAGATTGCCATGCGCCTCACCTTTTTCCACTGGGGCCTCCATCCATGGGCAATCTATGTGATCGTCGGCTTGTCACTCGCCTTCTTCAGCTACCGGCGCAAGCTGCCACTGGCCATTCGTTCTGTGCTCTATCCGCTGCTCGGCGAGCGGATCTACGGCTTCTGGGGCCATGCGGCCGATGTGCTGGCGGTGTTCGGCACCGTGTTCGGGGTTGCGACCTCCCTCGGACTGGGGGTCTCCCAGATGAATACCGGCCTCAACCAGATGTTCGGTATGGACGTATCGCAAGCAAACCAGCTCTGGCTGATTGGCGGCATCAGCCTGATCGCCACCCTCTCGGCGGTCTCCGGGGTCGGGCGCGGGGTGAAGATCCTCTCCGAACTCAATATCTGGTTGAGCGTCTTCGTGCTCGCGCTCTTTCTGGTGCTGGGGCCGACCACCTATATCCTCAACGCCTACGTGCAGAACATCGGTGATTACCTGCAGAACATCGTCAAACTGAGCTTCTGGACCAACACCGAGGCCAACGGCACCTCGGCCTGGCAGTCGAGCTGGACGGCGTTTTACTGGGGCTGGTGGATTGCCTGGGCGCCGTTTGTCGGCATGTTTATCGCCCGCATTTCCAAGGGGCGTACTATCCGCGAGTTTGTGCTCGGTGTGTTGCTGGTACCCTCTCTGCTCGGCATGTTCTGGCTCACCGTGTTTGGCGGTACGGCGATGAATCTGGAGCTGTTCGGTGGTGGTGGCGTGGTCGCTGCGGTCAATCAGGATGTGACGCTGGCGCTCTACAAGACGGTCGAGCTGTTGCACTGGGATACCTTCGGCTGGATTGCCAAAGCTGTGCTGACCCTGCTCATCTGCACCTACTTCATCACCTCCAGTGACTCGGGCACGCTGGTCATCACCACCCTGCTCTCCATCGGTGATCAGGAGCCGCCGGTGCTGCACCGCGCCGTATGGGGTCTGGGGCAGGGGCTGGTTGCCGCTATCCTGCTGGTTTCCGGCGGCCTGGCAGCCTTGCAGGCGGCCAGCATCATAGCGGCGCTACCCTTCTCGGTGATCATGCTGGCGATGTGCTATTCGCTGATGCTGGGGCTCAAGCAGGAGAGCCAGCGCCAGTTCGAGTATCGTCAGAACCTCAAGCGCCACGATGGCTCATCCCATATGAGCCTGATGGAGCGAATTGGTCCGGCATAACGGCACCAGAAGAGGGCTGACTCCCCTTCCTATGTAAATCTGGATGCAAAACGGCCGCCCTGGCGATGCTCTCCTTGCGGAGCTCATCATCAGGGCGGCCGTCTGTTATGGGGCCGAGGTTACTCTTCGATAAAGGTCCACTCATCCTTGATGCGGCTGATGGCATCGGTCCGCTTTTTGGCCAGCTGCTCCTTGATCTCTTCCCCTTTGTAACCGGCCGCCACTATCTCTTTCACCGGCACTGCCTGGGCGGCAGCCAGCGCTTCGGCCACATAGTCCGGCTCGGCGTAGACCCGCTCCTCGAAACCGGTGCGGCCGTGGAAGTCGGCGCGGCAGGCATCCAGCAGCTGGGCAAAGCGCTCGGGGCGACGCCAGGCATCCGCCTTGTCGAACACCTTGAGCAGGGTGGCGGGTTTGAGCTCAAAGGCGATGTGGATGTGGGTATGCAGATCGCTCACCAGCAGCGCCAGATCCCGGCACTCGTTGGGTACCCGGAATCGCTCGCACAGGGCTCGTATCAGCGGCAGCCCCTTCTGGCCGTGACCGTGATGGCTTGGCCAGAACTCCTTGGGGGTTACTCCCTTGCCAAGGTCGTGGCAGAGGGCGGCAAAGCGGACGGTCAATTCCGGGGAGATCCGGCACGCCTGCTCCAGCACCATCAGGGTGTGGATGCCGGTGTCGATCTCCGGGTGCCACTTGGCCGGGGCGGGGACGCCAAACAGCGCATCAATCTCTGGGAACAGCGCCTTCAGGGCGCCACACTGGCGCAGCACCTCGATAAAGATCTGCGGGGTTGGCCCCAGCAGCACTTTTTCCAGCTCCTTCCAGACTCGCTCCGGCGTGAGGTGGGCCAGCTCGCCAGCGGCCGTCATCTCGCTCATCAGGGCGAGGGTTTCCGGCGCTATGGTAAAGCCCTGAGCGTGGAAGCGGGCGGCGAAGCGGGCGACCCGCAGGATGCGCAATGGATCTTCGGCAAAGGCGGGAGAGACGTGGCGCAGTAGCCGTTTTTCCAAATCCTCGATGCCACCGTAGGGATCGTGAAGCTCTCCCTGATCATCTTCGGCGATGGCGTTGATGGTGAGATCCCGGCGCAGCAGATCCTGCTCCAGCGTCACATCGGGGGCGGCGTGGCAGACAAAGCCGGTGTAGCCCTGACCCTGTTTGCGTTCGGTACGGGCGAGGGCATACTCCTGCTGGGTTTTGGGGTGAAGAAACACGGGAAAGTCGCGACCGACCTGGGTAAAACCCAACGCCAGCATCTGTTCCACGGTGGCGCCGACCACCAGATGATCCCTGTCGCCCTGCGGCAATCCCAGCAGGCGATCCCGCACTGCGCCCCCAACCAGATAAGTCTGCAAACCGTCTCTCCCGTCATCAATCGTGGGGCCGAGTATATCGTCTTTGTTACCGCTTTGCTGCTTGACCACCACCTGCCCGCAGCGCCAGTCAGCGCGGCTTTGACTTGGGCGTGACGAGGCCTTACGCTGCCGCACCAGACAGCTGGCACTGTGCTGCGGGATGACTTTATGCCCGCGCAGGCCAGATGAGCCGAAGGAACCGCAGAGTTCCCCTTATATCAACGACATGAGAACAACGTGAATCAATCAACCTTCGCAAGCCGGGTTCTGGAGTGGTACGAGCTTCATGGCCGCAAAACCCTGCCCTGGCAGCAGGAGAAGACCCCTTACCGGGTCTGGGTCTCGGAGATCATGCTGCAGCAGACTCAGGTCGCTACAGTCATCCCCTATTACCAGCGTTTTATGGCGCGCTTCCCCGATGTGGTGGCGCTGGCTGATGCCCCCGTCGACGAGGTGCTGCACCACTGGACCGGGCTTGGCTACTATGCCCGGGCCCGCAACCTGCACAAGGCGGCCCAGCAGATCCGCGATCACCACCACGGTCTCTTTCCCGAGCGCTTTGACGAGGTGATAGCGCTGCCGGGGATTGGCCGCTCAACCGCCGGGGCCGTGCTGTCGCTCTCTCTGGGTCAGCCCCACGCCATCCTTGATGGTAACGTGAAGCGGGTACTCACCCGCTGGCTGGCGCTGCCGGGCTGGCCCGGCCAAAAACAGGTGGAGAACGAGCTGTGGGAGATCGCCATCCGGCTGACCCCCAAGCTGGGGGTGGCGCAATACAATCAGGCGATGATGGATATCGGGGCCACTATCTGCACCCGCAGCAAGCCTGCCTGTGATCGCTGTCCGGTGCGGGCCGATTGCCAGGGGCTGTCGCAAGGCAACCCCACTGCCTACCCCAACAGCAAGCCGAAGAAGATCATTCCGGCCCGCGATGGCATCATGCTGCTGATCCGCCATGGTGATGAGTTGCTGCTGGAGAAGCGGCCGCCACAGGGGATCTGGGGCGGGCTCTACTGCTTCCCGCAGGTGGCCTCGCTGGCGGAGGTGGATGGTCTGCTGGCATCCCTCGGCCTGAGCCATCACGGTTATCGTGCACTGGCCGGTTTTCGCCATACCTTCAGCCACTTCCATCTCGATATTCAACCGCTGCTGATTGACATTGATGAGGCGCAGCCGCTGCGGCTCATGGAAGCAGATAACCGACTCTGGTATAACTTACGCCATCCTGCCGAGGTGGGGCTGGCGGCCGCCACGGCCCGTCTGCTCGCCTATCCAGAGTTACAACCATAGAGGTCAACATGAGCCGTACTGTATTTTGCCAACGCCTGAAAAAAGAGGGCCCGGGTCTGGATTTCCAACTCTATCCCGGTGAGCTCGGCAAGCGGATTTTTGACAACATCAGCAAGGAAGCCTGGGCCGAGTGGCAGAAGAAGCAGGTGATGCTGATCAACGAGAAAAAGCTCAACATGATGAATCTTGAGCATCGTCAGTTGCTGGAAAAAGAGATGGTCAGCTACCTGTTTGATGCAGGTGAAGTGCAGATCGAAGGTTACACCCCGCCTGCCCAGTAAGCTCTCCGGCTGTTGTACGTGTGAACAGGAGCGGGAATGGCGCCACACTGGCGTGACCGCTCCTGAAGTCGCAGCAAATGAATGATGGGCAGCTCTGCTGCCCGGTTTGAGGATCCTATGGGCCGAATTTTTTGGCTGCTGTGCACCCTGCTGTTTCTCTCTGCCTGCTCATCCTCCCCCAAGCCCAGCGGGAGTGAGGATGACGATCTGGTCAACGGCAAGGACATCCGCGGTTTTGAACACATGATCAGCGCACTCTCCCATAACGTGAACGAGATATGGGGGCGCGAGGCGCTGTTTGCGGGCAAGTTTGACTACGTCAAATACACGGATCAGTACAAGAGCCGGGCCCACATCGACTTCTCCAGCGGTCACATCATGGTGGAGACGGTCTCGGGCATCGATCCCCGCGCTCACCTGCGTCGCGCCATCATCGAGACCCTGCTGACGCCGGACGATCCGGCTGAAGTGGATCTTTACTCCGACCGGGAAATTCTGACCGGCGGCGAGCCTTTCCTCTATGGTCAGGTGCTGGACAATCAGCGCCAGCCAATCCGCGCCTCCTGGCGCGCCGAGCGTTATGCCGATTACCTGCTCAACACGGCGATGAAGAAGCGCACTCTGGGTATTCGCACCATCTTCTTCGTCGATATTCCCATGGTGGCCAACCATGAAGATCGACGGGGCTACAAGTATGCGGGGATCATCCGGGAAGCGTCGCGCAAATACGGCGTGCCGGAGAGCCTGATCTATGCGGTGATCAAGACCGAGAGCAGCTTCAACCCCTATGCGGTGAGCCATGCCAACGCTTATGGCCTGATGCAGGTGATCCCGGCCACTGCCGGTCGTGACGTCTATGTGCGGGTCAAGGGCAAGAACGGCCAGCCGACCCGGGAGGAGCTGTTCAATCCGGCCTACAACATCGATGTCGGTACCGCCTATCTGCACCTGTTGCAGACAGTCTATCTGGCGGATATTCAGGATCCGCGTTCCCGTCGTTATGCGGTGATCTCCGCCTATAACGGTGGTGCGGGCGGGGTACTCAATACCTTCTCCAGCGATCGCAAGGCGGCGCCGGGCCGGATCAACCGGCTCTCCCCCGAGGCGGTCTATCAGGTGTTGACCGAGCAGCATCCCAAAGAGGAGGCGCGCCGTTACCTCTACAAGGTCAATCAGGCCGAGAAGGGGTTCAAGAGAGCTTTTGCCAGTCGGGCCGGTTAAGCGGTGACGCTGGGTTAACCATGCAAAAGGGCGCTTGATATCAAGCGCCCTTTTAACGTCTGGCCCGTTCGTCGTTGAAGTGGCCTTATTTGGCGATAAAGCCGCCCTTGGTCTGCGGGGCCGCGCCCACTTTCTCCAGGGTTTTCACTTCCACTTCGGTCTTGTTCCAGCTGTGGTCCACTTCACCCCGGATACGGATCTGATCATCCGGGCCCACTTCGGTGCCACGCCACACATCCTGATCCACTTCGACCTCCACTTCACCGCTGGCATCGCGGAACAGATAGTTCTCGCCGCCCAGGTGCTTGACCAGTTTCCCTTCCAGGGTGGCCCAGCTGTCATCGGCCAGATCTTTCAGTTGAGCAACGGAAACCTTGTTCTGCTCTTGCGGGCCGGTATAGGCCGCCATGGCAAAAGAGGAGACAGACATCAGGGTCAACAGTCCGATTACGCTTGCGCTTGCCTTGTTCATTTCATACTCCTGTCGTTGGTATGAGGGCATTGTGCCGGGGGGGGCGTGAAACAAGCGTGAAAGAAATAGGCTGGTGTGATTGTCTGTTTTGTGAGCGCAAGCGATTTCATCGGTGGCGGAACATGTGTGATTTCATCTGGAACTGTAATCTGTCGCCTTCACCAGAAGTCAGTGGCAGCAGACTCTTCCCATGCCTGTCGCCACTCGAGGAGAAGTCCGCAGGTCTCACCTGCTTAATCGAAGAGCATAACAATATGAAGAAATGGCTTGTTTGTTTATTGGGGTTAATGGCATTGACCGCGCAAGCGGCAGAGGGACGCCAACCTTTTTCCCGGGTCGTGATGTTTGGTGACAGCCTCTCCGATACCGGCAAGATGTACAAGAAGATGCGGGGGTATCTCCCCTCCAGCCCACCCTACTTCAACGGGCGTTTCAGCAACGGCCCGGTGTGGCTGGAGCAGTTGGGTGACGAGCGTTTCCCCGGTCTGGTCGTGGCCAACGAGGCGGAAGGCGGTGCAACGGCGGTGGCCTATAACCATCTGGGCGCCCTGAACGGCTGGCTCGGTTTCTGGTCCTGGGATCCCAAATATCAGGTGATCAACAACCTCGATTACGAGATCGATCAGTTCCTGAAAAAGGACAAGTTCCGCCCCGATGATCTGGTGGTGATCTGGGTCGGTGCCAATGACTATCTGGCTTATGGCTGGAACACCGAGCGGGATGCGGATCGGGTGATCGATACCATCCGGCTGGCATCCAACCGGTTGGTGCTCAACGGCGCGCAGCAGATCCTGCTGTTCAACATTCCTGATCTGGGGCAGACCCCGTCAGCCGGCAGCATGAAGGTGGTGGAGAAGGTGCGCCATGTGGCCAGCTACCACAACCAGAAGTTGCAGAACCTCACTCGCGAGCTGGCTCCCCTTGGCATCGTGAAGCTGTTCGAAGTGGACAAGCAGTTTGACGAGATGATGCGCGATCCTCAGCAGTTCGGGCTGAGTGACACAGAACACGCCTGCTACGGTGGTGGCTATACGTGGAAGCCGTTCTCCGGCAACGCCGCCGAGGTGGCTGCGACCCCGGCTTTGAGTGTCGCCGAAAGAGTGGCTATTGCCGGTAACCCGATCCTGGCGCAGGCGGTGGTGAGCGGGCAGGCAAAAGGGCGAGCTGCGACTCTTAACTGCGATGAGCATATGTTCTGGGATCAGGTGCATCCGACCAGGACGGTGCACAAGGTACTGAGCCAGCGTGTTGCTGACTTTATCGATCAGCACTACGAGTTTGTTCGTCACTGATATCGCTTCGGGCCAGCATGTTGCTGGCCTTTTTTCCTATCTGCCCTCATCTGTGCGTCTTTTGGCGTCACATTCAGTTCAAATAACAAACGTTTGTTGCTGTTTTTGTAACGTGGTTGCGTTAGAGTGTTTTTTGTTAATTGATATCAGTGACTTGAAAATAGGCTAACGTTGATATGCTGCGATCGCTTTTGGGTGGTTGCACCTATAAGACGAGGTGATATCAATCAACCTCCTCCTACATAAAGTTGCAGAGGCTCAAACATGAAAAAATCATTGATTACCTTGCTGGTTACCGGCTTGCTGGCGGCCAATGCCCAGGCTGCCGGTCAGGACAACACCTGGTATGGCGGTGCCAAACTGGGTTGGTCCAACTTCTACGGCATTGATGAAAGCAATGCCCTGACCCTTGGCAATGAGACCAACGATGCCTTGGGTGCAGGCGTGTTTGGCGGTTATCAGATCAACCAGAATCTGGGACTGGAGCTGGGTTACGACTATCTGGGCAATTACAAATACGATGCCACTACGGCGGCAGGCGCTTTCAGTGATGAAGTAAAAGCACAGCTGGCTCAACTGACCCTGAAACTGGGTTTCCCGGTTACCGATAATCTTGATCTGTATGGTCGTGTCGGTGGCGGTTATGGCTGGGCTGATACCAAGAGCGATGTCTACAAAGATGACAGCCGCTTTGTCATGGTCGGTGCACTGGGTGCCGAGTATGCGTTCAATCTCGACTGGGCCGCTCGCCTGGAGTACCAGTACACCACCCCGTATGGCAGCCGCGATGATACCGGTCTGAGAATGGATAACGGCCTGCTCTCACTGGCAGCGGTTTATCGCTTTGGTCAGGTTGCCCCTGTGGCGCCCGCCCCGGCTCCGGAACCTGCTCCTGCACCTGTGATGGTTGAGAAGCAGTTCACCCTGAGCTCCGATGTGCTGTTTGACTTCAACAAGGCGACCCTCAAGCCAGAGGCCAGTCAGGCACTGGATAGCCTCTATAGCCAGATTGAAGAAGCACGACCCAAAGATGGCGTGGCAACCGTAATTGGTCACACCGACCGTATTGGTTCCGATGCCTACAACCAGAAGCTCTCCGAACAGCGTGCCCAGACCGTTGCCAACTATCTGGTTGGTAAAGGGATCCCGGCCGCCAAGATCAATGTGGAAGGGCGTGGTAAATCCTCACCCGTTACCGGCGACAGCTGCGTCAGCAAGTCCAAGCGTGAGCTGATCGTCTGTCTGGCTCCGGATCGTCGTGTTGATGTGAAAGTCGAAGGTGTCAGCGAGGTGCAGGAGTAATCCTTCACACTGAGCAGAGTTCCACTGGGGCTGGAATGAACAGCCCCTGTCGGAGCAAGAGAGACCAAAAAGCCAGTCAGTTGATCTGACTGGCTTTTTACATTGGCATTGCGGTCGGGCAGGGGACTAAATCAGGAAGGGAGCGGCATCACCCGGTTGCGCCCCAGCTCCTTGGCCTTGTAGAGCAGCTTGTCGGTACGTTCGACCAGACAGTCTGCGCTCTCCTGACCGTTGAACTCACCCACGCCAAACGAGGCTGTGATGTGGTCGATGCGGCGGCCCGATTTGCGATCCAGAATCGACATCCGCTCGATGGCGCGGCGCATGCTCTCCGCCATCTGTCTGGCCAGCGCCAGCGAGCGATGGGGGACCAGCATGGCGAACTCCTCCCCACCCAGCCGATAGGCGGTGACCCCCTCCTTGCAGGCATCGCGCAGCCGTTTACTGAAGGCGCGCAGTACCTGATCGCCGAGCAGGTGCCCATATTCGTCGTTGAAGTTCTTGAAGCGATCGATATCGGCGAGGATCAGCGAGAAGGGGTGCTGGCTGCGGATCAACCCCTCCAGCTCCAGATCGAAGGCGCGGCGGTTGAGCAGGTTGGTGAGGGCATCCTCGTTGGCCAGTTTGCGTGTCTCGTTGAGCGCCGCCCGCAGCTCCTTGATCTCTTTCTCCGCATTGCTGAGCTGGTTGCGAAAGTGCATGGTGGACATGCGCACATCCCGCGATTCGCGCACCAGCTCCCGCAGGATCCCCATGGTGTCTTCCAGGCTGAAGCCCTCGTCATCAATGCGGCTGAGCTTGTCAAAACTCTTGTCGAGCATCTCCTGAAACATGCCGGTATCGGAGATGGCGTCCTGCATGGAGTGGCCGAGCTCGTTGGCCATGGCGGCGAGGCTCAGTTTCATTGCCTCCATCTGCTTCTCGTCCTGAGCGGCCAGATACTGGTGATAGAGCCGCTCGCAGGTGGTGAGCGAGCAGGTTCCCTGCATTTTGACTGCCTGATCAATCGCCTGGTTGAGCTCGGGCATGCTGGCCGAGACATAGTTGTACCACAGGTGGTAATTGTCCGGCGTCGTGGGGATCTGGTACTTGATCATCAAGGGAACCGCCTGTTTGAGATAGGCGGCGGATTGGGCAAATGTGTCCTTACTCATGAGTTCTGTGTCTCATCATGCCAGCGAACTGAAGATAGTATGACAGAGAGATTGGCCAAAAGGCAGCCGATGGATGCCATTCGCCCCCCCCTCCGATATAATGGCACCGTTACCACCTACCCTAAGGCCTGCTTATGTCTCAAAAAGATCCTTTCCTCGAACGCGAGGCCGAAAAATACGATAACCCCATCGCCAGTCGCGAGTTGATCCTGGAACTCATCAAGGGCCATGAAAAGCCCATGTCCCGTGAAGAGTTGGCCAAGGTCCTCAAGCTGAAAGATGAAGAGCCGTTGGAAGCCTTGCGTCGTCGTCTGCGCGCCATGGAGCGTGATGGACAACTGGTATTCACTCGCAACCAATGTTATGCCCTGCCGGATCGCCTGAATCTGGTCAAAGGTTATGTAATCGGCCACAAGGATGGCTTCGGTTTTCTGCGTCCGGAAGGTGGTGGTCCGGATCTGTATCTGAACAACCGAGAGATGCAACGCCTGATGCATGGCGATTACGTGCTGGTGCAGCCGACCGAGATTGACCGCAAGGGTCGTCAGGAAGCGCGTCTGGTGCGCCTGCTCAAGTCCCGTGAGGCAGACATTGTCGGCCGTTACTTCGTCGAGAATGGCGTTGGTTTCGTGGTGCCGGATGACAGCCGTATCGGCCAGGACATCATCATCCCGGAAGGGGAAAACAAAGGGGCTCGCCAGAGCCAGGTCGTGGTTGTGCGCATTAACCAGCGCGCCACCTCCCGCATCAATGCCGTCGGCACCGTACTGGAAGTGCTGGGCGAGAACATGGCGCCGGGCATGGAGATCGAAATTGCCCTGCGTACCCACGGTATCCCGCACACCTGGCCGGAAGAGGTGACCAAAGAGGTTGCCGGTCTTGGCGAACAGGTGCCGGAGAAAGCCAAAGAGGGCCGCATCGACCTGCGTGCCCTGCCGCTGGTGACCATCGACGGGGAAGATGCCCGTGACTTCGATGACGCCGTCTTCTGTGAAGCCAAGCGTGGTGGTGGCTGGCGCCTGTGGGTCGCCATTGCGGATGTCTCCGCTTACGTGAAGCCCGGCACGGCGCTGGATGCCGAAGCCTATCAGCGCGGCAACTCCGTCTACTTCCCCGAGTTCGTGGTGCCCATGCTGCCGGAGGTGCTCTCCAACGGCTTGTGTTCCCTGAACCCGCAAGTAGACCGCCTCTGCATGGTGTGCGAGATGACCATCTCCGCCGCTGGTCGCATGTCCGGCTACAAGTTCTACGAAGCGGTAATGAACTCTCACGCCCGTCTGACCTACACCAAGGTGGCGGCGATCCTCGACGGGGATCCCAAGCTGCGTCAGCAGTATGATCCGCTGGTGGGCCACATCGAAGAGCTGAACAACCTCTACAAGGCGCTCAAGCATGCCCGTCACCAGCGCGGCGCGGTGGAGTTCGAGAGCGAGGAGACCCGCTTCATCTTCAACGCCCAGCGCAAGATCGACCGCATCGTGCCACTGGTGCGCAACGATGCCCACAAGATCATCGAAGAGTGCATGATCCAGGCGAACGTCGCCGCGGCCCGTTATATCGAGAAGAACGAAGCCTTTGCCCTGTTCCGGGTCCACGACCGTCCGGGCGAAGAGCGTCTGACCGGTTTCCGCGATTTCCTGGCCGAACTGGGTCTGGAGCTCAAAGGCGGCCTCGAGCCCGAGCCGAAAGACTTTGCCGAGCTGGCTGCCAAGTTTGAAGGGCGCCCGGATGCGGAGCTGCTCTCCACCATGCTGCTGCGCTCCATGCGTCAGGCCATCTATCAGGCTGACAACATCGGTCACTTCGGTCTGGCGTTGAAGTCCTACGCGCACTTCACCTCGCCAATCCGTCGCTACCCAGACCTGATCCTGCACCGGGCGATCAAGTACCAGACTGCCAAGGAGCAGCAGGGCAACCTGCGCCACAAGTGGACCCCGAGCGGTGGTTATCACTACCAGCTGGAAGAAGTGGACCCGATGGGCGAGCACTGCTCCATGACCGAGCGCCGTGCCGACGATGCGACCCGCGATGTGGCCGACTGGCTCAAGTGCGAGTACATGCTGGATCACGTGGGTGACGAGTTTGACGGCGTTATCGCCAGCGTCACCGGCTTTGGCTTCTTCGTGCGTCTGGCCGAGATCCACATCGATGGTCTGGTGCACGTCAGCACCCTCACCAACGACTACTACCAGTTTGATCCCCTGCACATGCAGCTGATCGGCGAGAACTTCCGCCGTCGCTACCGTCTGGGTGACAAGGTGCGGGTCAAGGTGATGGGCGTGAACCTGGACGATCGCAAGATCGACTTCGTGATGGTCGAAGAGCCGCTCAAGGCCACCGGCAAGAACGCCAAAGAGATGGCGCGCAAGCAGGCCGAGATCAAGAAAGAGAAGGCCAAGAGCGCCCAGCGCCACGAAAAACGTAAAGAGGGCAAGGATCACGGCAAATCCGACAAGGGTGGCCGTGCCAAACCGAGCAACAGACGACCGAGCAAAAAGGCTCGCGATAAGGCCAAGAGCACTAAATGAGTACTGAACTGATCTACGGCATTCACGCTGTATCCGCGCTGCTGGAGCGCACCCCGGAGCGTTTCATCGAGGTATGGGCGCTGAAGGGGCGGGATGATGACCGGCTGCAACCCCTGCTGACCGAGCTGGAATCCCTCGGCCTCAAGGTGCAGAGCGTGAACCGCAAGACCCTTGATGACAAAGCGGAAGGCAACAATCACCAGGGCATCATGGCCCGGGTGAAAGAGGCGCCGAAGCTCGCCGAGCACGATCTGGCCAGCTTGCTGGACGAGTTAGCGGCACAACAGAGCCAGCCCTTCCTGCTGGTGCTGGATGGCGTGACCGACCCGCACAACCTCGGCGCCTGCCTGCGCAGCGCCGATGCTGCCGGGGCTCATGCGGTGATCGTGCCGCGGGACAAGGCCACGGGTCTCACCCCGATCGTGCGCAAGGTTGCCTGTGGCGCGGCCGAAGTGGTGCCGCTCATTCAGGTCACCAACCTGGCCCGTACCCTGCGCGAATTGCAGGAGCGCGGCGTCTGGATTGTCGGCACCGCTGGCGAGGCCGATCACGACCTCTATCAGGCCAAACTGACCGGCCCGATGGCGCTGGTGATGGGGGCTGAAGGCAAGGGGATGCGCCGTCTGACCCGCGAGCACTGCGATGAGCTGGTGAGCATCCCGATGGCGGGGGCGGTATCCAGCCTCAACGTCTCGGTGGCAACCGGTGTCTGCCTGTTTGAAGCTGTGCGTCAGCGCCGCGCTTGATCATGCTGACTGACAGACCCCCCTTCGATTGGGCGCAGGTCGCAGATAAAGAGGAGGCCGCGCGCCTCCTCTCTTTTGCCCGCCCGCTGACCCTCAGCCCGAAAAGCTGCCTCTGGCACGCCGGTGACAGCCCGGATCTGCTGGTCAGGGTGGAGCAGGGGCTGCTGCGGGCCAAGCTGGTGCTGGAGGATGGCCGCGAGTACATCAAGGAGTTCTACTGGGAGGGGGACGAGTTTCTCGACTTCCACCACCTGCTTAGTGGCGAGCCAGCCCGCTACAGCGTGGAGGCGCTGGAGCCCTGCCATCTGCAACTGTTCAGTCTGGTCGACTTGCGCCAGCTGCCCGGCTGGCTGCGCTGGTACCAGCACCTGTTGGAGGTGCAGCTGCGCATCAAGGAGGAGAAGGAGCAGTTGCTGCTGACCGGCAGCCCGCAGGCGCGCTATCAGCACTTTCTCGACAGTTTTCCTGCTCTCGATGCCAGAGTGCCAGACCACCAGATTGCCGCCTATCTCGGTATCACTCCCATTAGTCTGAGCCGCATTCGCAAACGGCTGAAAGAACTTAACAAAGGTTAATGCAGGGCGCTGGCGCCACGATTTATGCTGGCAGGCCGAACTAATAAGGAGTTGCCGATGAACTGGATCCTGAAACCCTGGTCTGAACTGACCACTGACGAGTTGTATGAGTTGCTGGCGCTGCGGGCCGAGGTGTTCGTGGTGGAGCAGACCTGCCCCTTTCAGGATCTGGACGGGCTCGATCGCCGCGAGGGGGTCTGGCACCTGCTCGGCTATCAGGGCGACCAGCTTGCTGCTTACGCGCGGATTATGGCGCCCGGCATCGGCGACGAGAGCGGTTCCGCCATCGGCCGGGTGGTGACCTCACCCAAGGCGCGCGGCGGCGGTCTCGGTCACCAGCTGATCAGCGAGGCGGTCAAGGCGTGCGAGGCGCGCTGGCCGACCCACAGCATTTGGCTGGGGGCGCAGGCCCATCTGCAGGGCTTCTATGGCCAACACGGTTTTGTGGCGGAAGGGGAAGGCTATCTCGAAGATGATATCCCCCATATGGGAATGCGCAGAGTGGTGGCATAACCACTCGTCAGAGTGATTCAGAATGCAGAAGGGCCATCCCGCGGGATGGCCCTTCTCTTTATCGCCAGACGATCACTTCTTCTTTTTCTTCTTGGCGGACTTCTTCTTGTCGACCGGCTTTTTCTTCTTCACCGGTACCCGCGCTTCTTTGTGTTTCGGGCGCAGCTCGTCGATCACCCGGCGCTTGAGGCGCTCCTCGGTGTAGCGTTCGATTTTGGCGACCATCGCCATGTCGTGGGCTTCTACCAGACTAATGGCACAGCCACGGTTGCCGGCGCGGCCGGTACGGCCAATCCGGTGGACGTAGACATCGGCGCCGTAGGGCATGTCGTAGTTGATGACATGGCTGACGTTCGGCAGGTCGATGCCGCGTGCGGCGACGTCGGTGGCGATGAGGAAGGGCACTTCCCCTTCGTGGAACTTGCGGATCGACTCGATACGCTTGCTCTGCTCCATCTCGCCACGGATCCAGGCGCAGGAGATACCTGCAGCCTGCAGCTGGCCGGAGAGCTCCGCCAGACGCTCGCGAGTCTTGACGAAGATGATGGCTTTCTGGGTTTCCGGATCTTTCAGGATATGGGTCAGCAGCGCCAGCTTGTGGGCGGCGTCATCAGCCAGATGGATCCACTGGGTGATGGGGCGACGTTCGCTGCGGGGCGGCTCGGCGTGCAGCTCCACCGGATCCTTGAGGATCTCGTTGGCGAACTTCTCAAGGCCGGCCCCTTCCAGGGTGGCGGAGAAGAGCATGGTGTGCTTGCGGTAGCGCGCTTCGGCCACGATGCGGTTCACATCCTTGATAAAGCCCATGTCCAGCATGCGGTCCGCTTCATCCAGCACCAGCACTTCGATGTCGTGGCTCTCGAACTCCTCTTTCTCGATGTATTCGAGCAGACGGCCCGGGGTGGCCACCACTATGTCGGTGGTCTTGGTCAGGGCAGGCAGCTGCTCTTCATGGCTGACGCCGCCGATGATGGTTTCGATGCTGAGGTTGGTATGGGCCGCCAGCGCCTTGGCGTGGGCGGTCACCTGCAGCGCCAGCTCGCGGGTCGGGGTCAGGATCAGCATGCGGCACGGGCCCGGCTTGCGGCGCGGGAAGTCCAGCAGGTGCTGGAGTGCCGGCAGCAGGAAGGAGGCAGTCTTGCCGGTACCGGTCGGAGCGGATGCCAGAATATCGCGGCCGTCCAGGGCTGGCTCCAGCACCATCTGCTGGATGGTGGTGGGGCGGGTGAATCCCATCTCGGCCAAGGCCCGGTTGAGGGCTGGGTGCAGGTCGAAATCATCAAAGGACTGGCTCATGGCAATACTCGGTCATTAAGGAAACGGCAGATTATAGGCGATTATCTCGTCGGCTCCTATTGGTGAGTGTGTCTTAGCCGCTATAATCGCCCACCATTTTTGCAGATGACGGGGGCCAGATGGGACGTAGTCGCGGATTTACCTTCAAACAGTTCCATATCAATCACGATCGCTGCGCCATGAAGGTGGGCACCGATGGCATTTTGCTCGGTGCCTGGGCGCCGGTCGAACAGGCGCGTCGAGTGCTCGATATCGGCACCGGCAGCGGCCTGATCGCCCTGATGCTGGCCCAACGCAGCAGATCTGACTGCCGTCTTGATGCGGTCGAACTGGATATTAATGCGGCCAGTCAGGCGCGGGAGAATGCGGCTGCCTCTCCCTGGGCCGATCGGGTGACCGTCATAGAGAGTGCCATTCAGGATTATCAGGCCGACCCTTACGATCTTGTCGTCTCCAACCCTCCCTATTTCGTGGCAGGCCAGTCATTTAGCGATCCGGCGCGGGCGTTGGCCCGCCATACCGGCGCCCTCGACAGCCACGCATTACTGGCGGCCTGCGATCGTTTGCTGAGCCCGAATGGGCAGGTAGCGCTGGTGCTGCCGACGGCGATGGCCGATGAAATTTTATGCATTTCGGCGAATTATGATCTGCATGGCATTTGTTATACAGCTGTTATCACCAGAGAGGGTAAAGAGGCAAATCGTGTTTTATTGCTACTTGGCAGAGGATTAAACAGGTGTGAGAGGGGTGAAATTGTGATCCATTCTGCTGATGGGGCCTATTCCGACAGATATATCCAACTGACCAACCCCTTCTATTTGAAGATGTAAATTTCGTCTTGAACTATTTTTTCACGCCATTATGCTGGTTCCAGATCGAGCGCCCGCTCCAGACCAGCTAAAACCACTGGTTGCGATGAAAAAACATGCGGGGCTCTTTTTTTATACCCCCTGAACACACCCGGTCAGCGACCGATAAAAACTATAACAAGCAATAATTTACAAGACAGACGAGGTTGAACTTGACGAAATCACTCACATTGTCCGATGTACTCGGATTAGGGTTTATGACCTTCGCCTTCTACTTGGGCGCCGGTAACATCATTTTCCCGCCGTTGGCCGGTTACATGGCTGGTGAGCACCTCTCCCTGGCGATGTTTGGCTTCTTGGTCACTGCCGTGGGCCTGCCTCTGGTGACCATTCTGGCCGTGGCGAAAGCCGGTAACGGTTGGGCTGGCATGACCAAGCTGCTGCCTGCCGGTGTCGCGACTGCGCTGGCCGTTGCCATCTATATCATCATCGGCCCGGCCTTTGCCGCGCCCCGTACCGGTCTGGTTGCCTACGAGATGGGCCTCAAGCCGTTTATCGGTGACATGGGGCAAGCGGGTCTGGCTGCCTATACCGTGATCTTCTTTGGTGTGGCCATTCTGGTCTCCATGAACCAGGGCAAGCTGATGGACGCCATCGGCAAATACCTGACTCCGGTACTGATGCTGCTGCTGCTGACTCTGGCGATCGGGGTATTTGTTGCGCCGCAAGGCTCCATGCCTGATGCGTCCGGTGACTATCAGAACAGCCCCTTCGTCAAAGGGATCCTGGAAGGCTACAACACCATGGACACCCTGGCGTCCCTGATGTTTGGCGCCCTGATCGTCGATCTGCTGCGCCAGAAAGGCATCAACGATTACAAGAGCCAGTTCAAGTATCTGGCCATTGCCGGCCTTATCTCTGCCGTTGGTCTGAGCGTGGTGTACGTCTCCCTGTTCCAGCTGGGTAACACTGCAGCCGGTGTGGCGACCGATGTCAGCAATGGTGGCGCTATCGTCAACGCCTACGTACTGAGCCTGTTTGGTCAGCCGGGTCAGTTCATTCTGGCGGCCATCATCACTCTGGCTTGCTTCACCACTGCCGTGGGCCTGATCTCTGCCTGTTCCGATTTCTTCCACAATCTGACCGGCATGGCTTACAAGAAGCTGGTGGTGTTGCTGGGCGTTATCTGTGCTGTGGTGGCCAACGTGGGTCTGAGCCAGTTGATCAGCCTCTCCATTCCGGTGCTGGTTGCCATCTATCCCGTTGCCGTGGCGCTGGTACTGGTCACCTTCCTGAAGGGTTACTTCGGCCGTCCCCGTCTGGTGTTCCGTGGCGTCTTGATGGTTGCCTTCCTGTTCGGTTGCCTGGATGGTCTGGGTGCTGCCGGTATGAAGATGGATGCGTTTGCCTTCCTGCCGCTGTTCGACAAGGGCCTCGCCTGGCTGATGCCGACCCTGCTGGCCTGCGTAGTTGGCGTGATGGTGCGTCCAACCGAGATGGCTGCCGAAGCTGCCTGATCACACCCGATCTGATATTGCCAAGAGCCTGCCCCGTGCAGGCTCTTTTGTTTTCTGTGAGCCTCGCTTCTCGCCTCGCTTTACACTGCCGTAGTTGTCACCGTTCCCAGATAGCATCTGAGCAGCCGTATCTTGCCGCTATAACCCGTTCCCCTCTTCTCACCTCCCATACGCCACGTGCGACATCTGTTTATGGAGCGCCGAGTTGTTCGGCGATTAATTCCACAGCGGTAAATTGTTTCAAGATATTAATTGGTGATTGAGATCGAACTCCTCTTCTTTATGCTAAAGGTGGTGCGCCTCATCCGGTCTGCGGGCCGTGTGGGGGCGAGAGGTATTGTTACCGGTTATCTGCCAGGCAGTGGGTGCAATCAATAACAAGCTGAGAAGGCAGATGAGGTTGGGTTTGACGAAATCATTGAAGTTGTCCGACGTATTCGGATTGGGGTTTATGACGTTCGCCTTCTATCTGGGGGCAGGCAATATCATTTTTCCGCCGCTGGCCGGCTTTATGGCCGGTGAGCATCTGGTTGCCGCCATGTGCGGTTTTCTGCTGACGGCGGTGGGGCTGCCGCTGATCACCCTGATTGCGGTGGCCAAGGGTAGCTCCGGGCGTGGTGCCGGCGGCTGGACCGAGCTGACCCGCTATCTGCCGGCAGGCGTTGCCACTGCGCTGGCCATCGCCATCTACATCATCATGGGGCCCGCGTTTGCCATTCCCCGCACCGGTCTGGTTGCCTACGAGATGGGGCTCAAGCCCTGGCTGGGCGATGCCGGTCATGGGGGGCTGCTGCTCTATACCCTGAGCTTCTTTGCGCTGGTGATCCTGGTAGCGCTCGATCGCGGCAAGCTGCTCGATGCGGTCGGCAAGTACCTGACGCCGGCCCTGATGGTGATGCTGCTCATTCTGGCAGTCGGGGTCTTTGTGGCGCCGCAGGGCACCATGCCCGATGCCAGCGGTGAGTACATAGACGCGGCTCTGACCAAGGGGATGCTGGAGGGGTACAACACCATGGATACCCTGGCCTCCCTGATGTTCGGTGCCCTGATCATAGGTTTGCTGCGCCAGAAGGGGGTTGAGGATTATCGCAGCCAGTTCAAATATCTGACCATCGCGGGGTTGATCTCGGCGGTCGGATTGTCGGCTGTCTATATCTCGCTCTTTCATCTGGGCAACAGCGCTGAAGGGGTCGCGAGCGATATCAGCAATGGTGGCACCATCGTCAATGCCTATGTGTTGAGCCTGTTTGGTCAGCCGGGTCAGTTCATTCTGGCGGCCATTATTACGTTGGCCTGCTTTACCAGCGCGGTTGGCTTGCTCTGTGCCGGTGCCGACTACTTCCACGGTCTGACTGGCTGGGCATATCGCAACTGGGTCATGCTGCTGGGGGCACTCTGTGCGCTGGTGGCCAATGTGGGGCTGAGCGAGTTGATCGGCCTCTCCATTCCGGTGCTGGTGGCCATCTATCCGGTCGCCATCGCGCTGGTGCTGGTCACCTTCCTCAAGGGCTACTTTGGTCGCCCGCGTCTGGCGTTCCGCTGCGTGCTGGCGGTGGCCTTCCTGTTTGGTTGCCTCGATGGACTGGGGGCTGCCGGCATGAAGATGGAGGCGTTTGCCTTCCTGCCGCTGTTTGACAAGGGGCTCGCCTGGCTGATGCCAACCCTGCTGGCTTGTGTGCTTGGCATGCTGGTGCGGCCGGTCGGCGATCTGGCTGCGGAGGCAGCGTAAACAGGTGACTCACTCGTTCGTATAACAAAAGAGGCCAGCAGATGCTGGCCTCTTGGTATGGGTCTTCAAGCAGGCGAACTAGATGCGCGGGCCTTCCGGTTTGGGCTTGCCATCCAGACCATACCAGTGGGTTTGTACGCGCCCGGCATGCCATTCGAAGGTGCCCCACGGCGCTTTGGCCTGCCAGCGGGGGAAGTTGATGACTACCCGATTGTCTTCGTATTTGTAGAGGGAGGTGCTGATCTGGATATCAGAGAGGATCAGCAACAACGCCCAGCAGATAAAGAACCATTTCAAGGCAGTCCACATCGTGACTACTCGAAGCAGATTTCGATGGTGGCACGACCAAAATCAGATTCGAAAGGCATCATGATCTTGGTGCCATCGGCACGGTGAGTGATGGTGTGGTTGGGGCCGGAGACGATAACCGGAGTGGCCATGTCAAACTCGTAGCCCTTCTCGCCCAGCATCCGCTTGGCACCACCGGTCACCATGTTGGTGATTTCACCGACCATGTCGGTCACCTCTTCATTGATGGTGGCAGGAGCTTCCCCCAGCATGCGGCGCATGATCTCCAGCGCCAGCCCCTTTTCGAAGCTGATGGAGAGGGAACCACGGGTCTGCGGGCCGACCATGCCGATCAGGCCTGAGACATCGCCGCGAGCCAGCTCGTCCATCTTGCGTTTTGGTTTGCCCGGTTTGAGTTCCAGCTGTGCCATGGTGGAGAGCACATTGAGCAGAGAGAGCAGGAACGGATTTACAAAATCAGCCTTCATGATGACTTCCTACAGTGGGCGTACAGCGAGCACATTGGCCATGTGCCTCTATCGTCTTATTGGTAATAGTAAAACCATGCAGATGGGCCTGCTCGGAAAACGCGCTATCGATCGCCGTGTCGTGCAGCTCGACCACCTCGCCGCAGTCATCGCAGATGAGCAGCTGCATCGGGTGAGCATGATCGAAGTGGCAGCAGAAGATAAATGCGTTCAGCGATTCCACCTTGTGGGCAAAGCCCTGTTCGAGCAGAAAATCGAGTGCACGGTATACGGTTGGCGGTTTGGCGTTGGCTTCCGTTTGCTGCAGTTGAGCCAACAAATCATAGGCGCTGATGGCATTGCCATGTGCCGCCAGCAGGCGAAATACCTGACGTCGGGTCGGGGTGAAGCGGATCCCTCGCTGTACACAGAGTCGCTCGGCTCGTTGTAAAAGTTGGTCTTGATTCATGATCGCGCAATTGCCCTTTCTATTAGCTGGATACTATCACAGGGCCTCGCATGGCGCGGCGACAAAATTCATTTTCTGGGGCTGCTTCACGTTGTGATAAAATCCGCCCCTTTCTTTAGCCAACCCGGATGATTTTTATGCAGGCGCAGCGTTTTTCCATCGCCCCCATGCTGGACTGGACCGATCGGCATTGCCGTTATTTTCATCGACTGATGAGCCGCCAGACCTTGCTCTATACCGAAATGGTGACCACCGGCGCCATCATCCACGGCAAGGGTGATTATCTGGGTTACAGCGAGCAGGAGCACCCCATCTCCCTGCAGCTGGGTGGCAGCAATCCGGCCGATCTGGCGCGCTGTGCCAAGCTGGCCGAGGAGCGCGGCTATGACGAGGTGAACATCAACGTCGGTTGCCCCTCCGATCGGGTGCAGAATGGCCGCTTTGGTGCCTGCCTGATGGGTGAACCGGCACTGGTGGCGGACTGTGTCAAGGCGATGCGCGATGTGGTCGATATTCCGGTAACGGTGAAGACCCGCATCGGCATCGACGATCAGGACTCCTACGAATTTTTGCAGGCCTTTATCGAACAGGTGCGCGATGCCGGTTGCGACACCTTCATCGTCCATGCCCGCAAGGCCTGGCTGAGCGGCCTGAGTCCCAAGGAGAACCGCGAGATCCCGCCCCTCGATTATCCTCGGGTCTATCGGGTCAAGCAGGATTACCCGGATCTCACCATCGCCCTCAACGGCGGTGTCACCTCCATGGAGCAGACCCTTGAGCACCTGCAACACGTGGACGGCGTCATGATGGGGCGCGAAGCCTATCAGAACCCCTACATTCTGGCGCAGGTAGACAACCTGGTATTCGGCCAGAATAACGCCGTGCCGAGCCGCCACGAGGTGGTGCGGATGATGCTGCCCTATATCGAGCAGGAGCTGGCCAAGGGCAACTACCTCTCGCACATGACCCGCCACATGCTGGGGCTGTTCCAGAACATGCAGGGGGCGCGCGCCTGGCGTCGCCACCTGAGCGAAAACGCCTGCAAACCGGGGGCGGATATTCAGGTGGTGCTGGATGCCATGGCCAAGGTGCCGGAGTTTGCCGCCAGCGAGACGGCCGAATAAGCCAGTTGTGCCAAGGCAAGAGCAGCCAAAAAGCGCGTCAGTTGACGCGCTTTTTTTATTACTGTCGCTTCAATATCTGAACTGGTTGATCAGCCGCGAGAGGTCCTGCAGCCGCTCTACCAGCAGGGTGATGCCATCGAGGGCCTGCCTGCTGTTGTCGGCGGTGTGGCTGGCCAGTTGGTGGATCTGGTGTACCCCTTCATCGAGGGTCGCCGTGACGTCGGCCTGCTGGCTTACCGCCTGGGCGATCTCGTCGCTGGTGCGGGTTACCTGCCCCAGCATCCTGTTGATCTGGGTGAGCACGTCGGCGGTGGTGCCCGCGTGCTGCTGGCAGCGTACCGAGGTCTGTGCCCCTTGTGTCATTCCGTCCGACAGCTGTCGTGTGGTCTGTTGCAGCGCCTGGATCATCTCGTGGATCTCGCTGGTCGAGGCACGGGTCTTCTGGGCCAGCGCCCTCACTTCATCCGCCACCACGGCAAAACCGCGCCCCTGTTCGCCCGCCCGGGCGGCCTCGATGGCCGCATTGAGGGCGAGCAGGTTGGTCTGGTCGGCGATTTGACTGATCACCTCCAGAATACCGCTGATCTTCTGGCTGTCGCTGGTGAGCTGGGCCAGCACGGCGTGGTTGGCATCCAGCTCCTGATGGAGTTGGTTGACGGCAGATCGGGTGGTCGCCAATGCTTGCAGCCCCTCGTCGGAGACCTGCTGTACCTCTATGACCAGATTGCTAGCCTCATGGGCACTGTGGGCCACATCCCGAATGGAGTGGCTCAGCTCGGTGATGGCGGTCGCCAGCTGCTCGCTATGGGCGCGCTGCTGCTGCAGATGAGTATCAATGGTCTGGATATTGCCCCTGTCATCCTCGGCTGCCTGCAGGATCTGCTGGTTGGTGTCGGTGCTGCGCCCGACCACGGCCTTGAGCTCGGCCTGCTTCATCCGCAGGGCCAGTTCGACGGCCGCCAGGGTGTCGCGTCGTCGGGTGTAGAGCACCTGACAGAGGCGGGTTCCCTTGTCTTGATCGGCAAGGGTAAGCAGATGAGCCAGCCGCTGCTGCAATCGCCAGCCGTGGATTGCCTGTGCCAACAGCAACAAGGCGGTGGGCAGCAGCCATAACAGGTTGCCGGTGACAAAAGTAGCAAGGGTAGTGAGCAACGCAGAAACGGAGAGCCAGAGGGTCAGCTGACCCGGTTCAAAGTGAAAACGGCTCAGCCAGGGAAGCGCCTTGCCGCTGCGCAACAGGCCATAGAGCTGCTCGGCCCAGGCCACATCGCTGGCGGCGGGTTTGGTGCGCACCGACTGGAACTCGACGATCTCCTTCTGGGCGTTGAGGATCGGGGTGACGTAAGCGTTTACCCAATAGAACTGACCGCTTTTGGCGCGGTTCTTGACCAGCCCCATCCAACTTTTGCCCTGTCGCAGCCGCTGCCACATGTCGGCGAAGGCCACCTTGGGCATGTCGGGGTGTCGCACCAGATTGTGGGGTACCCCTTCCATTTCGGCAGCACCGTACCCGGCCACATCACAGAAGTGCTGGTTGGCATAGGTAATATGACTGGCGGGATCAGTGGTCGAGATGAGTGCGATGTTGTCGGGGAAGTGTATCTCCCCCTCCTGATGGAGTTTGGTCATGTGTCGTTCCTGAAAAAGCCAAATAACTGATAAATATATTTTTTATTGTCGTTCTCAGTTAATCATTCTAAGGCTCTTCAGTGACCCGAACTTGGCTTGGGTCAATTAATCAACACAATGAATTGATGAAGTGAGGGTCAGCTGGCCGGTGTGAAATCGTGAACTTCACCCTTTCTTGGGGCGAGGCGAGGATCATCATCTTTGTACTCATGTACAAGCTGCATGGTTTTGCAGAAGCTGGTCTGCTTGTCGTACTCCTGACGAGCCAACTCGATAGCCCGTTCGGCCCGGCGCCGCTCCATCTTGTCAGACTTGCGATCGCTGAACTGTTGCTGCTGGTGCAGCATCCAGCCGACAAACTCTTGCTGGCATTGGGATTCGCTGTTGGCCTGTGCAGGCAGGGTCCACAACAACGAGAGCAGTATCAAATAACGCATGTCTGACTGGGTATTGAAGATTAATTGAACAGAAGGGGCGGCATTTTAGGCTGGAAATCGTGGTGTGAACAGTATCAATAGCGAGGCCCAGCGGGGCCTCGCATCGTTGTGGCCGGTCTCAGTGTTTGACGAGGTAGAGTTGGCGGCTGTAGGCCACATCTTCCGGGTTGTTGATGGGGTAGCCCTTGAGCCATGGCTTGATGAGGCGGGCATTGGTGTACTGGTAAATGGGGGCGATGGGGGCCTGATCCAGCAGGATCGTCTCAGCCTCGCCAAACAGCTTGCTGCGGCTGGCGGCATCCTGAGTGCTGGCCGCCTCTGCCAGCAGCTGGTCATAACGGGCATTGGCAAAACCTGCCATATTGCCACTGTGACGGGAGCCCCACAGGCCGAGGAACGCTGAAGGGTCGTTGTAATCGGCGACCCAGGATGAGCGGATCACCTCGAACTGACCGCTCTGGCGGCTGTCGAGATAGGTTTTCCACTCCTGATTGGTCAGCTCGACCTCAGCGCCCAGCTTTTGCTTCCACATGCTGGCGATGGCCAACGCCATTTTCTTGTGAATTTCCGCGGTGTTGTAGAGCAGGGTCAGCTTGAGCGGCTTGTCCGGGCCGTAACCGGCCTCCTTGAGCAGGGCCTTGGCCTTGCTGTCCAGTTCCGGCTGGCTGCTGGTGGAGAGCAAGTTGGCGGCCGGGGTAAAGCTGGCGACCACATCCGGAGTGAAGTGATAAGCCGGTTTCTCGCCAGTGCCGAGCACTTTGTCGGCGATCAGGGCGCGGTCGATGGTGTAGGAGAGCGCCTTGCGTACCCGCACATCGTTCAGTGGTGCCTGACGGGTATTGAAGGCGTAGTAGTAGGTGCCGAGCTGATCCGGGGTGTAGACCTCATTCGGGATCTGCTGCTTCAGCTTGTCGTACTGCTCCTTGGGGAAGGATTCGGTGATATGCAGATCGCCCGCCAGATAGCGGTTGGTCGCCGCGCTCTCCTGATTGATAGGCATGAAGATCACCTTGGTCAATACGGTATGGGCCCGATCCCAGTAATAAGGGTTGGGGGTCAGCTCCAGCTTCTCGTTGACCACCCGGTTGTTCAGCACAAAGGCACCGTTGCCCACCAGTTTGCCGGGTTGGGTCCACAGGTTGCCGTACTGCTCGATGCTGGCTTGATGGAGCGGCGACAGGCTGGGGTGGCTCAGCAGGTTCAGGAAGTAGGGCACCGGCTGGGAGAGGGTCACCTGCAGGGTGCGGTCATCGAGGGCCTTGACCCCCAGCTCGCTGGCAGGCAATTTGCCAGCGACTATTTCGTCCACCTTGTCGAAACGGGCCAGTTGGGCAAACCAGGCGAAGGTGGCCGCCTCTTTCGGGTCGACCAGCTTGCGCCAGCCGTAGACGAAGTCGCCGGCCTTGACCGGTTCGCCGTTGGACCAGCGCGCATCCGGGCGCAGATGGAAGGTAAAGAACTGGTTGCCCTTGTTCTCCCAGCTGGCCGCCACCCCGGCAACCGGTTTGCCATCCGGCCCCTGGGTCAACAGCCCCTCGAACAGATCCCGCAGTACCTGCAACTCCGGCAGGCCGACCAGCTTGAGCGGGCTCAGGCTCGCAGGTTCATCCTTGAGGTGGCGAACGACAATCTGCTCGGCGGCGAGTTGTGTTCCGGCGGGAATATCGGCAGCCTGGACAGCAGCACAGCCCAGCAGGGCCAGCAAGGGGGTCCATCCTTTCATGGGTCGGATCCTTCAAATAGTGTGAAGCGGGGAGAAAACTCGGCGAGAAAATATCGCCGACAGATGGGAAATCATGATATCCCGTTTGCTGGTCTGACCGCCAGCATTCGACTCTCACTCCCAATCGGGGTAGAAGAGCGTTCCCGGCGTCTGTGCAGTTCAATGTGGTGAGGAGTGTCAAACGATGAAAGCATGGTTAGTGCTGGCCTGTGTGTTGAGCCAGGGTGCCTGGGCGTTGGCCCCGTGCCAGAGTGACACGGCGGTGGGCAACTGGTGCGAGATCGGCATCGATGCCTTGCACCCGACTCAGGGGGGCGTCGGCCAGATCCAGGTCGATGAGACCCAGGCCACATTGGCGGGCATGAGCGCAAAGCAGCTCGACAAGTTGATGAAAAAGAAAGAGATCCCCGTGGTGATTGCGCCGGATGGCAGCTACTGGCTGGTGGACAGGCACCATCTCACCAAGGCGCTGTGGCAGCAGGGCGTCAAGGATGCGCGGGTCAAGGTGATTGGCCGCCTGCAGGACAAAGCCAACTTCTGGAGCCAGATGCAGAACAACCACTGGGCCTGGCTCAAGGATGAGAAGGGACAGCCGCTGACCCCGGAGCAGTTGCCGACCAGTATCGACAAGCTGCCTGATTATCCCTATCGCACCCTCGCCGGACTGCTGCAGAATGCGGGCTACTTTCGCAAGGACAAACAGGTCTATTTCGTCGAGTTTGCCTGGGCCAGCTGGCTCGGCAAGCAGATGCAGTGGATGCCGGTGGACAGCGCCAATCTGGCGGCCCGCCTGCAACAGGCCAAACGGCTCGCCTGCGGCAGCGATGCCAGTGGCTTGCCCGGTTATCCCGGCAAGCAGTGCAGCCTCAACCAGTCCAAAAGCGCGCAATGAGTGGATGTGCGATGCCGGCACCCTGAGCATGCCGGAGATAAAAGAGGGCGACCCCGGGGTCGCCCTTATGCTGTCAGCTACTGGTTAGCGGTGGTCACTCATGGCGCTCCGCCCAGCGGGCAGCCGCCTGCTCAAGCAGGGCGACGTCACCTTGCTGGATCAGCGGTAGCAGATCGTTGACCTGTTGATCCGGCCAATCCCACCAGGCGAGGGCCTGTAGCCGGGCAATCTCCTCCTCGCCAAAGCGCATCCGCACCACCCTGGCCGGGGTGCCCGCCACCATGGCATAGGGCGGCACATCCTGATTGACCAGCGAACGGGCGGCGATGATGGCGCCGTCGCCGATGGTGACGCCGGGCATGATCATCGCCTCCATGCCGATCCAGACATCGTTGCCGATGCGGGTATCGCCTGCGGGGCGGTAGCTGCGCTGGAGCGCCGCCAGATCGGCGAACGGATAGGTGCTGATGAAGGCCGTGTTGTGGGTGTGGTTGCCGCCCATGATGATCTTTACCCCGGCTGCAATCTGCACATAGTCGCCGATATGGAGCCGGTCGATATGCCAGAGCGGCTCCCAGCCGGTTTCCGGGCTGCAGCTGAAGGGATCGCCATGGAGGTAGCGCACTGCCACCTCTTCGAAGGGGCCATCCCAGGCACCCGAGTAGTAGCTGTGCTGCCCCTTTAGGCAGATATTGGGGTTGGTCACCGTCAGGTGCTGGTATTCGACCTGCGACCAGTGTTGGCAGGGGTTCATGTTGGTACTCCTTTGCTGAATGGATCGGATGGGTTGCGTTCGCTTGAGCGCAGCTAATAGATCCAGACCAGCATGCGGGGCACGCAGAGCAGGGAGCAGCCCAGCATCTGCGGGAGGCGAGGTCGCATTGTGGTGTGCTCCAAAGAAGGGGGGAAGGGCACGATCATAAGGTCGGGCGCCGGGTTTGCCAAGGTTGCGCAGAGATCCTGCACTAACCCTCTGGTTGATATTTATTCTCAATTAGCCATGATAACACTCCCACCATGACGGACTCGGGAGAGCGAGATGACACCGCAAAGTTGGCAACGATACATGCTGGAGGCGGAGCGTGCCTGGCAGGCCGGTTCGCTAGGGGCGGCGATCTGCTTTTATCAGCAGGCGCTGGGGGATGTTTACGAGATGACCCAGGTGGAGTTGACCGAGCTGGCCACCATGCGAGTCGCCACCTGTCACCGGTTGGCCGACTTCTGGCGGGCGATGGATGAGCCGACTTATGAGCTGCGCTACCTGAAACTCGCCTCCGAGCTGGTCACTGCGCTGGTGCCGCAGTGCCCCAATCGGGAGTGCGAGGCGCTGATCAGCGAGCTGGGTTGCTGTCGTGGTGCCCTGCTCGCCTTTCTCAAGCGCCACCCCAATCCGGAAATTGCCCGACTGATCCAGTTGCAGGACAAGGTGCAGGGTTGCGAGCTGATCGGCCGTTTTCGTCTCAACTGACAGGCGTTGAGCGGCAGCTCAGCCCCGCCGTTTGAGTTTCCGGGCGATGCGCTGTTGCGCCTCTTCCCCTTGGAGTGCCTGGGCGAAGGCGCGCGCCTCCAGATCGATGACAAAGTGCACCGCCTGTTTGAGCTCCTGTTTCAGCAGCGCCTTGCTCTTTTGCAGCGCTCTGGGCGGTTTGGCCGCCAGCTTCAGCCCCTGCTCGCGGGCAAGGGAGAGCACTCCATCGGCCGCCACCACCTTGTTGGCGAGCCCGAGTCGCAGCGCCTCCTCGGCATCAATCGCCTCGGCCAGCAGCAACAGCTCCGCCGCCTTGAGGTGTCCCACCAGACGCGGCAGCAGCAGGCTGGAGGCGAACTCCGGCACCAGTCCCAACTCGACGAAAGGAAGCTGCAAGCGGGCGTTATCCCCTAGATAGACCAGATCGCAGTGCAGCAGAATGGTGGTGCCTATCCCTACTGCAGGACCTGCAACAGCGGCGATCACGGGTTTGGGGAAGTCGGCAAGGGTGTGGAGGAACTGCAGGATGGGGTCGTCGGGCTCCAGCGAGTTCTTGCCCATAAAGTCGGCCAGATCATTGCCCGCGGTAAAGCAATCTTGCTGCCCCTGCAACAACAGGACATGCACCTCCTCATCGGCTGCCGCCTCTCGCAGCGCTGCCACCAGTTGCTTATAGAGCTCGGTATTGAGAGCGTTGCGTTTGTCGGGGCGGTTGAGGGTCAGGGTGAGCAAGCCATCCTGCTGCTCGGCAATGAGAATGGGGGCCATGTCTAAATCCTTGTTATTGAAAGGTGCAAAAAAGGTTGCTGCTGGGGTAACCTTGGCGCCGTTTAACAACATCATAAAAGGATTTCAACCATGTTTAAACGTGCGTTTTATTCTCTGCTGGTTCTGGGTATGACGGCGCCTGCACTGGCCAAGGTCGAGGCTGTCGACGGCTATGTGCGCCTGTTGCCGCCGGGCTCTCCCAACACTGCCGCCTTTATGGTGCTGAAGAATGACGCCGATCAGCCGGTCAAGCTGGTGGCGGCGGCTTCTGCTGCGGCCGGGCGTGCCGAGCTGCACACTCATCTGCACGAAAATGGCGTGATGAAGATGCGTCAGGTCGAGAATATCGAGATCCCGGCCAAGGGCGAAGCTGTGCTGAAACCGGGCAGCCTGCACATCATGCTGTTCGAGGTGGGCACGCTCTCCGAGCAGACCCCTTTCCCGCTCACCCTCACCATGGATGATGGTCAGAAGCTGGATCTGTCACTGCCGGTGAAGCCGATTGAGCCGATGGCCGAGATGAAGCATATGAAGCACTGACATTTGTCGTCGTTTGTTCAGGATTGACGCTGGGTATTTTGGCTGCACCGAGTAAAATAGTGCTCTTTTCCATGTATGCAAGAGGAAGTGACGTAATGAAAAAGACGCTGATTGCCGGTTTTGTGCTGGCTCTGTGCAGCCAGAGTGCCATGGCCGCTGACGACTGGCGTTTTGCCGCCGGTGCCGACGTATGGGCCGCCAAGGGCAGTGGTCAGGCTTATGGCACCAGTGCTGATGGCAGCTATGACGACAGCTACAACTGGAACGGCTATCTGCAACTGGAACACGGCATCATCTTCCTGCCGAACGCCAAGTTTGAAGTCTCCGATTTCAGCACCTCCGGCGGCAACTTCAAGAACGATCTGACTGCCTACGATCTGAGCCTTTATTACCGTCTGTTCAACAACGATCTGTTCAAGATCGATCTGGGTATGACCGGTCGTCACTACGATGGCGAGCAGGTCTACTTCGGTCGCAAGGGTTATGACGAAGATACCCTGATGGCCTATGCCGGCAGTGAAGTGAAGATCCCGGGCACCGGCATCGCCTTCTTCGGCGATCTGCGCACTCACGATGCGGACAACTATGACTACCGTCTGGGCGGTTCCTACAAGTTCTCCTCCATGCCGATCAAGCTGCGTGCCGGCTGGCGTGAAGCCAAGGTCGACTTCGCCAATATCGACCAGTCTGTCGATGGTTGGTTCATGGGTGGCGAATTCACTTTCTAATCTGACGTTGTCTGACAACGGGGGTGATATTCTTCGCCAACATCTATCAGAGCATTCTGTCGATGGATGGTTCATGGGCGGCGAATTCACTTTCTAATCTGACCGTCAACTGACGACGAGGAGCGATAATGGGCCACATCATAGTGACAGGTGCTGGTTCTGGTCTCGGCCGAGCCCTGACCATCGGACTGGTTGAGCGGGGCCATCAGGTCTCCATGATGGGGCGCCGTTATCAGCGACTGCAGGAGCAGGAACAACTGCTCGGCAGCGCGGTGATCGGCATCGCGGCCGATCTGGCGCACCATGAAGAGGTTGACGTCGCCTTCGCCGCTGCGGTGGAGTGGGGCGGGCAGCCCGACATGGTGATCCACTGCGCCGGGGTCGGCGAGTTTGGCCCGGTCGGTGTCTACACCGCCGAGCAGATCCGCCGGGTGGTGGAGAGCAATCTCATCTCCACCATTCTGGTGGCCCAGCAGACGGTGCGGCTTATCGGGGAGAACGGCGGAGTGCTGGCCAATGTGCTCTCCTCCGCCGCTCAGGTGGGCAAGGCTAACGAGAGCCTCTACTGCGCCTCCAAATGGGGGATGCGCGGCTTTCTCGAATCCTTGCGCGCCGAGCTGAAAGGCTCGCCACTGCGGCTGGTCAACCTCTACCCGAGCGGGATCCGCAGCGAATTCTGGGACAACTCGGATCACGTGGACCCGAGTGGCTTCATGACTCCGGAAGATGCGGCGGCCTATATGCTCGACGCACTGGAAGCCAGAAGCAGCTGCCACGTGACCGACCTCTTTATCGGTCGCAATTCCTGAGGCGAAGCCCGCCATCCGGTTGCCGTCGTCAGCACACAGAAACAAAAAGCGCGCCAAACGGCGCGCTTTTCTATTCAGGTAAGGGGGCGGAATTAACGGCCCAGCTTGGCCTTGAGCATGGCGATGATGTCGCTGATGGCCACTTCCTGCTTCTCGCCGGTGCGGCGGCACTTGTACTCCACCACGCCGTTGTCCAGACCGCGATCGCCGATGACGATGGCGTGCGGGATGCCCAGCAGCTCCATGTCGGCGAACATCACGCCCGGGCGCTCTTTACGGTCGTCGAACAGCACGTCCACACCTGCGGCTTTCAGCTCGGCGTAGAACTGCTGTGCCTGCTCGGCCACGCGCTCGGACTTGTGCATGTTCATCGGCACGATGGCCACTTCGAACGGGGCGATGGCGTCCGGCCAGATGATGCCGTACTGGTCGTTGTTCTGCTCGATGGCGGCAGCCACCAGACGGGAAACCCCGATACCGTAGCAACCCATCTCCATGGTGACGGATTTGCCAGCTTCGTTCAGCACGCTCGCCTTCATCGCTTCGGAGTACTTGGTACCCAGCTGGAAGATGTGGCCCACTTCGATACCGCGCTTGAGCAGCAGCTTGCCCTGGCCGCACGGGCTCGGGTCGCCTTCCACCACGTTGCGCAGGTCGGCAACTTCGTAAGAAGCGATGTCGCGATCCCAGTTGGCACCTGTCAGGTGGAAGCTGGTCTCGTTGGCGCCACAGACGAAGTCCGCCAGATGGGCAGCGCTGCGATCGACGATGATGCGACCGGCAAAGCCGACCGGGCCGATGGAACCTGCATCGCAACCGGCGGCAGCTTTGATTTGCTCGTCGTTGGCGAAGGTCAGCGGGTTGGCCACGCCAGCCAGTTTCTCGGCCTTGATCTCGTTCAGCTCGTGGTCGCCACGCAGTACCAGCGCGATAACAGCCTGCTTGCCGTGCTCATCTTCCTCTGCCAGTACCAGCAGGGTCTTGGCGATGGCGGTCGGTGCCACGTTCAGGAAAGCGGCCACTTCGTCGATGGTGTGTACGTTCGGGGTGGCAACCTTGGTCAGGGCTGCGGTGGCGGCAGCGCGCTCACCAGCCGGTGCCAGCGCTTCGGCCATCTCGATGTTGGCGGCGTAATCGGAGCTGTCGGAGAAGGCGATCAAGTCTTCACCGCTCTCGGCCAGCACCTGGAATTCGTGGGAACCGGTACCACCGATGGAGCCGGTATCGGCCTGTACCGGACGGAAGTTCAGACCCATGCGGGTGAACGCCTTGCAGTAGGCGGCGTGCATCTTCTCGTAGGTATCGACCAGAGACTCTTTGTCGATGTGGAAGGAGTAGGCATCCTTCATCAGGAATTCGCGGCCACGCATCACGCCGAAACGGGGGCGTACTTCGTCGCGGAACTTGGTCTGGATCTGGTAGAGGTTGAGCGGCAGCTGCTTGTAGCTGTTCACTTCGTAACGCACCAGCGCAGTGATAACCTCTTCGTGGGTCGGGCCCAGCACGAAGGGACGGTTGTGGCGGTCGGTCAGACGGCACAGCTCGGGACCGTAGTCATCCCAGCGGCCGGACTCCTGCCACAGCTCGGCGGGTTGTACCACCGGCATGGAGACTTCGACGGCACCAGCATTGTTCATCTCTTCGCGAACAATGTTCTCGATTTTCTTCAGTACCCGCAGACCGGTTGGCAACCAGGCATACATGCCGGAGGCCAGTTTACGGATCATCCCGGCGCGCAGCATCAGCTGGTGGCTGACAACTTCAGCGTCGGAGGGGGTTTCCTTGAGAGTGGAAAGCAGATATTGGCTGGTACGCATCGCGGTAGACCTTAGCTAGAACGGGCGCGGGGCCCAGGATAATTTCAAGGGCGGAATTTTAACAGGCTGGGCGTTATGGCCCAAGGGCTAAATTTGCCGCAACCCGAAAGGTGGCAACGCCCGGCAGATAGCCTGGGGCAATGACCATTACAACAAGCAGGCTTTTTATGCCTGCAATTTGGCCGGATCTCCGCTAAACTCTGCCACCTTTTCTCGATGGGCATGGCTTTTCCGCGTCCATCACCCCCCATTTTTAGTACTTTTGGAGCCGCTCATGCCGTTAGTGGGACATCAACACCAGATCGAGATCCTGGAACTGACCGACAAAGGAGATGGCAAAGGACGCCTGTTCGATCGCCCCCTGTTTGTCGAAGGTCTGCTGCCCGGTGAGCAGGCGCTGGTGGAGCTGACCGAGGTCAAGCCGAACTATCTGCACGGCAAGGTTGCCGAGCTGCTCCAGCCCTCTGCAGATCGGGTTGCCGATTTCTGCCCCAACACCGAGTGTGGTGGCTGTCAGGTACGTCCGCTGGCCTATCCGGCCCAGCTCAAGCTCAAGCAGGCACTGGTGCAGAGCGCACTGGAGCAGGCCGGGCTGGGTGACACCCCGGTCAAGGATATCCTTGGCATGGAAAGCCCGTTCGCCTATCGCAACAAGGCGCAATATGCGGTGCGTGGCTGCGACGCCGGTGCCGAGATCGGTTTTTATCGCAAGCACTCCCACGATCTCATCACCGCCGATGACTGTGCGGTGCAGGATCCGCTGCACGTCGAGCTCAACGCCCGGGTGCGCAACTGGATGCGCGCGCACGACATCGCCGCCTATGACGAAGTAAACCACAGCGGCTGCGTGCGTAACCTGATGACCCGCAAGGGCTTCAAGAGCGGCGAGCTGATGGTGGTGCTGGTCACTTTGGGTGAGGAGCTGCCGTTCGAAGCCGAGCTGTTGGCAGCTCTGAGCGATCTGCCGGTTACTACTCTGGTGCAGAACATCAATGATGAGCGCACCAACCGCATTCTGGGTGCCACCAACCGGGTGCTGCTCGGCGAAGGGGTGATCCGCGACAAGATCCACGAACTCGAGTTCGAGATCTCGCCGCTCTCCTTCTTCCAGAACAACCCGACCCAGACCGATGTGCTCTACTCCAGCGCCCTCGAGTATGCCGAGCTGACCGGTAACGAGACGGTGTTCGACATCTATTGCGGTATCGGCACCATCTCCCTGTTCCTGGCTGGTAAGGCCGCCAAGGTGGTGGGGATCGAGTCGGTGGAGAGTGCCATCAGCGATGCCCGTCGCAACGCCGCCCTCAACGGCATCGAGCACACCGAATTCCACGTCGGCAAGGCCGAGCAGCTGATGCCCGAGCTGCACGCCCAAGGTGTGACCGCTGACGTGGTAGTGATGGACCCGCCGCGCAAAGGCTGTGACAAGGCGGTGCTGCAGACCCTGGTCGCCATGGCGCCCCGTCGTCTGGTCTATGTCTCCTGCAACCCGCAGACCCTGGCCCGCGATCTTGCTTGGCTGGTCAAGCAAGGCTTCGTGCTGGACGAGGTGCAGCCGGTCGATATGTTCCCGCACTCCATGCATGTGGAAGCGGTAGCTCGCCTGAGCCTGCCCGCCAAGGCATAAGTCGCCCCCGACTCTTGCCCATAAAAAAACGACGCCAGCTGGCGTCGTTTTTTATCTCTGCAATCGGCGGATGGGCGATTAGCTGGCGCTCTGGCGCACCTCGGCGGCGATCTGGTCGAGCAGCTGTTGCCAGCCCTGACCCAGTTCGTTCACCAGTGCGTTGTAGCCATCGGCCGGCAGTACCCGCTCCTGACGGAAGGGGGCATCGCGCAACACGGTGCCATCTTCCGCCAGCAGGCGCCAGCGGCCGCTCAGCACGGCGCTGCCGTCATGACGGCCCTGAAAGCGCTCCACCAGAATGGTCAGCACCGGCCCCTTGCGGGCGCCATCCTGCCGTACCACCCAGCCCGGCAAGCGGGTGGAGAGGCCATTGAGGGTGAGTTGGTTGAGCTGATCGTCCAGCGCACCGGCCCAGCGATGGTACTCGGTGAAGTGCAGCTCTTGCCCTTCCAGCTGATAGACCAGACTGATCCGGTCGAGCTGGCTGGCCAGCGTCACCGGGCGCAGCACCAGCTGGTGCTGCGGTTGGGCCGGTGCCGTCACGGGTTGCTGGCTGTCGGCATCGAGCGAATAGTAGTGCAGGCTCGGCTGGCTGCTGCAACCCGCCAGCAGGCCCAGCAGGGCCAGCGTCAGGATCTCTTTTTTCATTGTTTGCCTCGCTTGGGCTCAGGGTCCGATGGATGCGCACGATCGAAGATCAGTGAGCTGGGCTGCTCGTTGAGGGAGTGCACCAGCGGCTGCAGTTCGCGCATCAACTGATTGAGGGTCTGCACCGACTGACGCAGGTCCTGATTGGTCTGCGACTGGGCATCATAGGCCTGCAAGGTCTCCTGCAACTGCTTGAGGCTCTCGTTGAGCGAGGCGGGCAGCTGCTGGGTGGAATCCTTGGCGGTGAGCTTGTTCAGGTTGGCGCTGACTGCACTGATGTTCTTCAGGGTGCCATCCAGGGTGGTGAGTGACCCGTTGACCTTGGTCAGGGTGGTTGCCATGTCCATGTCGACAAACTTGTCGAGGATGAGGTTCACCTTGCGCTCGATCTGATCCAGCCCGCCCTGCACGGTGGGGAAGACCTGATAACCGGCCAGCTTGGCCTGCTCGAAACGTGCCGCGTCCGGATAGAAGTTGAGGTCGATGATCTTGCCGCCGGTCAGCAGGCTCGAGGTCTTGAGGCTGGCACGCAACCCCTCCTTGAACTGCTTGCCGAACAGGGCGCGCCATTGATCCTTCTCCGCCTTGGCATAGCGGTGGGAGAGGCGCTGTACCTCGATGCGGGCCAGCACCGGGATCTGGCGGCTCTTGAAGATCTGCACGCCCTTGTCCTCGATGAGGTAGGGGGCTGAGATGACGGTACCGACCCGAATGCCGCGATACTGCACCGCCGCGCCCGGGTGCAGGCCACCCACGTTGTCATCGAACAGGAAGACGTAGTCGATGAACTGATCCAGACTACCGGCCAGCACGCTCGCCTCATCCTGGAACAGGGTGAACCCTTCCATCTGTTTGACCGGTTCGCCAGGCGCCCAGCCGGGTGGCAGACCCATGGTAATGCCGCCATCGATCAGGCTCTCCAGCGAATCCATCTTCACCTTCATCCCCTCGCTGCTCATGGAGACCTCGAAGCCCGGGGTCATCCAGAAGCGGGAGTTGCTGCTCACCAGAATGTCATAGGGGGCGTGGATGAAGATTTGATACTGCATCTCGCTCTTTTCCGGCAGGAACTTCGCCTCTTCCACCTGACCTATGGTGAAGCCCTGATAGTTGATGGGGGAGCCTTCTCCCAGCGCGCGGGTGTCGCGACTGCTGAGGGTGAGACGCAGCCCCTTGGCATCGAGGGAGGCGAGCGGCGGTTTGTCGAGCATGGCGTATTCGTCCCGCGCCCGACCTTTCTTGCCGGGGGCGAGTTCGATATAGGCGCCGGAGAGCAGGGTGCTCAGGCCCGACACCCCTTCACGGCCCACTCTGGGTTTGACCACCCAAAACTGGCTGTCACCGCGCAGCATGCCGGAGGCGGCATTGGTCAGCCGCCCTTTCAGCACGGCATGGCTATAGTCATCGCTCAGCTCGACGGCCTCGATACGGCCGACGTCCACTTCGCGGGAGCGGATCACCGTCTTGCCAGCGACTATGCCCTCGGCAGTGGCGACTGTCAGGGTGAAACTGGGGCCCTGAGAGTACCAGTGCTGGAACAGCATCCAGAGACCGATGAACAGCGCCAGCAGGGGCACCATCCAGATTGCGGCGGCAGAACTCAGAAAGTCAGAGCCCGGTTTCCACCTTTTTTTACGCTCACTCACGTTCGCGTTCTCCTTGTTGTAAATCCCAGATCAGGCGGGAGTCGAAACTCATGGCGGCGACCATGGTGATCAGCACCACACCTGCAAATGCGACGGCCGCAGGGCCGGGGTAGATGGTCATCAGATTGTCGAGCCGGATCAGGCCCGCCAGAATGGCCACCACGAAGACGTCGATCATCGACCAGCGTCCGACAAATTCGGTCATGCGATAGAGTTTGAGCTTGCCGAGGGGGGAGGTGACATTGCCGCGCTGCACCATATAGCAAAGCCAGAATAGCGCCAGTATTTTCACCAGTGGCACCACCACGCTGGCGAAAAAGATCACCGCCGCTATGGGGTAGGAGCCCATGGCCCAGAGCAGCACCACACCGCCGAGGATGGTGGAGGGGCTGTCATCACCGAGAAACACCGTATCCATGATGGGATAGACGTTGGCCGGAATGTAGAGAATGGCGGAGGTAAACAGCAGCGCCCAGGTACGGTTCAGGCCGCCCGGCTTGCGGGCATGCAGCTTGCCGCCGCAGCGGGAGCAGCTGTGGCTGCCCACCTCGCTCAGGGCGCCACAGATATGGCAACCCACCAGACCGGATTCCAGCGCGCCCGCTTCCGGGTCGATATCCCGCGCCTCGGTCGGGCCGAACAGCCGCTGCCACAGCCACATCTGGTCAAGCGAGGAGATCATCTTGATGAGCAGCACCGTGTAGCCGACGAAAGCCCAGAATGACAGCCCCATCTTGATGTCGGCCATCCCCATCAGCTTGACCAGCGAGATGAGCACCCCCACCAGAAAGACATCCACCATCAGCCAGGGTTTGATCCGGCAGAGCAGACGGCCGAGGGAGCGCAGGGCATTGCTGTGCAGATCTTTATCGACCCGCCACAGCACCAGCATGATGGAGCCCATATAGACCAGCGGCAGGCCGATCAGGGTCAGGCTCAGTACCGCGCCGAGAAACAGATAGCCCTCATCCACCAGGGTGGTGATGCTCTGCAGAAAAGTCATCTCCTGGCCCACCCCTTTGGCCGAGAAGGACATAAAGGTAAAGGCATTGGCGAGCACGAACATGATGAGTGCCGCGAACCCGTAGGAGATCGGCCGCAACTCCTGCTGTGGCAGGTGGCGACTCAAGGTGTGTCCGCAACGGGGGCAGCAGCTGGCCTGTCCCACCTCGAGCGGTGTGGCCGGTATCAGCAGGTCACACTCTTCGCAGGCAGTGGCATCATGGACATAGATGGTGTGGTGTTGGTGTGAAACCGGATGCAAGATAAAACCCCAGATAAGGCCCGTGGTAGAGCCAGAGCTGGCGATTATCGCAGTTGTGCTGGTCAGCGACCAGCCCCCGGAGGGCGCTATTGCTGGCGGGAGTGAGAATGACTTTGACAAGCCAGTGCCCATTTAGCACAATCAAACGCCACTTTTTTTCCGCGGGACAATAATTTATGACAACTGAATCCCCCAGCTACTCCACGATTGAGCAAGCCTTCTCCCTCGGGAACGGGCAAGATTCTGCCCTCAACTGGTTGCGCAAGAACCGCAGTCAGGTCGCTATTTTTCTGGTGAGCGGCATCAAGCTGGAAGGCACCATCAGCGGGTTCGACCAGTACAGCGTGCTGCTGACCGATGCTCATGGTAACCAGCAGCTGGTCTACAAGGCCAAGATCTCCACCATCGCCATGCACACCGGCCGTCCGCAGGTGAACATCCAGCGTGCTCGCAAGCCGCGTGTCTCCATGGCGCCGCGCCCCCACGGTGCGCCGGGTCGTTATGACGACAATCAGGGTGGCGGCAACAACGAGTAATCGTCTGCCTCACACTCCTCGTTGACGCGCCCTGCGTCAGCGGCTGACGGAACCTGCTCTCATTTTCATTCATGTCCCGTATGAGAGCCGGTTCCGGTTATCGCCCCTTGCAGGGCGATATTTTTTTCCGCACTACGCCGTTATGCCGACTGGTTGACCCTCTTTGACCATGCAGGTCTGCATACCCGCCGCTTCTCCTGCCTGTACCCCGATACCGGTATCTTCAAACACCAGACAGCCTGATGGATCGACCCCCAGCTTGCTGGCGACCAGCAGGAAGGTGTCCGGATTGGGTTTGTGCAGCTCCACATCGTCTGCGGTGACCACCACGGAGAAGTAGCGATCCAGCCCGGTGTTGCGCAGCACCGCCTCGGCGTTGACGCGGGGCGAGCCGGTGCCGATCCCCATCGGGATGACGCCATGATAGCGCTCGACCAGCGCCTGCATGGCCGGAAAGACGGTCGCCTTGTGCAGGTTGGCCACATAGTGGGTGGTCTTGCAGCGGGTGACTTCGAGCGGATCGAGAGGGATCTGCTGCTCCTGTGCGACCAGCAGGGCTATCTTGCGGCTCGGCATGCCCCCCAGCTCATAGAACCAGTCGGCATCGAAGTGAAAGCCAAACTCGCGGGCAGTATGTTCCCAGGCGGCCAGGTGCAGCGGCATGGAGTCGACCAGGGTGCCATCAAGGTCAAAGACCAGGCCTTGGAATCCGGAAAGGGTCATGGTGCGGGGTCTGTCTCTGAAAAAGGGGAGCCCATTCTAGCCAGTGGTTCTCTGCCTCGCCATCACCTAGCTGGTGAGAAACGCTTGCCCCCACATTTGTGACTGAAAATAGACGGGGGTGAGTTGGGCCGGATCGAGTTGATATTTGGGGGCAAGCTGTTCCAGCAGGGCCCAGTTGCCCTGTTCATAGGTGCTGACCAGCTGAAACAGATGAAAGAGTGGCCCTTCGTGCAGTTCGATGGCGCGCTGCACGCTCTTGGGCAGGTGGGCCATCAGCGGCTCCGACAGCAGGGATCCATCAAGCACCAGCCCTACCAGAAAGGCCCAGCTGGCCTCCGCTTTACCGAGGGCGGTGAGGGCAATCAACTCGCAGAAGCGGCCGCGGGCGATGGCCATGCGGGTACAGGCCTCCGGCATGTGCTGGCTCACCCGGGCCAGGCCGTTGATCAGCACGAACTTGCGGATCTCCTGCTCCCCCAGATAGGAGAGGGCGCGGGGCACCGAGGTGATGGGGGCGGCATGATCGAAGCCGGGGGCGTTGACGTAGGTGAGCAGCAGGCCGGGCAGCCAGGCATCCTGCTCCAGCAGGCGGGCTACCTGTGCGAAGGAGAACTCTTCGTGGCAGATGAGCTGTAGGATCTGCTGTACCAGCGCCATATCGGGCTGGTTCGCCCGCTGATTGACCAGCTCCGGACGGGCGAGAAAGCCGCCGGCAAAGAAGTCGACCCCGGCCTCCCGCAGCGGGAGAAAATCCGCCCAGGTTTCGATGTTCAGCGCCATCCGCTTGTGCTCGGTGGGCTGACAGATCCCCTCTTCCCCCATCCAGTACACCAGCAGGCGGCTGGCGCCGAGCCAGCGCGGATCCCGGTTAGCGCCGTGCACCGCCAGTCTGCGCCGACTGTCGCGCCACTGCTCCAGCACCGGGAACGAGTTGGGCTGGCGTTCACTGGAGGCTTCAACCAGCGGGATCGCGTCCTGATCCAGCAGCATGGGACGCTGTTCATCGAGCTGTTCGTGGGTGAAGGGCACCAGATATTGACGCCCCTGCGCCAGCAGGCGGCAATGTTGCGCCAGTGAAGGCCATTCGGTCGGTGAGCTGAGCTGATAGTCGATGCCGTAGGCCACCAGAGCCAGGCGACGATTGAAGATAGGGTAGCGACGCAACAGCATGGGATCACCGATAGGCCAGAGTGCGGGCCCTCCCTTGTGACTTGGCGTGGTAGAGCGCCTGGTCAGCCTGTTCAGTCAGGGTCTGCCATGCTCCGTCCAGGGAGGGAACCAGATAGCTAAAGCCTATGCTAACCGTAATGAAATCAGCAACCCGCGAGGCGGGATGGGGCATTTTCAAGCGGGCAAGACCATCGTGGATCCGTCCGGCCAGCTGTTCGGCCTCACCGGGTTGGGGGGCGCAGAGCAGAATGACGAACTCCTCGCCACCGTAACGGGCTACCAGATTGGTGCAGCGCCGCTCTGCATCCCGCAGCACATGGGCCACCTGTTGCAGGCAGAGATCCCCCTTGGCATGGCCGAAGTGGTCGTTGTAGGCCTTGAACTCGTCGACGTCGATCATCAATACCGCCAGCAGGTTCTGGGTGCGTCGTGCCCACTCCCACTCCCGCTGCATGGTGATGTCCCACTGGCGCCGGTTGGCGATGCCGGTGAGGGGATCTTCCAGCGACAGGAGGGAGAGGCGGTGATTGGCCTCCTCCAGCGCACGGTTGGTCTCGGCCAGCTGCATGGTGCGCTCGGCAACTCGGGCCTCCAGCTGGCGGTTGAGGGTTTCCAGCTGCTCCTGGGTGCGCTGGCGGATCAGCAGTTGTGACAGGATGGCGGCGTACTGTTTGAAGATCTCGCTCTGATAGGCCTTGAGCGGCCGGTGCCAGAGCAGGTTGTCAGCGGCAATCCAGCCGATGGGAGTGGTGCCATCCCATAGCGATACCATGGCGTTCCAGCCACGGCCCACCTGCTGCTTCTCGTAGTAGAGGGGGGTATCTTCCATCACCAGTACGTAGTCCTTGCGCCTGAGCGCCTCTTGCACCGTGGGGTGATCCGGAATGGGGCTGATGAAGTTGTGTTCATCCATCAGCTCGCCCTCTTCGCTGGTGCCCCAGGTGCCGCGCATGGTCTTGCCATCGGGTTCGATCAGGAAGATGGCGACCCGATCGAACTGCAGCTCCTTGCGGGCCAGCAGCACGGCATCCCGCAGCAGATCGTTCTCGCTGCGACTGCGGGAGAGGGTAACGCTGACCATGTGCAGCGCCTGCAACATGGTGAGGAAGGATCCTTGCAGTGCCTGACTCTGTACCAGATCGGTCTGGGTATGGAGCCGCTGGTCCCGCTCCTGATTGACCTGGCTGGAGAGCAGATGATTGCTGAGCTCGGCCGTCAGATAGTGGATAAGGAGCTGGATGCCCTGACGCTGGTGGGAGGAGAGGCGATCGATGCGGCGGCGGGTCTCCAGATAGATGACCCCTTCCAGTTTCATGTGACGCTTGAGAGGGAAACAGGCGCGTAACTGCGGCTGGGCGGGCTCCACATTTTCGCCGGGATCAGGCGGTGGTGGGAGTTGCTCGATCACCAGTTGTCCCTTCTCCATCGCCTTGTCGATCAGGTGGTGGGGCAGGGTCAGTTGGCCGAGATGGGCGAGATCAAGCGTGGTCAGCCCGTGATCGAGCTGAAAACTGTAGAGCTGCGGTTCGGGGGCTTTCAGCCAGAGGTAGAGGCGTTCGGCATCGGTCTTTTCACGGATGGTGGCGAGGCTCACTTCGCATAACTGAGCAAAGTTGGTGAAGTGTTCCGGGTCCCATTCCTGCATACCAATATCCCTTGGATTGTACCCAAGCGAGTATAGACATATTTCTCCTTGATTAATATGTCAGAAAGGAGAGGCAGCGCACATAACGGTTGCTTTCAGCCCTGCTGGTGGAGGCATTCACTGCGTTCTCTGCCAATCGTGGATAGAACTGTGTGCCATAACGGTATATATGGCAGCTTGTAGGGCGGGATGCCGGGCAAAAAAGAGCCCGCACGATGGCGGGCTCTCGGGCAGATTAGATGATTCTGCGCGGCTTATTCTGCCTTGGGGGCAGCCTCAGCGGGCGTTTCACTGCTATCGGCTGGCGCACTCTCGGTCGCCGGGGCTTCCGGTGCCGGACCCGGCACCAACTCCACCGCCGGCTTGGCGATAAGGGAACGGGTCTCTTCCACCGCTTCGGTCAGTTTGACCTCGATGATCTGGCCGAGCTCATAAACCACTTCGGTCTTGTCCAGATAGACGCGACCGTTGTCCCAGTTGCACTCCAGTCGATCCTTGTTGTCGAGAATATGGCGGGCAGGCAGGAAGACCACAGCGCCGTTCTCCTGCAGACGCAGCTTGAGACCGGCACGCATCACGTCGATGATCTCGGCGTTGAATACCTGATCGGTGCCAGCCGCGGCTTTCAGGTAGCGAACATAGAGCCAGTCGCCGATGTCACGCTCCACCATGCGGTGCAGGCGGCGGCAGGCGGTCAGATGCTCTGTGAGCTCCTGACTCGGGCGCTCACCTGGGGTCTTGCCGGCGATAACGGCTTTCAGCAGACGATGGTTGACCATATCGCCGTATTTACGGATCGGGGAGGTCCAGGTGGCGTAGGCATCCAGACCCAGACCGTAGTGGGCGCCCGGTTCGGAGGACATCAGTGCATAGCTCTGGAAGCGGCGGATCTTGCCATCCAGCCAGCGGGTGTCGAGGTTGTCGATCCAGCGGCGCAGGGCACAGAAGCCGGAGAGGCTGGCGATCTCGTCGCGCTCGAACGGGGCTTCGGCACTCTTCAGCAGGTCGATGGCGCCGTCGAGGGACTCTTCGTCAAAGCCGGTGTGAACGTTGAAGATGCCGTAACCGACGCTCTTGCCCAGCACGCGACCGGCGCAGATATTGGCGGCGATCATCGACTCTTCCACCATGCGGTTGGCGATGCGGCGTGGCTCGACGTGGATGGCCAGCACTTCGCCATTCTCGCCCAGCTCGAAGTCGTAGTCGGGACGATCCGGGAATACCAGCGCATGCTCGGTGCGCCACGCGATGCGTGCTTCGGTCATCGCCTTCATCAGCGGCAACTGGGCCAGTACGCCTGCGTCGATAGACAGCTCTTTGCCATGCTCGGCCCAGTCGGAGACGTCGTCATAGTTGAGACGGGCGTGGGAGCAGATGCGGGCGGCGAAGAACTCGGTCTCCTCCAGTAGCAGACCATCTTCGGCGATCAGCAGACGGGCGCACAGGGTATTGCGCTCCTCGCCCTCTTTCAGGGAGCAAAGCTCGTCGGAGAGGGTGCGCGGGATCATCGGCACGTTGCGGCCTGGCATGTAGACGGTAAAGGCGCGCTGGGCGGCCTCTTTGTCCAGCTCGCTCCCTTCGGCCACATAGGCGGTCGGGTCAGCGATGGCGACCAGCAGCTCCCAGCCGTTGTCCAGCTTGGTGATGGCCAGCGCATCGTCCATATCCTTGGTCTTGGCACCGTCGATGGTGAAGAAGGGGACTGCGGTCAGATCGCGACGGGGCAGCTCTTCCTCTTCGATCACCTTCCACTCCGGCAAATCAGCCGGCTCGACCTGGGCCAGATTGTGGCGCGCCAGCACCACCCACCAGGGCACATTGTGATCTTCCTGGGCGGCGATCTTCTGGATAATCTCGGCAGAGAAGTTGCCGTCGACCAGCGCATGGCGCTTGAGGGTCGCCACCACCCAGTCACCTTCCTTGAACTCTTTCTCATCCAGACCCTTCTTGACGCGGGCCTTGATGGCATCCTTGATCAGCGGGTGGTCGGCCACCACGTTGAGGCGGTCGCGGAACATCTTGACCCGGGCCACGAAGCGGGTGACGGACTGCTCCAGCAGGGTATCCGGCTCGGCCACTTCCTTCTCTTTTTCGGTGCGGATCAGGGCGGTCACCCGGTCACCGTGCATCACCTTCTTCATGTAGGGAGGCGGCACGAAATAGCTGGTCTTCTCATCGACTTCCAGAAAGCCGAAGCCCCGGTCCGAGGCGCGGATCACACCCTCTTTCTTCGGGATGTTTTCGCGGATTTGTTGCTTGAGCTGGGCCAGCAGCGGATTGTCTTGGAACATAAGTGAGGAACCTGAAGTGAAAACCTGGGTGGAGACCTGATGAAGGATCGCCCAGCACTATACGTTTTTAGCCCTGCAAAGCCAAGGTGAATGGCCTGCTCAGCGTGGTTTCAACTGCGAGCTGGCATGGTCGATAAGGCGTTGGGATAGCTGCTTGTGAACCCCTTTTTCCAGTACCCAGCGGTGCCAGTAGAGGCGTTCCGTCAGGACGTGGTCGGGACTGAGGTTGAGTAGTGACCCGCCAGCCAGCTGGCCTCTTATTTGCAATTCGGGAATGAGGCAGTAGGCCAACCCCTGCTCGGCCATGGCGACGAAGGCCTCTGACGAGTGGACCGTATGGCAGGGATAACCGCCCGGTTCCAGCCCGAAGTGTTCTCTCATAAAACTCACATGCATGTCATCGCGCTGATCGAACGCCACCGCCGGTGCCTTGGCCAGCGCCTCACGGGTCAGGCCCGCGGGAAAGTGGCGCGCCACGAAGGTGGGGCTGGCGGTAAGCAGATAGTTCATCTCACCTAGCTCGTCGACGCAGCAACCCGCCAGCGGCTGGGGATGCAGGCTGACCGCACCGAACGCCTGACCCTCGCGTACCTTGTCGAGGGTACGGCTCTCGTCATCGACCAGCAGGTTGAGTTCGATGGGGTGCAGCTTCAACAAGGGGGCAATGGCGGGCAGGAACCAAGTGGCCAGGCTGTCAGCGTTCACTGCGATACTGATCCGGATTGGCCCCTGCGGTTGGTCGGGGGTCAGCTCCCCCGCCAGTTCGAGCTCGAGCTGATGTACCTGCCGATAGTGGGCAAGCAGCTTCTGGCCGAGTGACGTGGCCTGCAGCGGTTGGCTGCGAATGAGCAGCGGCTCGGCAAACTGTTGCTCCAGCTGCTTGATCCGCTGGGAGATGGCCGACTGGGTGATATGGAGCGACTTGGCCGCCCGATCGAAGTTCTGCTCCTGCAGTACCGCATCCAGCGCCCGCAGCAGTTTGTAGTCCAGCTCTTTCATCTTCTCCCCCTTCCGTTGCCCAAGGGCTGACTCTACGTCACTCGGCAGGGGACAACAATGGGCGGTGGAAGGGGCGTTGCGCTGTGATTTTTGACAGTAGTGGTCAGGCCATTGAGGGAGGATACTCTCTGGTGCCGCATGGGGTAGCCCTGCGCAGATCGTAGCGACATCTTTATCCCGGGTCTGTTTTCCCGGGATTTTTTATGAGTGAACTGCCAGCACCGGTGACGGTTGCTGCAGTGGATAATGGCTGGTTTGATAATGGCCCAGCAGAGGTTGGGAGACCGCCTGCGCGAAGCGCTCATCCAGATGGAAGCGGATGCCAACGCCCCTTACCGCCCCCAGATCGACCGCCTGCCGATGACCGAGCCGCTCGATGGGCAGGCCAAGTCGGCGGAAGATGCGCTCCACTGGCAGGCTGACGACGGCGACCAGCTCCCGGATCCCGTGGGCATGGGCGAAGGCATAGACCTCGCGGAAGATGACGCAAGTGAGTTCGCTGACGCCATTGCTCATGCGCGGTGCGCGCTGGGCATCGATAGCCAGACGGGTGAGTTCCCAGACATCGGGGGTGCGTGGCGCGCTTTCACCGGCAAGGGCGGTGGGGAAGATGGTGGGTAGCATATAGGCATCGGCACAGTTGAGCAGACGAATACAGCCACACAGCCCTTGTTCGTCCTCGATCAGAACCCAATGGGTGTCTGGCGTGTCGAAGCTGTCACGCTCCAGGCCCCGATGAGACTCGACATCCCAGCCTAGCCGGTCGGAAAAGACGCGATTTCGAAAGCGATAGAGTTCATTCTCCACCTCGTTTCGTGGATGTTCTCTCAATTTTCCTTTAAAAACCAACATTATGGACCCTCTATCTTGCTATTCGCCGTTATAATCACATGTCTGGCCAAGGGGGCTTTCATATGAACAGAGACCAACTGCTTGAGTACCTCGAACATTTCACTTCGGTGACGGACGGCAATCGTCTGGCCGAACTGATCGGTCGCTTTACGCTCGGGATGGGCTATGACTACTATCGCTTCGCCCTGATCCTGCCGATGTCGATGCAAAGGCCCAAGGTGGTGCTGTTCAACCAGTGCCCCGATTCCTGGGTGCAGGCCTATACCGAAAACAACATGCTGGCGTGCGATCCGGTGATCCGGCTGGCACGCAAGCAGACGCTGCCCATTTACTGGAACCGCCTTGATGAGCGGGCCAGTTTTCTGCAGGAGGGAACCATGGACGTGATGGGGTTGGCAGCCGAGTTCGGGTTGCGTAACGGCATCTCCTTCCCTCTGCACGGTGCTGCCGGGGAGAACGGTATTCTCTCCTTCATCACCTCCGAGCGGGCCTCGAGCGACCTGCTGCTGGAGTCCTCGCCGATCCTCTCCTGGATGTCCAATTACATCTTCGAGGCGGCCATTCGGGTGGTGCGTTTCAGCATGATGGACAGTGCGGGTAAAGACCCCTTGACCGAGCGCGAGACCGAGTGCCTGTTCTGGGCCAGCGAAGGGAAGACCTCTAGCGAGATCGCCTGCATCCTCGGGATCACGGAGCGCACGGTCAATTACCATCTCAATCAGGTCACCCGCAAAACCGGCTCAATGAACCGCTATCAGGCCATTGCCAAAGGGGTTAGTACGGGGCTGTTGCTGCCCAATCTGGAGCAAGTTGTGGTGACCAACTTCCCCAGATTGCTGCAGTAGGCTGAGCCCACAGGCGCAACAGATTCTCCTGCCGCACTCTGAGGGTCACAATTGTCAGATCCGGTAATTGACAAGGGCTGGAACAGCGGCTGGGTATGCCGGTTTTTATTAGCAAAATGAATCAATCAGTAAATCAATGAATTTCTAAGAGGGAACTACCATCGCTATAGTGCCGCTCATTCATCATTTCGAACGGTACTCTCCATGATGCTCGCAACGACACTGCAAGGCTTCACCATCGGTCTGGCCATGATTATCCCCATCGGCGCCCAGAATGCCTTTGTGCTGAGCCGGGGCATCCATCGCAATCACCATCTGTTGACGGCCACGCTCTGCAGCCTCTGCGATCTCACCCTGATTGCTATCGGCGTATTTGGCGGAGCCAATGTGCTGGCCGCCAGCCCTCTCGGCATGGCGCTGCTCACCTGGGGGGGCGTGCTGTTTCTCGGCTGGTTTGGTGGCCGTTCCCTGCTCAGTGCCTGGCGTGGTAAAGGGGAGGGGCTTGCCGAGTCTGCTCAGCAGATGGGTGCCAAAAGCGTGCTGGCGATGACGCTGGGTGTTACGCTGCTCAATCCTCACGTCTATCTCGATACTTTGATGCTGCTCGGCTCCCTTGGCAGTCAGGTGAGCGAGTCCCTTCGTCCGGCCTTTGCTGCGGGGGCCATGCTGGCCTCGCTGGTGTGGTTCTACTCGCTGGCGCTGGGTGCTGCGGCACTGGCGCCCTGGTTGGCCCGAGGCCGGGTGCAGCAGGGGATCGATCTGCTGGTTGGCATCATCATGCTGAGCCTGGCTGTTCAACTGGCCATAGGACGTTGAGGAAGTTAAGGCGGCAGGAATGAACGACCGGTAATAAAAAGATGCCACTCACATGAGTGGCATCTTTGCTATTGAAAGGGGTCAGACCCTGAACTGGGAGAGCAGGCGCTGTTGCAGCAGGCTGGCTTGATGGAGCGAGGAGGCGAGCTGCAGGCACTCCTGCGCCTCCTGTTCGCCGGTTCTGGCTTGCAGACTAATGCCGGAGACCTTGTCAGAGGAGTGGCTCAGAGTGTGTGACAGTTGCCCGGTAGCCACGGCTACCTGCTGCACCATGTCGGCCAGCTGGTCGATGGCGCCTTCCACCTTGAACAGGATCTGCTTGGTGTTCTCGGAGTCCTGCATGCCGGACTCTACCGTCTTGAGGTTGCGCTGCATCATCAGATAGGCAGTTTCGGTCTGCTGCTGGATGCTGCTGATCACCTGGCTAATTTCGGCGCTTGATGTCGCGGTGCGATTGGCCAGGGTGCGCACCTCGTCCGCAACCACCGCAAAGCCACGTCCCATCTCCCCTGCGCGGGCCGCTTCGATGGCCGCATTGAGGGCCAGCAGGTTGGTCTGCTCCGAGATACCGCTGATGGTGGAGATGATCTGGCCAATCTGACCCGCCTGCTCCTTGAGGGAGTTGATGGCGATGGCACACTCGCTCACCTCCTGTACCACCCGCTGCATGCCCGCGCTGGCGGAGGCGACATACTGGCTGCTCTCGGTGGTCAGCTGGCGCACCTCGTTGGCATTGTGGGCCGCCATGCTGCAGTTGTCCGAGATACCGGTGGCGACTTGCACCATCTGTTCACTGTCGTGGTGCAGGGCCAGCGCATGTTCGGCGGTCTGGCGGCTGCTCTGGCTGATTGCCTCCACCCGGTTGACCGAGGTGTGAACGTGTTCGCTGATGTGTTGGTTGTTGTCCATGGTGGAGCTGATCATCTTCTGCAATTTCTCGATGAAACGATCCACGCTGTTGGCCAGCGAGCCTATCTCGTCATCCCGTTGCAGGTTGATGCGGGCGTTGAGGTCTCCCTCGCCGGCGGCGATATCCTGCATTCGTTTGTCTACTTGCAGCAGTGGGGTTACCAGTTTGCGGGTCAGCCAGAAGCCGCAGAGGGTGACCATGATCAGGCTCAGCAACAGGCCACCCAGCAGCAGGGTTCGGATCTGGCTGATGATGCCGTTGAGCTGGGCCACCTGATCCTCAACAGTGGCATCGCCGCTCTCCTCGATGGCAACCAGCTGTTGTCGCAGCTCATCGGCACTGACCTCATAGGCGGACTGCTGGGCCTGATAGCTGCCGAGCGCATCGACCCACTGTCCCATCAGTTGCTGATGCCGGGCCAACAGGGCGCGATACTCTGCCGACAGTGTCTTGCCGGCAAATTCGCCGGTTCCCTCGATATCGAACAGCCCGGTGCCGAGCATGCTGTTGATTGCTTCGTGGTAGAACTCGGTCGCTTCTTTCAGCTCGGCCTTGATCGCCTCTGTGACTCCTTGTCTGCGCATCTTCTCCAGCGCATAGAGCTGGCGCAAAAAGCCTATGTTGGATTCCATCCCCCCGTCGGCCGCTTCCCAGCGAGTGGAGAGGCCGCTGTTCCAGCTGATGGTCTGGTCGGGGGATTGGGTCAGCGCCTCGACCGCCCCATCGCCAATCACCTCCAGCTGGGTCGAGAGGCGAGCCATCAGATCGGCGTTGTGATGCAGGGCCTGATCCACCTCGGTATAGGCGTGATAGAGCGCCAGCAGCTTCTCTTGTTGCTGTTGATAGCCCTGCTTGTGCTGTTCCATGGTGGCAAGGGCTGCACCATCAATGAGCTGCCCTTGGCGGACCCGGGCCAGCGCGTCATCGGTCGCCGCCTTGGCAGCATCGAGTTCGGCGCGATTGAGCGGGGTGCCGTTTTGCATCTTCTGAATCTGTAGCTGTTGGTTGCCCAGCTCTATGGAACCCTCCATGGCACCGTCGGCGGTTTGCCAGGCGGCGCCCAGTACGTATGAGAGCAGATTGGCTAGCCGCTGGCTGCCATACCAGCCAACGACCCCCATGCCCAGCGTACAGCCGAGCAATATGGCAAGACCCAGATTGGAGGTGGTAACAATTTTCATGTGATGGCCTTCCTTGGTATCGACATTGGCACCAGTTTCGGTTCCGAACGGGTTTAGTGTAGTGGTTTATCCCCCGCTCGGGGGCCGGTGCGGCGCTGAAACATCCCGTGCACTGGCTGCACCCGATCAAGCATGGTGGAAAATGGGATAAAAAGCCTCTCTGACCACGCGGGTGTTGCTGCCCTATGCTGGATACTTATCCAGTTATTCTTTATGCTATGAGCCAATTTACGAATAGTTGTATTGGTGAGGAGAGAGCCGTGATTGGTCGCTTGAGAGGCATTGTCATTGAAAAGCAGCCCCCCGAGGTCCTGCTGGAAGTGGGCGGGGTTGGCTATGAGGTGCAGATGCCGATGAGCTGCTTCTATGATTTGCCGGAGATCGGCAAGGAAGCGACCATCCACACTCACTTCGTGGTGCGGGAAGATGCCCAGCTGCTCTATGGTTTCAACCACAAACAGGAGCGGGCGCTGTTCCGCGAGCTGATCAAGACCAACGGAGTCGGCCCCAAGCTGGCGCTGGCTATTCTCTCCGGCATGACAGCTACCCAATTCGTGCTGAGTGTCGAACGTGAAGAGATAAGCTCTTTGGTCAAACTGCCGGGAGTCGGCAAGAAGACCGCCGAGCGTCTGGTGGTGGAGATGAAGGATCGCCTCAAGGGGTGGGTAAGTCACGACCTCTTCTCCCCGGCCATGGTCACCTTGCCAGCCAGTGAGCCCGAATTGCGGGCACCGGATGTGACCGAGGAGGCGGCCAGTGCGCTGGTGGCCCTCGGTTACAAGCCGCAGCAGGCGAGTCAGATTGTCAGCAAGATCGCCAAAGAGGGGATGTCGGTGGAAGATATCATCCGTGAATCCCTGCGTAGCCTGGTATGAGGTAGTTGATGATTGAAGCAGACCGCCTCATTTCGGCCAGTGCTGCCCGTGAGGATGACATTATTGACCGGGCTATCCGCCCCAAGAAGCTGGCTGACTACACCGGTCAGGATACCGTCTGCGAACAGATGGAGATCTTTATCGAAGCGGCCCGTCAGCGGGGAGAAGCGCTCGATCACCTGCTGATCTTCGGCCCGCCGGGCTTGGGCAAGACCACCCTCGCCAACATCGTCGCCAACGAGATGGGGGTCAATATCAAGACCACCTCCGGCCCGGTGCTGGAGAAAGCGGGGGATCTGGCGGCGTTGCTCACCAACCTCGAGCCAAACGATGTGCTGTTCATCGACGAGATCCATCGCCTCAGCCCTGTGGTGGAGGAGGTGCTCTATCCGGCGATGGAGGATTACCAGCTCGACATTATGATCGGGGAGGGGCCAGCGGCTCGTTCCATCAAGCTGGATCTGCCTCCCTTCACCCTGATTGGCGCCACCACCCGGGCAGGTTCACTGACCAGCCCGCTGCGGGATCGCTTCGGTATCGTCCAGCGGCTGGAGTTCTACAACGTCAAGGATCTGACCGATATCGTCTCCCGCAGCGCCCGTTGTCTGGGGCTAGACATGACGGAAGATGGCGCCATTGAGGTCGCCCGTCGCTCTCGCGGCACGCCGCGGATTGCTAACCGTTTGTTAAGGCGGGTGCGCGACTTTGCCCAGGTGAAATCCGATGGCCGGATTGACGGCCCCATTGCTGCTCGCGCCATGGACATGCTGGATGTCGATAATGAAGGCTTCGACTTCATGGACCGCAAGTTATTGTTGGCTGTGATAGACAAGTTTATGGGGGGCCCGGTGGGTCTCGATAATCTGGCCGCCGCGATCGGGGAAGAGAAAGATACTATCGAAGATGTGTTGGAGCCTTATCTGATCCAGCAAGGGTATCTGCAACGTACACCCAGAGGACGGATTGCGACCACACGAGCCTACGCTCATTTCGGTCTTCAGCGACCAGATGAGAAGTAAAAACAGTCGTTTGAACATGAAACCGCCGTCAAAGGCGGTTTTTTGTTATCCGGGCAAAAAAAAACCCACGGCGGATGCGGTGGGCAAAGACAATTCAGGATGGATGTTCACAGACAGTGAGTGCGTCTGGACACAGACCGGAAAATAAACAGGTGAGCCGTCGCGAGCTCTCAGAGTCGGTTCAGTTGATAGAGCTGAACAAAGGAAAGCTTGTAGTAACGGATGGTTTTAGCAACAAACTTTTTCATCTTCGATTCCAATAGACAGGTTCAAATTGATCGTCGAATACGTACCGTGAACCCGGATTAACCGGCCTGTATCCAAGGGTATGCCCTCACTGCGAGGCGCATTGTAGGAGTTCGAATCGACCCCGGCAAACAAGAAAAATTGCACTCTTCGAATTAGTTTATCTAATGTCTTTATTGATGAAATTGGTTCGCATGAGTATGCATTCTTTGCAATTTTAAATTGAGTTTTCGAATCAGATTGCCTGACTCGGATAACATGGAAAAAGGCGCGTCATTCACGCTTTTCAAATTAAACCGAGTGGCGGGATGTTAAATTCTTAAATTGATTTAAATCAATGTTTTACGCTTTATCGTGTTTTGTGATCTGGCTCGCGTCAATAATCGTAAAATAGATTAAAAATGCCTTTCAAAGCCATGTATGGCGGGTCCTTTTACATTGATTTCAATCAAATAAAGGTGATATAAAAACCCGGTCATCATGGGCGAGAATAAATTTAGGCTGATTGTTTTGGAATTGTTAAACATTAGCTTTATTTGTGTTCTCGTATTGCCTTGTTGTTAATGCCAGTGGTTACTGAACGCGTTTTGTTGTGACACGTCCCAATGAGACTCATTCGATAACCTCCAACGGAAGCTTTGTGCTTAAAACTTAAAATAGCCGTGCCAATAATCGGTGAGGAAACATCATGATTGCTGAGCATGTGGTAGACCTATCGCGGTTCCAGTTCGCTGCGACGGCCCTTTATCACTTTTTGTTTGTACCCCTGACGCTGGGAATGGCCTTTCTCCTGGCGATCATGGAATCCGTCTATGTGATGACCAACAACACCATCTACCGGGACATGACCAAATTCTGGGGTAAGTTGTTTGGTATCAACTTTGCCTTGGGGGTCACCACAGGTCTGGCCATGGAGTTCCAGTTCGGGACGAACTGGGCTTACTACTCCCATTATGTCGGCGATATCTTCGGGGCCCCGCTGGCTATCGAAGGGCTGATGGCCTTCTTCCTGGAGTCCACCTTCGTCGGTATGTTCTTCTTTGGTTGGGATCGTCTGAGCAAGCATCAGCATCTGGCTGCCACCTGGTTGATGGCGCTGGGTACCAACCTCTCCGCCCTCTGGATCCTGGTCGCCAACGGCTGGATGCAGAACCCGGTCGGTGCCGAGTTCAACTTCGAATCCATGCGGATGGAGATGATGAGCTTCGCTGACGTGGTGCTCAACCCGGTTGCTCAGGTCAAGTTCGTCCATACTGTGGCGGCTGGTTATACCTGTGGCGCCATGTTTGTGCTGGGTATCTCCTCCTACTACTTGCTGAAGAATCGTGATGTGGCGTTTGCCCGTCGCTCCTTCGCCATTGCCGCTGCGTTCGGTATGGCTTCCATCGTGTCCGTGCTGATCCTCGGTGACGAATCCGGTTACGAGACCGGTGAAGTGCAGAAGGTGAAACTGGCCGCTATCGAAGCTGAGTGGGAGACTGAACCGGCTCCGGCTGCCTTTACCCTGTTCGGTATTCCGAATCAGGAAGAGATGCGCACCGACTACGCCATCAAGATCCCCTATGCACTGGGCATTATCGCGACCCGTTCTCTGGACGGTCAGGTCACCGGTCTGAAGGATCTGAAGAGCGAGCACGAACTGCGCGTCCGCAACGGTATGACCGCTTACGACCTGCTGACCAAGTTGCAATCCGGTGACAAGTCTGACGAGACCCGCGCTCGTTTCGACGAAGTGAAGCAGGATCTGGGCTACGGTCTGCTGCTCAAGCGCTACACTAGCAACGTGACCGATGCTACCGACGAGCAGATCAAGGCCGCCGTGGATGACTCCATCCCGCAGGTTCTGCCGTTGTTCTTCGCCTTCCGCATCATGGTTGCCGTCGGCATGCTGATGCTGGTGCTGATTGGTATGGCCTTCTATGACAGTGCCCGTCACCAGATCGGCAAGCGCAAGTGGCTGCTCAAGGGTCTGCTGTGGGGTATCCCGCTGCCGTGGATTGCGATCGAAGCTGGCTGGTTTGTCGCTGAGTATGGTCGCCAACCCTGGACCATTGCAGAGGTGTTGCCGACTTCCCTCTCTGCATCCAACCTGCCTGCAGCCGAGATCTGGTTCTCTCTGATCGGTATCTGCCTGTTCTATACCGTACTTCTGGTTATCGAGATGTACCTGATGTTCAAGTATGCCCGTCTTGGCCCCAGCAGCCTGAAGACTGGCAAATATCACTTTGAACAGATCAAGGCATAAGGAGAGCGACCATGTTTGATTACGAAACTCTGCGTGTCATCTGGTGGGCTCTGGTCGGCGTACTGCTGATCGGTTTTGCCATCACTGACGGCTTCGACATGGGGGTAGGCGCACTGCTCCCGTTCGTCGGCAAGAAAGATGTCGAGCGCCGCGTGATGCTCAACACCATGGGGCCGCACTGGGAAGGTAACCAGGTGTGGCTGGTCACTGCCGGTGGCGCCTTGTTCGCCGCCTGGCCGATGGTGTATGCCGCGACCTTCTCCGGCTTCTACATCGCGATGATCCTGACCTTGATGGCGCTGTTCCTGCGTCCGGTCGGTTTCAAGTACCGCTCCCTGCGTGCTGATGCAAAATGGCGCAGCAACTGGGACTGGGCCTTGTTCGCCGGTAGCGCCGTACCGCCCATCGTCTTTGGCGTGGCCTTTGGCAACCTGCTGCAAGGCGTTCCGTTCGAGTTTAACCAGTTCATGATGTTGACCTATCACGGCAACTTCTTTGGTCTGCTTAACCCGTTCGGCATTCTGGCTGGTCTGGTGAGTCTGTTCATGCTGCTCACCCAGGGCGCAACCTGGTTGATGATGAAGACCGACGGTGAAGTGCTGGCACGTTCCCGCACTGCCGCCATGATCTGCTCACTACTGACCCTGGTGCTGTTTGCTGCCGCGGGTTGGTGGGTAAGCGGTATGGAAGGGTATGTCATCGTCAAGGCTGCCGCGACTGACGCAGTATCCAACCCGATGAATAAGGAAGTTGTCCTGCAGGCTGGCGCCTGGATGAACAACTACACCCTCTATCCGTGGATGGTGGCTGCCCCTGTACTGGGCCTGGCCATGAGCCTGCTGACTGCGCTGTTTGCCCGCATGAACATCGGCTGGCTGGCGTTTACCAGCTCCTCGCTGGCGATTGCCGGGGTCATCCTCACTGCCGGTTTCTCCATGTTCCCGTTCGTGATGCCCTCAAGCCTTGAGCCGTCACTGAGCCTGACCATGTGGGATGCTACCGCCTCTTTCAACACCTTGCAGGTGATGACTGTGGCTGCAGCAGTCTTCGTACCGATTGTGCTGGGTTACACCATCTGGACTTACATCAAGATGTTTGGCCGGGTAACCAACAAGCACATCGAAGATAACCAACAATCTCTCTATTAAGAGGTGCGCTGACAATGTGGTATTTCACCTGGATCCTGGGGCTGTTGTTGGCCTGTGCATTTGGCATCATCAATGCGCTGTGGCTGGAACACACCGAGAACATGGATCGTCAGATCGATGAAAACAAGTGATCGACTCGCCAGGCTCGCCGCTCCACTGGAGCGGCAGCCGTGGCAGGGGTTGATGTTACTCGCGGCGGCCTTGTTGGCCGTCGCTATTTTACAGGCCCCCAATCTGATTGCGGCCAACACCAGCGAGCATGGTCTCTGGCTTGCTCCCTGGCTGATGTGGGCCGTCTGTTGTGGCGTACTTAACGGGCTTGGCTTTCATCTGAAAAGCCTGCCCGGACGTGTGCTGTTCAACCCCTGGCTCGCTTGGCCCAGTTTGTTGTATGGCCTCTGGCTGACACATTCATATTTCCTTTCATAAAAAACGGGGGGAGGCAGGATTTCCCTGTCTCCCCCTGCTTCTTTCCTATTCAGCCCTGCGCTATGATAGCCCCCCATCTGACTGTCGAATGGATCACAGATTGTTATGGGGGAAGTCTTTGAGTTTCCGGTGCGTGTCTACTACGAAGACACCGACGCCGGGGGCATCGTCTACAACGCCAATTATCTCAAGTTTATGGAACGTGCTCGCACCGAGTTTCTTCGTGCCAAAGGGGTCGAACAGGACGTCTGGCTGCAGGAGGGATATGCCTTCGTGGTGAGCCGAACTGAGATCGATTTCCGCTCGGCGGCCCGTTTTAATGAACTATTGAATGTATTAACGCAAGTGATTGAAGTGAAACGCGCATCCCTGCGCTTTTCGCAGCAGATCCTGGCGGCTGATGGACGACTGATCACCCAGGCCATGGTACAGATAGCCTGTGTCAGTCATCCGCAAATGAAACCTGTAGCTATACCTGAAAAAATCAAGGGAGTGCTGTTAAGTGCACGCTGAAATTTCGTTTATTGGCCTGTTTTGGCAAGCCAGCCTGTTGGTAAAACTGGTCATGATGACCCTGATGAGCATGTCTATTGTCTCGTGGGCGCTGATTATCCAGCGTTCAAAGGCGATCAAGGCGGCCAATCTCGCATCGGAACAGTTTGAAGATCGCTTCTGGTCAGGGGTCGATCTCAATCGCCTCTATCAGGAGTCCTCTTCCCGCCGCGATGATATCGAAGGCATGGAAGATATCTTCTACTCCGGCTTCAAGGAGTATGCCCGCTTGCTCAAGGCCGGTGCCCGTGGTCAGGATGCGGTGATGGATGGTACCTACCGCGCCATGCGCGTCTCCCTCTCCCGCGCGGTGGATGATCTGGAATCCAACTTGCCGGTGCTGGCGACCATCGGCTCCATCAGCCCCTATATAGGTCTGTTCGGTACCGTATGGGGGATCATGAACGCCTTTATCGCCCTGGGTCAGGTGCAGCAGGCCACCCTGCAAATGGTGGCACCGGGTATCGCGGAAGCGCTGATCGCTACCGCCATGGGTCTGTTTGCCGCTATCCCGGCGGTTATCTTCTACAACCGCTTCTCCAACAAGGTCGAGCGGCTGGAGAACGCCTACGCCAACTTCATGGACGAGTTCACTACCATTCTGAACCGTCAAATTGCACAGCAGCAGGGTGATCAGTAATGCAAACCTATCAGCGGATCCGGCGCAAGAAGGTGGCCGAGATCAACGTGGTTCCCTATATCGACGTCATGCTGGTGCTGCTTATCATCTTTATGGCGGTCACGCCGGTGATCACGCAAGGGGTCAAGGTGGATCTGCCACAGGCTGAGTCCGAGCAGTTGCCGGAAGATGCCAAGCCACCCTTCATCGTCAGCGTCAATACCGAAGGCGAATATGTCATCAAGGCTGGCGAAGCCGATGACGAGCCGGTGCCAAGCGGCACGCCAGAGGCGATGCAGCAATACATCACCGAAAAAGCCATGGGCTATCTGGCGATCAACCAGAATGCCCCTGTGGTAGTCGCGGGTGACAAGGCCGTGCGCTACGAAGAGGTGATCCTGTTGATGGTGGCCCTCAAGAAAGCGGGTGTGCCTCAGGTTGGCCTGATGACAGATCCGGTGAACTAACGGAGATGGATGTGAAGCGTGGTATTTCCGGTTATCTCATCGCGTCGTTTCTGCTGCACCTGATCATCGGCATCATCCTGTTTGTCGGGCTCGATTTCAGCAAACCGAAACGACCCGAATCGAAGGGGCAGATCGTCAATGCCGTCATGCTCGATGAGAACTTCCTCAACGAACAGGCCAAGCAGATCCAGCAGCAGAAATCTCAGCCCAAGCCTCAAAAGGTAGAGAAAGAGAAGGATAAGGAAGACACGGATCTCGCCAAGCGCGAGCTGGCTCAGAAGCAGGAGCAGCTTCGCATCGCCGAGACCAAGCGCAAGCAGGCCGAAGAGGCGACTCGCAAGGCCGAGGCCGAGAAGCAGAAGAAGGTGGCCGAGCAGAAGCAGGCGGAAGAGAAGGCGCAGAAAGCCGAGGAAGCCCGCAAGCTGGAAGAGCAGAAGGCCAAGAAGGCCGAAGCCGAGCGTAAAGCGGCGGAAGCCGAGAGCAAGGCGTTGGCGTTGAAGAAGAAAAAGGAACAAGAGAAGAAAGAGGCCGAAGAGAAGGCCAAGGCGGCAGAAGCCAAGGCCAAGAAAGCGGAAGCTGACAAGAAGGCCAAAGCCGAAGCCGAGAAGAAAGCCAAGGCAGAAGCAGAGAAAAAAGCCAAAGCCGAGGCCGAGAAGAAGGCCAAGGAAGAGGCTGAGAAAAAGGCAAAAGCTGACGCAGAGAAGAAAGCCAAGGCAGAGGCCGAAAAGCAGGCCAAGATCGCGGCTGAGCGGAAGCGTAAAGCGGCCGAGCAGGCCAAGCTGCAAAAAGAGATGGAAGAGATGATGCAGCAGCAGCTGTCGGCTGAGGCCAATGCCCGCAGTCAGGCGGCATCGGCAGCAGCCCAGGGCGAAGTCGACAAATATGCGGCGCTCATCAAGGCCACTGTTGAGCGGTATATGATTTTGGATCCCACCATGCGGGGCAAAACATGTACTATCGGCGTACGTCTTGCGAGCAGTGGCTTTGTCATATCGGTAGATAACGGCCAGGGTGACCCGGCGGTCTGTCGTTCCGGTAAGGCGGCTGTTCTGAAAGCCAATCAACTGCCAGTGCCCAAGGATCCTGCGGCATTCGAGATGTTGAAGGAATTTAACCTGAAGTTAGAACCGAGTATCTAAGCGTGATAAAACGAGGTTGCTTGCCTCCGGTTGGCAACCTCTCGCCGAGAAAGGAATTTAACCTCTCATCTATATTGGAACCGAGTATTTAAGCCATGATCAGAAAAGTATTTTTTGCTTTGGTTGGCTGTTTGTTGCTGGGCCAGAGTGCCCAGGCGGCCCTGGACATCGTCATCACCGGCGGTATTGATAGCGCACGCCCCATCGCCGTCGCCCCCTTCAAGTGGGAAGGTAACGGGCAGTTGCCGCAGGACATCGCGGAAGTGGTCTCCAACGACCTGATGCGCAGCGGCAAGTTCAAGCCGCTGGCCCGTGGCCAGATGCCGCAAACCCCGAGCAGCAGCAGCGAGATCAACTTCGCTCCCTGGGCCTCCCAAGGGGTTGAAGCCGTGGTGGTGGGTTCCATTTCGGCAGTCGGTGACGGCACCTACAAGGTGAACTTCGAGCTGGTCGATGTGCTGAAAGGCCAGCTGGCCAAGGCACAAGGTGGCGAGAGCAACGGTTACATCCTGGATAGCCGTATGGCGACCATCCCGGGTGCCCAGATGCGCCAGTTTGCCCACCGTATTTCCGACATCGTCTATGAGCGTTTGACTGGCGAGCGCGGTGCCTTCCTGACCCGTCTGGCTTACGTCTCCGTACAGCAGGGTACCCAGTTCCCGTACCAGCTGCGTATTTCTGACTACGACGGTTACAACGAGAAGACCCTGCTGCGCTCCCGCGAGCCCTTGATGTCTCCGGCCTGGTCGCCGGATGGCAGCAAGCTGGCCTACGTGAGCTTCGAGAACCAGAAGTCCGAAATCTATGTGCAGGATATCTACACCCAGCAGCGCAGCCTGATCACCAGTTTCCGAGGTATCAACGGGGCGCCTGAGTGGTCTCCAGATGGTCGTCGTCTGGCTATCGTTCTCTCCAAAGATGGTTCACCAAACCTCTATGTGGTTGATGTCGCTAGCAAGCAGCTGACCCGCGTCACAACCAGCCGTGTGATCGACACTGAACCCTCCTGGATGCCGGATGGGCAAAATTTGTTGTTCACCTCTGAACGTGGTGGCAAACCCCAGATTTATAGCGTAAATTTGGCGACTGGTATGACTCGCCGGATGACTTGGGAAGGTGAATCCAACCAGGGGGCATCCATCACTCCTGATGGCAAAATCATGGTGATGGTGACCCGTGTTCAGGGACAGTATCGTATTGCCCGTCAGGACATGGAAAACAATGCCCTGTTGGTCCTTACCCAGAGTGCTCTGGATGAGTCGCCAAGTGTGGCTCCCAATGGCAGCATGATCATTTATGCCACCATCTATCAGGGTCGTAAGAGTCTCGCGTTGGTGTCGACTGATGGTCGCTTCAAGGCTGTGCTTCCGACCAGTAGCGGTGAAATTCGTGCACCAGCTTGGTCGCCCTTCTTGAATTGATAAAAATCCAATTGTTTTTTGTTTTGTTATAAAGGTTTAAGGAAATAGCATGCAACTCAATAAACTGCTCAAGGGTTTGGCCATCGCACTGCCACTGTTCACCCTGGCCGCTTGTAGTTCTTCTTCTGATTCCGACGCCGCTGGCGCCGAATCAGGTATGACCGACGGCATGGGCGGTGTACAAACCGGCGGCGCCAACGGCATGTTGTCCCCGGAAGAGCAGATGCGTCAGAAGTTCGAAGCACTGCAGCGTGACAACGTGATCTACTTCCCGTTCGACGGTTACGATATCCAGGGTCAGTACGCTGATCTGCTGGATGCCCACGCTAGCTACCTGCGCGAGCGCCCGAGCGTTAAAGTCCTGATCGAAGGTCACGCCGATGAGCGCGGTACTCCGGAGTACAACATCGCCCTGGGCGAGCGTCGTGCCAAGGCTGTTGCCAAGTATCTGCAAACCCTGGGTGTGCAGGCCGAGCAGCTCTCCATCGTCAGCTATGGCGAAGAGAAGCCGCTGGACATGTCCCACACTGAGGATGCCTTTGCCAAAAACCGCCGCGCGGTTCTGGTTTACTAAGGTTTAAACCGAACGAAGTTCGTTTATATGCAAGCGGCCATTTCGATGGCCGTTTTATTTGCACTAAACGCCAAGGTTTGATCCGAATGAAATCTGTATATGCGAGCGACGATGGCGCTGGCCGTTTTATCTGTACTAAACGCTAAGGTTTGATCCGAATGAAATCTGTGTACAAGCAAGCTGTCGTTGCGCTGGCCGTAATGGTTGCTCTGAATGCGCAAGCTGCGGCACCTGTCAGCGATCTGGGCGGTGACTCGGGTGGTGGCGTTGTCCTTAGTGGCAACAACGGCGCCATCGTACCCACCGGTAGCCTGGAAGATCGGGTTGCCCTGCTGGAGCGCACCCTCAATGCCCGTCTGCGACTGCAAGCTGAATTGCAGCAACAGGTCGATTCCCTGCAAGGGGAGGTTTCCGAGCTGCGTGGTCAGCTGGAGCAGCAGACCTACCAGATGGAACAGTCGCAAGAGCGCCAGCGTCAGCTCTATCAGGAGCTCGACAAGGTTGCCAGCAGCCAGCAAGCTGCTCCAGCCGCCCCGGCCCCTGCTGCTGCCACACCGGCTGCTGCCGCCAATTACTCAACCAATCAGGATGAGAACCAGGCCTACGACGCAGCGGTCAACATGGTGCTCAAAGAGAAGAACTACGACAAAGCCATTCCGGCTTTCCAGGGCTTCATCAAGCAGTACCCCAATTCGGGCTATGTTCCCAATGCACACTACTGGCTCGGCCAGTTGCTGTTCAACAAGGGTGACAGAGCCGGTGCCTCGGCCCAGTTTTCGACCGTGGCCAACAAATACAGCAAATCCCCCAAGCGAGCCGATGCGCTGCTGAAGCTGGGTATGCTGGCGCAGCTGGATGGCAAGAAGGCGGAAGCCAAATCCTTCTATGAGCAGGTGATCAAGGGCTATCCCAACACCTCGCCAGCCCAGTTGGCCAAACAGAGTTTGGCCAAGCTGTAACATTGCTGTATGTCACTGTTTTCGTAACGCTACTGTAAAAACAGCCTGCATTTGTACGCACAGTGAGCAAACGGATTTAAATTACGAATTTTCTGTTGCACCGGAAATTTAAATCCGTAATATAGGCCGCCGTCAGAGCCGAAGCAGTAATGCAGTCGGAACTGGTCGTGGTGAGGGTCGTTAGCTCAGTCGGTAGAGCAGTTGACTTTTAATCAATTGGTCGCTGGTTCGAATCCAGCACGACCCACCATTTTCTCCACTCGGTGGAGACAGAATTCCCAGGTCGTTTAGCTCAGCTGGGAGAGCACCTCCCTTACAAGGAGGGGGTCACTGGTTCGATCCCAGTAACGACCACCAGTTTGTAGAAAAAATGATTTAGATGGGTCGTTAGCTCAGTCGGTAGAGCAGTTGACTTTTAATCAATTGGTCGCTGGTTCGAATCCAGCACGACCCACCATCA
>NZ_JBFODP010000015.1:0-140237 GCF_040908375.1 Aeromonas sp. R2-3 | reverse complement strand
GGCTCAATGAATTGCTGAAATAAACTGTTCGACTTCTTATTGCTAAGAAATCGTCTTGGTCACTTCACCAGACATTGAAAATCAAAAATTGTTTTGATGTTCGATGCTGTGAGTGCCCACACAGATTGCTTGATTCAAATTGTTAAAGAGCGACGCAGCTTTTGCTGCTGCGGGAGTGGAATTCTACTCAACCGCCTTCTCGAGTCAAGCCTTATTTTCAAAGGCTTTTCGAGGTTATCGACGAGGCTGTTTGCGTTGCCGCTTGCCCTGTCGATGGAGGCGCATTATAGGGATCTGGATCACGCTTGCAAGGGTCTTTTCGAATTAAATTCGCATTTTTGGTTCAACCGTTCACTAATCACCCAAAAAGCGCATTTATCCTGCAATAACACACCCGTTTGGCGAGCTCGCTATCCTCTATATGACGTGGCGATGGTAGCAGATCAAGGTTGTGGCGATTTGGTCTCTCTACATCTATATGCATGGTGATCGAGGTCACGCCTTCGGGTAACATAGCGCCCCTTTGCGATTCACACACTCTTGGGCTTTGGAGAGTTTAATGCCTTTTGCACTTGGCCAGCGTTGGATTAGTGATACAGAGACGGATCTGGGGTTGGGGACTGTCGTTGCTGTTGAAGGACGCATGGTTACCCTGTTGTTTCCGGCTACCGGTGAAAACCGCATGTATGCCAAAGAAGAGGCGCCGGTCACCCGGGTCAGCTTCAATGTGGGCGATCAGATCACCAGTCACGAAGACTGGACCATGACGGTCGAAGAAGTGCAGGAGAAAGACGGCCTGCTTATATATGTAGGTGTGCGCACCGACAATGATGAGCCCGTTGCCCTCAAAGAAGTGTTTCTCAACAACTTTATCAAGTTCAACAAGCCGCAGGATCGCCTGTTCGCCGGTCAGATCGATCGGATGTCCCGCTTCACCCTGCGCTACGAGGCGCTGGTCAACCAGCACCAGCGTCGTCGCAACCCGACTCGCGGTCTGGCCGGTGGCCGGGTCAGCCTGATCCCGCACCAGCTCTATATCGCCCACGAGGTGGGTCACCGCTACGCTCCGCGCGTACTGCTGGCCGATGAGGTGGGTCTGGGCAAGACCATCGAAGCGGGCATGATCATTCATCAGCAGCTGCTCTCCGGCCGCGCCCATCGCGTGCTCATTCTGCTGCCCGAAACGCTCCAGCATCAGTGGCTGGTCGAAATGCTGCGCCGCTTCAACCTGCACTTCTCCCTGTTTGATGAGGAGCGCTGCATCGAGGCATTTGCCGATGCGGAAAACCCCTTCGAGACCGAACAGCTGGTGATCTGCAGCCTCGACTTCCTGCGCAAGAAGCGTCGTCGCTTCGAGCAGGTGCTGGAAGCCGAGTGGGATCTGCTGGTTGTCGATGAAGCCCACCATCTGGAGTGGAGTGAAGAGGCGCCGAGCCGTGCCTATGAGATGGTGGAAGCGCTGGCCGAACAGGTGCCGGGCGTGCTGCTGCTGACCGCCACCCCGGATCAGCTGGGCCACCAGAGCCACTTTGCCCGTCTGCGCCTGCTCGATCCCGAGCGTTTCTACGACTACGAGGCCTTCCTCGCCGAGGAGCAAGCCTATGGTCAGGTCGCCAGCGCCGCGCAAGAGCTGCTGGATGGCGAGACCCTGAGCGATGAAGCCAGACAGACCCTCGCCAGCCAGCTGGAAGGGCTGGACTTGAGCGATGCCGCCGCCCGTCAGCAGGCGGTCGCCAAGCTGCTGGATCAGCATGGCACCGGCCGGGTACTGTTCCGCAACAGCCGCGCCAATATTCAGGGCTTCCCCGAGCGTCACCTCAACGTCTACCCCATGCCGCTGCCGGAGCAGTACAAGACTGCCATCAAGGTGATGGGCATGATGGGTGGCAACGGTGGCGATCTGCAGACCCGTGCCCTGCGCTACCTCTATCCCGAGAAGATCTTCCAGCAGTTCGAAGGTGACAACGCCACCTGGACCCAGTTCGACCCGCGCGTAGAATGGTTGCTGGAGCTGCTGCTCTCAGCCCGTCAGCAGAAGGTGCTGGTGATCTGCTCCGAAGCGGCAACCGCCATCGCGCTGGAAGAGGCGCTGCGCACTCGTGAAGGGATCCGTGGTGCCGTGTTCCACGAAGGGATGTCGATCCTCGAGCGGGACAAGGCCTCCGCCTATTTTGCCCAGCAAGAGGGTGGCGCCCAGGTGCTGCTCTGCTCCGAGATCGGCTCAGAGGGTCGCAACTTCCAGTTTGCCAGCCATCTGGTGCTGTTCGATCTGCCTCTCAACCCGGATCTGCTGGAACAGCGCATCGGTCGACTGGATCGTATCGGTCAGCAGAATACCGTCGAGATCCACGTGCCCTACCTAGAAGGGACTGCCCAGCGCGCCCTGCAGCTCTGGTATCACGATGGTCTGGATGCATTCGAGCAGACCTGCCCGACTGCCCGTCCGGTATTTGAAGCGGTGCGTGACGAGCTGTTCGAGCTGCTGGCCGCCAACACAGGCGATCAGGCCCCCCTCGACGCCCTGCTGGTCAAGACTCGCGAACTGCACGAGCCGCTCAAGGCCCGGCTGGAACAGGGTCGCGATCGCCTGCTGGAGATCCACTCCAGCGGTGGCGCCGCAGCCCAGCAGCTGGTCGACAAGCTGGCCGCCGAAGATGACGACACCGGCATGATCTCCTTCGCTCTCAAGATGTTCGACGAGATCGGCGTCAATCAGGATGACCGTGGCGAGAACGCGCTGGTGCTGACTCCCGGTGATCATATGCTGGTCTCCAGCTTCCCGGGCCTGCCGCAAGATGGCATGACCATCACCTTCGATCGCAACACAGCTCTGTCGCGGGATGACATGGCGCTGCTCTCCTGGGATCACCCCATGATGCGCGGCGGTATCGACCTGATCCTGGGCTCCGAGATCGGTGCCACCTCGGTCGCACTGCTCAAGAACAAGGCACTGCCCATCGGCTCCATCCTGCTTGAGCTGATCTTCGTTGCCGAGTCTGCGGCCCATCCCCAGCTCTACCGCTTCATGCCGCCGACGCCGATCCGTCTGCTGATGGACAAGAACGGCCAGAATCTGGGTGAGAAAGTGGCGTTCGATGCCTTCAACCGCCAGCTGACGCCGGTCAACCGCCACCTCGGCAGCAAACTGGTCACCGCGTCCCAACCGGTGATCCACGGTCTGATTGGCAAGGGGCAAGCCATTGCCGAAGAGCTGAAAGCCGGGATTGTCGACAAGGCCCGTGCCCAGATGGCGCAGACCCTGCAGCAGGATCTGGATCGTTTGGAAGCGCTCAAGGCGGTCAACCCGAACGTGCGCGACAGCGAGCTGGATTATCTGCGCAATCTGCAGGCAGAATTGCACCACCTGATCGATCAGACCCAACTCAAGCTGGATGCTATCCGTTTTATCGTGGTCACCCATAACTGACAAGGTACCGACCGACAGCGGCCAGACCCAGCTCAAACTGGATACCCAAGGCCGCTTTGTCGTGGTTACCCATAACTGATGGGGGCTTGCTCCCACCTTCTGATGCGAGACATTTATGTTTGAATACTCACCGCCTCTGGAACCCTGGCTCGATATCCTGTTCAAGGACAAGGACATCATGGTGGTCAACAAGCCCACTGGCCTGCTAAGCGTCCCCGGGCGCGGCCCCGAGAATGAAGACAGCGTCCTGCATCGGGTGAAACAGCAACACCCTAAGGCGGCGGCAGCTCATCGCCTCGACATGTCCACCACTGGCGTCATTGTCATTCCCCTCAATCCCAACTCTCATCGGGAGCTGAGTCGGCAATTTCGCGAGCGGGAGACCGAGAAGCACTACCTCGCCTGGGTGTGGGGTGAGCCGGAGGCAGAGTCGGGTCAGGTTGACCTGCCGCTCTGCGTCGACTGGCCCAACCGCCCGAAACAGAAGGTGGATCACGAGGAGGGGCGTCACGCTCTGACCCTGTGGGAAAAACTGAAAGTGGAGAACGGCAACAGCCTGATCAAGTTGACCCCCATCACAGGTCGCTCCCACCAGCTGCGCGTCCATATGCTGGAGCTGGGGCACCCGATCTTGGGTGACAACCTCTATGCTCATCCGGATGCGCTGGCGGCAGCACCCCATCTCTACCTGCATGCTGCCATGCTGACCATCAGCCACCCCCGTAGTGGCGAGCGGATGACCTTCGAGGCGCCGGCTCCTTTCCCGGTCTGATCCCGCAAATCGCAGAGATAAAAAAGCCCCCATCGCGAGATGGGGGCTTTTTCATTAGGGTCAGACGCGAATATCGATCTTGCTTCCCAGAGAAGCGCTGGCCGATGTCGGTGCAACCGGCGCTGATTGCGCTGCGTTTTGCAGCAGCTTCAGCGCAGCTTCGCCCTCTTGGGTCTGCTGTTTCTTGGCCAGACTGGCCGTCATCAGAGCAGAACCAAACGACGCATTTGCAGAACTTGATATATCCATAGGGTTCCTCCTGCACTCAACAGTATCGGCCAAGCGGCCCCGAACATAAGCACTGAATGCAAAACAATCTGAAAGTTACTTTTCTATCAGTCAGATAGCAATTGCATTCATGGCCCCTGTTCACCGCTGGATGGCGCCTTCAAGCTCCTGTGCCGTCATCACCCGAAGCACCTTGCAAGGGTTGCCAGCCGCCACCACATTGGCGGGCACATCTTTGGTCACCACCGAACCGGCACCGATGACGCTGTTGTCACCGATAGTGACTCCGGGGCAGATGACGACGCTGCCACCAACCCAGACGTTGTGGCCGATCCGTACCGGCTTGCCGAACTCCACCCCCTTGATGCGCGGCGCCACCGCAACGGGGTGAGCCGCGGTGTAGATCTGCACCCCGGGCGCCAGCAGCACGTTGTCGCCGATGTGCACCTCGCAGACGTCGAGGATGGTGCAGCCCACGTTGGCGTAGAAGTTCTCGCCGACGAAGATGTTGGCACCATAGTCGCAGAAGAATGGCGAATTGATGGCACACTCCTGGCCGCGGCCACCGAGCAGCTCGTGCAGCAAAGCATCCCGCGCCGGTTTCTCCTGCCAGCTGGTATTGAAGGTGTGATAGAGCCTGCGGCAGCGCTCACGTGCCGCTTTGAGCTCGGGGTCAGCCGCGTCATAGGGCTCCCCCGCCACCATCTTCTGCCACTCGGTACCGCGCACCACCTTCTCCATTACCTACTCCATCAGCCAGATCAGGGATTCATAAGGGCGCAGCATACCCGATTGCGGTCGGGCCGGGCTATCCGGGTAGTTGCCGAGCAGCAGCCGACCTTGCCCGCTTTGCAGCTCGGCAGGCAAGGCAAACTCCACCGGCTCGCCATAGAAGTTGCTCACCACCAGCAGGGTCTGGCCGTTGACGCGACGGGCGTAGGCCCAGATCTGCGGGTGCCCCGTCAGCAGCTCCTGATAATTCCCCTGAGTGAAGATGGGGTGCGCCTTGCGAAGGGCGATAAGATCCCGATAGTGCCAGAACACCGAGTTCTGGTCGGCCAGCGCCGCCTCGGCGTTGATCTCGGGATAGTTGGCGGCAGGCTTGAGCCAGGGCGTTCCTTGGGTGAAACCTGCATTGGCCGCAGCGCTCCACTGCATCGGGGTACGCGAGTTGTCGCGGGACTTGGCACCGAGAATGGCGAGGATCTCGGCCTCGCTCATCCCTTCCGCCTGCTTGATGGCGAAGATGTTGCGACTTTCCACATCCTGATAGTCGTTGATGTGCTGATAGCCGGGGTTGGTCATGCCGATCTCCTCCCCCTGATAGATGTAGGGGGTGCCCTGCAGGCCATGCAGAGTGCTGGCCAACATTTTGGCAGCGACCACTCTGTACTCACCCTCATCGCCGAAACGGGAGACGATGCGCGGCTGATCGTGGTTGCACCAGAACAGCGCCGACCACCCCTTGCCGTGCATGCCACTCTGCCAGTGGTTGAAGATACGCTTGAGTTCGAGGAAATCGAACGGCGCCTTGGTCCACTTGTCGCCGTTGGGGTAATCCACCTTCAGATGGTGGAAGTTGAACACCATGGAGAGCTCGGAGCCATCGAGGGCGCCATAGCGCTGGCAGTGTTCCAGCGAAGTAGAGGACATCTCCCCCACCGTCATGGCGCCAACAGGAGCAAACACGTCGCGGCTAACATCCTGCAGGAATTCGTGGATGCGCGGCCCGTCGGTGTAGAAGCGGCGGCCATCGCCAATATCGTCGTTCGGGAAGGTCTGATCCTTGGAGATAAGGTTGATAACGTCGAGGCGGAACCCATCCACTCCCTTCTTGGCCCAGAAGTGGATGATGTTTTTCACCTCGGCACGTACCGCCGGGTTTTCCCAGTTGAGATCCGCCTGCTCGCGGGCAAACAGGTGCAGGTAGTACTGACCGGTGAGCTCATCCAGCGCCCAGGCGCTGCCGCCAAACTTGGATTGCCAGTTGTTGGGCACGCTGCCATCCACCGGATCGCGCCAGATGTAGTAGTCGCGGTAGGGGCTGTTCTTGTCCCCCAGCGCCGACTTGAACCAGGCGTGCTCGGTGGAGGTGTGGTTGACCACGATATCCATCACGATGCGGATGTCGCGCGCGTGGGCGGCGGACAGCAGCGCCTCGAAATCAGCCATGGTGCCGTAGGCGGGGTCGATGGCGTAGTAGTCGGCGATGTCGTAGCCGTTGTCCACCTGCGGCGAGACGTAAACCGGGGTCAGCCAGAGGGCATCGACCCCCAGCGTTTTGAGGTAATCGAGGCGGGCCATGATCCCCTTGAGATCGCCGGTGCCACGGGCGCCGGAATCCTGAAAGCTCTTGGGATAGATCTGGTAAATCACGGCGCTCTGCCACCAGGGTGTTTGGCTCATGGCTCTTTCTCTTGTCACAAATTGAAATGGGAGAGGGCGACCCCTTGGGTCGCCCTGACAATCAGATTCAGGCGCTGGCTTCGGCCAGCTTGCCGGCCGCTTGCTGGCGCTTGTAGACCAGCAGGGTCAGCACCACCGGCACCACGATGGCGACCAGCATGGCGAGGGAGTAAACGGCCCAGTATTGCGGCTGGATGGAGAGGATGCCCGGCAGGCCGCCTACCCCGATGCCGTTGGCCATCACCCCGGCGAAACCGCAGATGAGGGCAGCGAGGCTCGATCCCACCATGGCGCACAGCATGGGGAACTTGTACTTGAGGTTGATACCGTACATCGCCGGTTCGGTCACCCCGAGATAGGCGGAGATGGCGGCAGGTACCGAGATCTCCCGTTCGTTCTCCTTGCGGCTAATCAGAATGATGCCGACGACCGCAGAAGCTTGGGCGATGTTGGAGAGGGCGATCAGCGGCCAAATCGGGGTGCCGCCCATGCTCTGCATCAGCTGCAGATCCACCGCGTTGGTGGTGTGGTGGATGCCGGTGATGACCAGCGGCGCGTAGAGGAATCCGAACAGGGCGGCACCGATAGGGGCGAAGGAGCCGGTCATGGCCGCCTTGGCAGCGAAACCGACGCCATCACCCAGCCAGCGACCGAACGGGCCGATAAAGGCGTGGGCCACGATCACCGCCAGCAGCAGCGAGACAAACGGCACAATCACCAGATAGAGATAGGCCGGAATGATCCGCTTGAGGTTGGTCTCTACCCACGCGAGGAACACGCCCGCCAGCAGCGCCGGAATGACCTGCGCCTGATAACCCACCTTCTGGATCACGAACAGGCCAAAGTCCCACACCTCGGGAGTCTGCTGGCCGATGCCGTAGGCGTTCATCAACTGCGGCGACACCAGCGTGATACCGAGCACGATACCGAGGATCTCGGAGCCGCCCATCTTCTTGACCGCAGACCAGCAGACGCCCACCGGCAGGAAGTGGAAGATCGCTTCGCCCAGCAGCCAGAGGAAGGCGTGCACCTGAGCCCAGAACTGGCTGATCTCGGTGAGGGTGTGAGTGCCATCGTCGAACATCTTGATGTCGCCGATGACGTTGCGAAAGCCCAGGATCAGACCGCCGGTGATGATGGCGGGCAGCAGCGGCACAAAGATCTCCGCCAGATGGGAGATGCCCCGCTCCAGCGGATTCATGTTCTGGCGCGCCGCCTGCTTGGCGGCCTCCTTGCTGCCACCGCTGACGCCGAGCTGCTCGGTCAGCGCCTTGTACCACTGCTCTACCTCGTTGCCGATCACCACCTGGAACTGACCGCCCTGAGTGAAGCTTCCCTTCACCGCCGGGATGGTTTCGATGGCCTTGCTGTCGGCCTTGGCCGGATCGTTCAGGACGAAGCGCAACCGGGTCAGACAGTGGCTGACGGTGGCGATGTTCTCCTTGCCGCCGATCTTGTCGATCAGGGTGGCAAGCTGCTGTGCGTTGATCTTGGACATGGGTCTTCCCTCTGTGACGCCATTGAATAGTGGTCTGCATCGCCCTTGCGAGCCACTCTTTGGGCTCGAGCGTTTTTGGTATCGTTCCCATTTAGCATGCCGACAATCTTGCCAGATCAAAATGGGAACGTTCCCAATTCGTGGCCAGCGTCACAAAAAGCGCGTTTTTTGTTCAGTCCGGAGTGATGGGGGTCACAGGGTACGGCAAGGGGCGATGGTCGCCAGCGGCGGCTGCTCCTGCTCGATCTGGCCGAGCAGCTGCCGCGCCGCCTGCTCCCCCGCTCCCTTGTAACCGAGATCCAGAGTGAGGGCGTTGGGAAAGAGGAAGGTGAACATGGGGTTGTTGCCAAGGCCGGTCACCAGCACCTCGCTACGCCCTTGTTCTTGCAGATATTTTGCCGCGCCGATGGCGAGGGTGTCGCTGGCGCAGACCAGCGCGCCGGTAGTCGGAGTGAGCAGCTCCGCAGCCAACCGGTAGCCGCTCTGCAGGCTGAGATCGCCGAGGGCGCTACGCGCCGCCAGCCCCTGCTCGGCGCAGTAGCCGAGGTAGGCGTCGAGCCGGCGCTGGCCGGTAGTGAGGTCGGCAGTATCCACCCCCAGATAGGCGATGTCGCGGATACCGCGGGCAGCGAGCTGGCCCAGCATGGTGCGCACCGCCCCGGCATCGTCAAAACAGACCGAGGAGAAACCGGGATATTCGCGGGCAACCAGCACCAGCTTATCCCTGAGCGGCGCCATGGCGGCATAGTCGAGATCGTTGAAGGCAAACAGGATGATGCCATCCACTCCGCGCCGCTCCAGCACCGCCAGATGCTCCAGCACCTTGGCGGGAGAGAACTTGCTCTCCATCAGCACGGCGTCGTAGCCGCGCTGGTAGAGGGTCTCCAGCATGCCACGCACCGCCTGATTCTCCGAGCTGGAGTCGAGCCGCGAGACGATGATCCCCACCACCTGCTGGCTCTGGCTGCGCATGGCCCGCGCCGACTTGCTCGGCACGAAGCCATGCTCGGCGATGATCTGCTCCACCCGCTCGCGGGTCTCCTGCTTCACCTTGGGATCCTGATTGAGCACCCGGGAGACAGTCGACTTGCCGACCCCCGAGAGGCGGGCGATATCGAGGATGGTCAGTTTCTTGTCCATGGATTGACTCACTGGGGCTTGGCGCAGGCGGTGGAAATTGCCCACATTGTTGTGATTAACCCCTGTGAATACAAGCCCATGGCGTTAGAATGCCCTTTTTGCCCCGCTTCGGACGGCGCATCAGGAGGACGCCCACCATGGATCTGCTGGCCAGTCTGCTCTTCTCCCTCTCCATCACAGGCCCCATCTGCGTGATCCTGCTGCTCGGCATCTGGCTCAAGCGGCTGGGGCTGCTGCCGGAGCCTTTCACCGAATCCGCCTCCCGGCTGGTGTTTCAGGTCACTCTGCCCGCCCTGCTCTTTCTCAGCATTCTGGGCACCAACTTCGCCACCATGCCGAGCCCCTGGTTTATCGGTTACGGCCTGCTCGCCACCGTCGCCAGCTATCTGGTGCTGGAGCTGCTGGCGGGCCGCTTTATCGGCGAGCAGCGACTGCGCGGCATCTTCGTGCAGGGGAGTTTTCGCGGCAACAGCGCCATCATAGGGCTCGCCTACGTGCAAAACGCCTATGGCCACGAGGGGCTGGGGGCTGCAGCGCTCTACGTCGGCGCGGTCACCGTGCTCTACAACATCCTCGCGGTCATCACCCTCACCCGCAGCCTCGGCGGCGCCACCGGCATCCGCCCCATCCTGCTCGGCATCATCAAGAATCCGCTCATCATCGCCATCGTGGCGGCCCTTCCCTTCAGCCTGCTCGGCATCAAGATGCCGCAGCTGCTGCTCACCACCGGCAGCTACTTCGCCAACATGACGTTGCCGCTGGCGCTGCTCTGCACCGGCGCCTCCCTCAGTCTCGGCGCCCTGCGCGGCGGGGCGGCGCTGACCGGCTGGGCCAGCGTGATGCGGCTCTGCCTCATTCCAGCGGTGTTCACTCTGGGGGCGGCCCTGCTCGGCTTCAGCCATCTGGAGCTCGGCATCCTGTTTCTGATCAGCGCCACCCCGACTGCCGCCGCCAGCTATGTGATGACCCGCGCCATGGGGGGCGACAGCGTGCTGGCCGCGAACATCATCGCCACCACCACCCTTGGCTCGCTGGTCACTACCAGCCTCGGGGCGACTCTGATGAATTACCTCGGTCTGATGTACTGACGGCTTGACCTTGCCGGAGGCGGCAGCTTTAGGCTGGCGCTCATCAACAGAGGAGATATTCCATGACCATCGAACTCACCGTGTCCGGCATGTCCTGTGGTGGCTGCGCCGCCAGTCTGCAAAAAGCGCTGCTGGCCCAGCCTGCGGTCACCACCGCGACCGTCGATTTCGCCAGCAGCAAGGCCGTCATCGAGAGCGATCTGAGCAAGGCCGAGCTGATCGCCCTGATCGAAGCCAAGGGTTTTTCTGCGAGTTAAATTATCTCCATAGAGGTATAAAACAGGTTAAAAATCTGTACTCACCTGTCTTTTGGTGAGTTTTATCACAGACCCGGGTTATTAAACGGGCAAACTTGCTGCGATTATTCCAACCATAAGGATTTGCAGCATGACCCTACCGATCCGCAAGACCCTGCTCGCCGCCGTCGTCGGCCTGACCCTCTCCCCCATGGCAATGGCCCTGCCCAACGTGCATATTCTGGCCACCGGCGGCACCATTGCCGGGGCAGGCCAGTCGGCTACCCAGTCCAACTACGAGGCAGGCAAGGTGGCCATTGAAACCCTGATCGCCGCCGTGCCCGAGATGAAGAAAGTGGCCGATGTGCAGGGTGAGCAGGTGGTGAAGATCGGCTCCCAGGACATGAACGACGAGGTGTGGCTCAAGCTGGCCAAACGGGTCAACGAGCTGCTGGCCAAGGATGACGTGGATGGCATTGTCATCACCCACGGCACCGACACCATGGAAGAGACCGCCTACTTCCTCAATCTGACCGTCAAGAGCGACAAGCCGGTGGTACTGGTTGGCGCCATGCGCCCCTCCACCGCCATGAGTGCCGATGGCCCGCTCAACCTCTACAACGCCGTGGTGACCGCCTCCGACCCCGCCTCCAAAGGCCGTGGCGTGATGGTGGCGATGAACGACACCGTGCTCGATGCCCGTGACGTCACCAAGACCAACACCACCGGGGTGCAGACCTTCACCTCCCCCAACTTCGGCCCACTGGGTTACATCCACAACGGCAAGATCGACTATCAACGCAGCCCGGCCCGTCTGCACACCAGCAAGACGCCGTTTGACGTGAGCAAGCTCGACAAGCTGCCGCAAGTTGGCATCGTCTACAGCTACGCCAACGCCACCGACTTGCCGGCCAAGGCGATGGTGGATGCCAAGTTCGACGGCATCGTCAGCGCCGGGGTGGGCAACGGCAACCTCTACCACACCCTGTTCGACACCCTGGCCAAGGCGAGCAAGGATGGCATCCGGGTAGTGCGCTCCGCCCGCGTACCGACCGGCGCCACCACCCTGGATGCCGAGATCGATGATGCCAAGTACGGGTTCGTGGCCTCCGGCACTCTCAACCCGCAGAAGGCGCGGGTGCTGCTGATGCTCTCCCTGACCCAGAGCAAGGATCCGGCCCAGATCCAGCGCTGGTTCCAACAGTTCTGATAACGGTTGTCTGAACCATGACAAGCAAGGGCGGGACTTCCCGCCCTTTTCCCTCCTGCAATGCTGCCTCGCCCATTACGCCGTTTGGCGTGGTCATCCTTCCCTTTTCCAGCCATCTTTTCCAGCTATCACAAAGCGCTGTCATCAAATTAGCGAGCCGGATCACCCGCTTTCACAAGCGCATCGCCGCCAAATTCATTACACTGCCAGCGATCTTATCCACTCAAGGAGTGCTGTTGCTGTATGGAAATATTGATCCTGCTGGGATTGATTTTGCTTAATGGCGTCTTCGCCATGTCAGAAATCGCCATCGTCACCGCACGCAAGGCTCGCCTCGGCAAGCTTGCCTCTGAAGGCAATCGCTCCGCCGCCATTGCCCTCAAACTGGGCGAAGACCCGACCCATTTTCTCTCTGCCGTCCAAATCGGCATTACCAGCATCGGCCTGCTCAACGGTATCTACGGCGAATCCCTGCTGGCCCAGCCCTTCTCCCTCTGGTTGCAGGAGTGGGGGCTCCCCGCCAAGAGCAGTGGCCTGATCGCCACCATCATAGTGGTGGTGGTGGTTACTTATCTCTCCATCGTGGTAGGGGAGCTGGTGCCCAAGCGCCTCGGCCAGCTCAATGCCGAGCGCATCGCCTGTCTGGTGGCCCGCCCCATGCACTGGCTCGCCACCCTGACCCGCCCCTTCGTCTGGCTGCTGTCGGCCTCCACCAATGCCAGTCTGCGGCTGCTGCGGGTCAACCAGAACGGCAGCGCCAACGTTACCGAGGAGGAGATCCACGCCATGCTGGTGGAGGGCTCTGAAGCCGGGGTGATCGAGGATCATGAACACACCATGCTGCGCAACGTCTTCCGTCTCGACGAGCGCAGCCTCTCCTCCCTGATGGTGCCGCGCAGCGATATCCGCTATCTGGATCTGGCACTGCCGCTGGAGACCAACCTGCAGCGGCTGGTGGAGTATCGCCACAGCTATTTTCCGGTCTGCGACGGCAACCTGTCAGAATTGGTGGGTATCATCAATGTCAGCAAGGTGCTGCACGCCTATATCAAGGGGGAGCCCATCGATCTGGCTGCCCTGACCCAGGAGGGCAGCCTGCTGCCCGAGACCCTCAACGGCGTCGAGCTGCTCAACCACTTCCGCACCCACAGCGAACAGATGGCGCTGGTGGTTGACGAATATGGCGAGCTGCAGGGACTGGTCACCCAGCAGGATCTGCTGGAGGCGCTGGCGGGGGATTTCCAGCAGGAGGATGGCGAGGACAACTGGGCATTCCGGCGCGCCGACGGCAGCTGGCTGCTCGATGGCCTGATCCCGCTGCCGGAGTTGAAGGACTGTCTGGAGCTGGTTCGTCTGCCAGAAGAAGAAAAACATCACTATCACACCCTCGGAGGGCTTATCATGCTGCTCCTTGGTCGTGTTCCACAAACCGGAGACCTGGTGACACTGGAACAGTGGCAACTGGAAATTGTTGACATGGATGGCCTGCGCATCGACAAGGTGCTCGCCATGCCCTTGACCGATCAACCCAGCTAACCTGCGGAGTTTGCAAGTATGGAGCAGTTTTACCAACTGGCTCACGCCTTTATGAATCACGATCTGAACACACTTTCCGATCCCAAGATGGCCTTCATGATCTGTGGTGTGATTCTGACGTTTCTGGTACTGGAAAACGGATTCATCCCTACCGCCTTTCTGCCCGGTGACAGCCTGCTGATCCTCACCGGCGTGCTCATCTATCAGGATGTGTTGTCTCTCGGGGTGATCCCGCTGTTAATCATGGCTACCTTTGTCGGCACCTGGCTCGGTTACATGCAGGGGCGCTTTCTCGGCCACACCCAGCTCTACCATCGGCTGATGTCCCACGTGGAAGAGCGGCACCAACAGAAGGTCTACCACCTGCTGGACAAGTACGGGATCATCACCCTGATCACCGCGCGCTATATCGCCTTCGTGCGCACCGCCTACCCCTACATCGTCGGTGCCACCGAGCTGCCCCAGGGGCGCTTCCTCATCGTCAATCTGATCAGCTCCATCATGTGGATCTGCCCGCTGGTCGGGTTTGGCTACTACCTGAGCCACACCAAGCTGGCCGCCGAATACCAGACCCAGTTCTTCAACATCATCATCTATCTGCCGGTGGCCCTGCTGGTGGGTGGCATGGTGGCGCTGGTCTGGCGCTGGATCAGCAAACGCAGGGCCGCGCAGCCGCGGGATTGACCCCTCGCCCAACGCCCGACCCGAAAGCCCTCGCCAGAGGGCTTTTTTGATCGCCAATTTTGCGCAAATAGCAGAAATAGTCCCGCTCGGCCCTTGTAAAGCCGGGGTAAAAATGAGTGAATCTAGCGCCTTTTTTTGGATGGGAATGGAGTCGGTTGTATGTGGTGTCGGATTCGCGCAGCAGCGCTGGTTGTCGGGTTGATGGGAATGCTGGGATTGCCTGCGGTCAGCGCGGCACCCAACCCATCCAAACTGGAAGTACGCTCAAGCAGCGCCCTGGTCGTGGATGTAAAAACGGGCAAGACGCTCTACCAGAAGAATGCCACCAAGGTGCGTCCCATCGCCTCCCTTACCAAGCTGATGACAGCGCTGGTGGTGCTGGATGCCAAACAGAATCTCAACCAGACCATTACGGTCGACAAGAACGATCTGGATCGGGTCAAACACACTCATTCCCGCATCCGCATGGGCACCAAGGTGACCCGCCGTGACGCCCTGCATCTGGCGCTGATGTCCTCCGAAAACCGGATGGCCTCGGCACTGGCGCGTCACTATCCGGGCGGTCGCAGCGCCTTCGTGCGGGCCATGAACAACAAGGCCAGACAGCTGGGTATGCGAAATACCCACTTCTACGACTCCACCGGCCTCTCCACCCGCAACGTATCTACCGCCCAGGATCTCGGCAAGCTGGCCGCCGCCGCCTATCGTCAGCCGCTGATCCGTCAGTTCACTCAGGATGAGAACCGGGAGATGCGCTTCAGCGCCCCCGCCTACAGCTTGATGTTCAACAACACCAACCCGCTGGTGAAAAACCCGGATTGGGACGTACGCCTCTCCAAGACCGGCTTCACTGACGAAGCGGGGCGCTGTCTGGTGATGCGCGCCAAACCGGACAGCCGCGAGCTCGCCATCGTGCTGCTCAACTCGGTGGGCAAACGCACCCCCATCGGCGATGCCAACCGCATTCGCAAATGGCTGAAAAGCTGAGTAATGCTCTCAATACCAAAGGATGCCGCGGCATCCTTTTTTATTGCCCGCAGAACGCCTCGGCAGGCCCTGCAGGATGTTGATGAGCGAATCCTGAGGATGAGCTGCGCGGCATCTGCCGTTGCAACAGCAGGCATACAGCACGCGTGTAGAGAAGGCAAAGGGTGGCAAGGGGTTGCACCGTTCAGAAGAACTGTGCGCAATCACAGACAGGGGAAGAAATGAGGACAAGAACAGCCAGGTAAAAGGGCGATCCACCCGCAACAGCGCACGGGGATCCGCACCAAAAAGTTAAATATCGCCCATAAAAAAACAGCCCCGACCGAAGTCGAGGCTGTCTGTATGGTGCGCCCGAGAGGATTCGAACCTCTGACCACCTGGTTCGTAGCCAGGTACTCTATCCAGCTGAGCTACGGGCGCTCATAAACTTTTGGTACTGCTTGAAATATGGTGCGCCCGAGAGGATTCGAACCTCTGACCACCTGGTTCGTAGCCAGGTACTCTATCCAGCTGAGCTACGGGCGCTCACAAACTTTTGTGTACTGCTTGAAAAATGGTGCGCCCGAGAGGATTCGAACCTCTGACCACCTGGTTCGTAGCCAGGTACTCTATCCAGCTGAGCTACGGGCGCTCATAAATCGTTGTGTCGTTTTAAATGGTGCGCCCGAGAGGATTCGAACCTCTGACCACCTGGTTCGTAGCCAGGTACTCTATCCAGCTGAGCTACGGGCGCCCTGTTTTAAAACGATAAAAAAAGCTTACTTATCAGTAAGCCTTTTCCAAAGTGTCGACTTGCTGATGGTCAACACATGACTCTTGCTTGAGTCGTAATATGGTGCGCCCGAGAGGATTCGAACCTCTGACCACCTGGTTCGTAGCCAGGTACTCTATCCAGCTGAGCTACGGGCGCAAATGGCGGAGAAGGGGGGATTCGAACCCCCGATGCGGGTATAAGCCGCATACTCCCTTAGCAGGGGAGCGCCTTCAGCCTCTCGGCCACCTCTCCGTTTGCGGGGCTGATAATACTTCACAGGGATTTTTAGTCAAACACTTTTTTGGAGAAAAAAGTGCGTTCGCTCAGCATTTGGTCAAAGCGTGGAATATTCAAACAATATCGGCACTTATCCCGCAGATTCGCGCCCTGCAGGGCGATTTCCGGGGGCCGGAAAAAACAAAAGGCGACACATAAGGTGTCGCCTTGTCACAGCCATGAAAGTGGCTTAGAAGCCCGGTTGGCCCGGAACTTTCTCGGCCTGGATGCGCTGGTAGATCTCTTCGCGGTGTACGGAGACCTCTTTCGGCGCGTTAACACCGATACGGACCTGGTTGCCTTTAACGCCCAGTACGGTGACAGTCACTTCATCACCAATCATCAGGGTTTCCCCAACACGACGAGTCAAAATAAGCATTCGCTTGCTCCTGTATCCTGTTTTGTTTTTATATCGATATGCGACATTATCTAACAAAGATACCGATATGGTAAATGGTTGAAACTAAATCAATCAGAGATTGTTAGCCCAAGGGCTGCTCTTGCGGTGCCTGATCCAACCCGAAAGCCGCGTGCAGGGCTCGCACCGCCAGCTCCAGATACTTCTCGTCAATTACCACAGAGATTTTGATTTCAGAGGTCGAGATCAACTGCATGTTGATCCCCTCCTCGCCCAATACCTTGAACATGGTGCGCGCAACACCGGGATGGTTCCACATGCCGACACCGACAATGGAGACCTTGGCAATCTCGCCATTTCCCTGCACGCAGGAGGCGCCAAGTTCGGTGGCGGTCTCCTCCAGCAGTGCCCGGGCGCGGCGATAGTCGTCACGATTCACCGTGAAGGTGAAGTCGGCGGTACCATCTCCCAGGGTGTTCTGCACAATCATGTCGACATCAATGTTGGCGTCGCTGATCGGATTCAGGATCTGCGCGGCAACGGTTGGTCTGTCCGGCACGCCCAGAATGGTCAGGCTGGCCTCGTTGCGGTTAAAAGCGATCCCGGATACCAGGGGAGCTTCCATCCTATCACCTCCATATGTGATTAAGGTTCCCTCTCCATCGATAAAGCTCGACAGCACCCGCAGCGGGACGCGGTACTTGCCCGCAAACTCCACCGATCGGATCTGCAACACCTTGGCACCGAGACTTGCCATCTCCAGCATCTCCTCGAAGGTGATGGTGTCGAGACGACGCGCCTTGGGCTCGATGCGCGGATCCGTGGTGTATACCCCATCCACATCGGTAAAGATCTGGCACTCATCGGCCTTGATGGCCGCCGCCACGGCAACCGCCGTGGTATCCGAACCGCCGCGGCCCAGCGTCGTGATGGCGTTATGCTCGTCACGGCCCTGGAAACCGGCAATCACCACCACCTTGCCCGCAGCCAGTTCGGCATGAACCAGCTCGGTGTCGATGTGGGTGATGCGCGCCTTGCCATAGGCGGAATCGGTGTGAATCCGTACCTGATCACCGGTCATTGAGACCGCAGGACAACCGCGTTTGTTCAACGCGATGGCCAGCAGCGCTATGGTGACCTGCTCACCGGTGGAGACCAGTACATCCATCTCCCGCCGGTTGGCATCAGGATCCAGTTGCTGGGCCATGCCCAGCAACCGGTTGGTTTCGCCCGACATGGCGGAGACAACCACCACCACGTCGTGTCCCTGGGCGCGGGTCTGCTCGACCCGCTCAGCTACCGCCTCGATCCGCTCCAGTGTGCCGACCGAGGTGCCGCCGTACTTCTGTACATAGAGTGCCACAGATCACCTCGCCCGATTACAGGCGCTCTTCCAGCCAGGAGTGAACGGATTGCAGCGCTGCCGGCACCGCCTCAGGCTGGGTACCACCCGCCTGTGCCATGTCCGGACGGCCACCGCCCTTGCCACCCACCTGCTGGGCAACCAGATTGACCAACTCACCGGCCTTGACCTTGCCGGTCAGGTCGTTGGTGACACCGGCGATCAGGTTGACCTTGCCGTCGGCACAGGTTGCCAGCAACACAACACCGGACTTCATCTGGTTCTTCAGCTCGTCCAGCATGCCGCGCAGGGATTTCGGATCGGCACCTTCCAGCGCTGCAACCAGCACCTTCTGACCGTTGATCTCGATCACCTGACCCAGCAGGTCGTTACCGGCCTGAGCGGCCAGTTTGGCCTTGAGCTGCTCCAGCTCGCGCTCCATCATCTTGGCCTTGTCCAGCATCTGGCGAACCTTGTCGGCGATGCAGAACTGGTCGCCTTTCACCAGGGCAGCAGCCTCTTCGATCTGCTCGCCAACCTGATGCATGAAGTCGATGGCGGCTTTGCCGGTCACCGCTTCGATACGGCGCACGCCAGCTGCGATACCGCTCTCGGCGATGATCTTGAAGAAGCCGATATCACCGGTGCGCTTGGCGTGAGTACCGCCGCACAGCTCGGTGGAGTAGTCACCCATACGCACCACGCGCACGTCGTCTTCATATTTTTCACCAAACAGCGCCATGGCACCGGCGGACTTGGCCGCTTCCAGATCCATCAGCTGGGTGGTGATTTCGTGGTTGGCGCGGATCTGGTTGTTGACCAGCTCCTCGACCCGGCGAATGGTCGCCATGGTCAGCCCCTCGAAGTGGGAGAAGTCAAAGCGCATGCGCTCAGCCCCAACCAGAGAACCTTTCTGGGTGACATGCTCGCCCAGTGCCTGACGCAGGGCAGCGTGCAGCAGGTGAGTCACGGAGTGGTTCAGGGCGATGGCCTGACGACGGTCAGCGTCAACCACGGCTTCCACTTCGGCGCCCTTCTCTAGGGTGCCCAGCTCCATGTAGCCCTTGTGGATAATCGCCTTGCCCGCTTTCAGGGTGTCGGTCACGGCAAAGATGCCGTCGTCCACTTTCAGGGTACCGCTGTCGCCAATCTGGCCGCCGGACTCGGCGTAGAAGGGGGTCTCTTCCAACACGATGACCGCTTCGTCACCTGCGATAAGACCGCTCACCTCTTCCACACCCTTGTAGATACCGACCACGCGGGTACGCTCGGTCAGGGTCTTGTAACCGGTGAAGGGGGTCTCGAAGTCGAGCTTGAGCATCTCGTTGTAGTTCACGCCGAAGCTGGAGGCCTCTTTGGCGCGAGCACGCTGCTTCTCCATCTCGGCCTTGAAGCCCTCTTCGTCGATGCCGATCTCGCGCTCGCGCACCACGTCGGCAGTCAGGTCGGCCGGGAAGCCGTAAGTGTCATAGAGCTTGAACACCACCTCACCCGGAATCACCTTGGCATCGCCGAGATTGGCCAGAGCGTCTTCCAGCAGCAGCAGACCACGATCCAGGGTGCGGACGAACTGCTCCTCTTCGATACGCAGCACGCGCTCGACCAGCGGCAGCTGGGCGATCAGCTCGGCAGCGACATCCTTCATCTGCACGGCCAGCTCGGCAGCCAGTTTGTAGAAGAAGACATCGGTCGCACCCAGCTTGCGACCGTGACGCACGGCGCGGCGGATGATGCGACGCAACACATAGCCACGACCTTCGTTGGACGGCATCACGCCATCTGCCACCAGGAAGGCGCAGGAGCGGATGTGGTCAGCGATGACGCGCAGGGACTGGTTGCTCAGATCGGTGGTGCCGACAATCTCGGCCGCTTTCTTGATCAGCGCCTGGAAGATGTCGATTTCGTAGTTGGAGTGGACACCCTGCATGATGGCGGAGATACGCTCCAGACCCATACCGGTATCAACAGACGGACGCGGCAGCGGCTCCATGGTGCCGTCAGCCTGACGGTTGAACTGCATGAAGACCACGTTCCAGATCTCGATGAAACGGTCACCATCCTCTTCCGGTGAGCCGGGACGGCCACCCCAGATGTGATCGCCGTGGTCATAGAAGATCTCGGTGCAGGGACCACACGGGCCGGTATCGCCCATCGCCCAGAAGTTGTCAGAAGCGTAAGGGGCACCCTTGTTGTCACCGATGCGGACGATGCGATCGGCCGGCACACCGACCTCTTTTTCCCAGATATCGAAAGCTTCATCGTCAGTCGCGTAGACGGTCACCAGCAGGCGATCTTTCGGCAGCTGCAGCACCTCGGTCAGGAAGCCCCATGCAAACTTGATGGCATCCTGCTTGAAGTAGTCACCGAAGCTGAAGTTGCCCAGCATTTCAAAGAAGGTGTGGTGACGAGCGGTATAGCCGACGTTTTCCAGATCATTGTGCTTACCACCGGCACGCACGCAACGCTGGGAAGTCGTCGCGCGATTGTAGGCACGCTTGTCTGCGCCAAGGAACACATCCTTGAACTGGTTCATACCCGCGTTGGTAAACAACAGGGTCGGGTCGTTATGCGGTACCAGCGAGCTGGAGGAGACAACCTGGTGCCCCTGGGAACGGAAATACTCGAGAAACGCAGCGCGAATCTCTGACGTGGACATATACATGGAAAATCCTGCTTGATTCGAATACGGACTTTTAACCGCATTAATGTAAGTTTTCTGCGGGGTAAAGTAAAACGGACAGGGCCGCCACGGGCGAAAAAGCGCACATAAACGGGCCAGAAAAGAGCGGCACCGCCTACAGTGGCTTTTTCCACTGTCGAGAGGCAAAAAAGCAGCGCATAAAGAGGGATGAGATGAACAAAAGGCGGCTTTTTCGGGATTGCTTACGCAAGCTACTGAGCGGGCAGGGAAAACCTGCCACAAGGAGAGGTGAAACGACGTTTGTCACGCAGTGGCGTTACTCCTCCCGCTCCTGCAGGGCAGAGATGGCATAACGTGCCTGATCCTGGGTAAAGCCGCGCCCCAGCAGGTACTTGAGCCACTTCATCCGCAGCTTGAAATCCGCCAGATCGGCCACCCGGGCGCGCCGTTCTAGCAGGGCAAACGCCAGTTCGAACCAGTCCAGCTCCGGCTGATCGAATGCGGCATCAATCTGCATATCGTCGAGCCCCTTGCGGCGCAGATCGAAGCGGATCTTGATGGGGCCATGCCCCTTGGCGGCACCGGCCCGTACTGCCATACCGCCGTAACGTTCGTCATTGACCCAGTTGTAACCGCGGCAGTAGTCGACCACCACCTCGATCACCTCTTCATTGAAGCCCTGCTGGCGCAGCCGGTTGGCCAGCTCTGACTCGGCACTCTCGCGGCGGGCCAGACTGCGCATGGCATAGCCGCGGGCCGCAGCCAGTTGTTCTTCAAAGGCGAGTTCGACAGGTTTGTCAGCAGATTCATCAACCATCATAAATAACAAGGCCGGGTATCTACCCGGCCTTCCTTTGTTCCTTATTCGAACTCTTGTTCGCTTTCGGCATCGAACTCGTCTGCCTCAACCGGTGCAGCCTTGTCATCGACTGGCACGGCCCCGGAGAGCAGCAGCTCGCGCAGGCGGGCTTCCACTTCGCCAGCCATCACCTTGTTCTCGGCGAACAGCTTCATCACGTTGGCCTTGCCCTGACCGATCTTCTCGCCGTTGTAGCTGTACCAGGCGCCGGCCTTGTCGATCAGCTTGTGCTTGACGCCGAGATCCACCAGCTCGCCCTCTTTGGAGATACCGGCACCGTAGAAGATCTGGAATTCAGCCTGCTTGAAGGGCGGGGCAACTTTGTTCTTGACCACTTTGACGCGAGTCTCGTTACCGACCACTTCGTCGCCTTCCTTGATGGCGCCGATACGACGGATATCCAGACGCACGGAGGCGTAAAACTTGAGCGCGTTACCACCGGTAGTGGTCTCCGGGCTACCGAACATGACGCCGATCTTCATCCGGATCTGGTTGATGAAGATGCACAGGCAGTTGGCGTTCTTGATGTTGGCAGTCAGCTTGCGCAGCGCCTGGGACATCAGACGGGCCTGCAGACCAACGTGGGAGTCACCCATCTCCCCTTCGATTTCCGCTTTCGGCGTCAGGGCCGCCACGGAGTCGACGATGATGACGTCAACCGCGTTGGAGCGAACCAGCATGTCGCAGATCTCCAGCGCCTGTTCACCGGTATCCGGCTGAGAGATGAGCAGGTCGTCGACGTTGACGCCCAGCTTGGCAGCATAGATAGGGTCGAGGGCGTGTTCCGCATCGACGAAGGCACAGGTTTTGCCCTTCTTCTGGGCTTCCGCGATCACCTGCAGGGTGAGGGTAGTTTTACCGGAAGATTCCGGGCCGTAGATTTCGACGATACGGCCACACGGCAGACCGCCAATGCCCAGCGCCACGTCCAGCGAGAGGGAACCGGTAGAGATGGCTTCGATATCCATGGTCTTGCTGTCGCCCAGACGCATGATGGAACCTTTGCCGAACTGCTTTTCAATCTGACCCAGCGCAGCCGCCAGTGCCTTCTGTTTGTTCTGATCCATGCCAATCTCCGCTGGAAATCGTGAGTAAGAAGTGAAGTTGGACTAAGTATACTGTCTATTCATACAGTATCAAGCCCAATTTATCTGAGCAGGGCCAACAGACCCGACAAGGCCTGTCTCACCGCCTGCTGGCGTACCTGTCGGCGATCTCCGTCGAAGCGGGCGAGCAGGGAGTGGTGACGACCGTTGCGGTCGGCCCAGGCGAACCAGACGGTGCCGACCGGCTTGCCCTCGGTGGCGCCGCCGGGGCCGGCGATGCCACTGATAGCAACGCTGATGGAGGCAGACGAGTGCGCCAGCGCGCCGCGGGCCATCTCCAGCACCACCGCCTCGCTCACTGCACCGTGCTGATCCAGGCTCTCGCTGCTCACCCCCAACATCTGCTGCTTGGCCTCGTTGGTGTAGGTGACAAATCCGCGATCGAACCAGCCGGAGCTGCCCGCGATGTCGGTGATGGCGCTGGCCACCCCGCCGCCGGTACAGGATTCGGCGGTCGCCGCCAGCCAGCCCCGCTGGCCAAGGGCCCGTCCCAGCTCGATGGCAAGGTGCTCTATCTCTGCATCCAGTTTCATCACGACTCCTTCTGATCCGCTCAAGAGGCACATTATGCGATCCCGCTAGCGCCGCCCGCAACCACGGCAGACCGCCCTTGCCTGCCGCAATTTGCGGTGCCGCACCTGTGTCATGCCTTCAATAGTGCAGAACAACCGCGCCCGGAACACCCGCTCCCCCGGCGCGGCGCTTATGTGTAGAATGGCGCCATCAAGCTCAAGGCTCATCACCGCAGACACTGGCCCGCAGAGGCCCCTTCTGGAACAGAACATGACCGCACAACACCAAGCCAGCGGCGCCACCAGCTCCGCTCCCGGCGCCAATCTGAGCGCCCACACCCCCATGATGCAGCAGTACCTTGGCCTCAAGGCCGAGAACCCGGAGATCCTGCTGTTCTACCGGATGGGCGACTTCTACGAGTTGTTCTATGACGATGCCCGCAAGGCCTCCCAGCTGCTCGATATCTCCCTGACCAAGCGCGGTCAGTCGGCGGGCAGCCCCATCCCGATGGCGGGGGTGCCCTATCACGCTATCGAAGGGTATCTGGCCAAGCTGGTGCAGCTCGGCGAATCCGCCGCCATCTGCGAACAGGTGGGGGATCCCGCCACCAGCAAGGGGCCGGTGGAGCGCAAGGTCATTCGCATCATCACCCCGGGTACCGTCTCCGACGAGGCGCTGCTCAGCGAGCGACAGGACAACCTGATCGCCGCCGTCTACCACGATGGCCGCCGCTTCGGCTACGGCACCATGGACATCGGCTCCGGCCGCTTCTTCATCAACCAGTTCGAGAAGGAAGAGACCCTGCTGGCAGAGCTGCAACGCACCAATCCGGCCGAGCTGCTCTACCCCGAATCGTTCGAATTCCTGCACCATATAGAGGGTCGCCGCGGCCTGCGTCGCCGCCCGGAGTGGGAGTTTGAGCTGGGCACCGCTCGCAAGCTACTCTGCCAGCAGTTCGGTACCCAGGATCTGGTGGGATTTGGCGTCGACAAGAGCGAGACCGCCCTGTGCGCCGCCGGTTGCCTGATGCAGTACGTCAAAGATACCCAGCGCACCGCCCTGCCCCACATCCGCAACGTGCGCCTTGAGCAGCCGGATCATGCGGTCATCATGGATGCCGCCACCCGCCGCAATCTGGAGCTGACCCAGAATCTGGCCGGTGGCTACGAAAATACCCTGGCCGAGGTGCTGGATCGCACCGCTACCCCCATGGGCAGCCGCCTGCTCAAGCGCTGGATCCACCAGCCGATCCGCGATCGGGTGATCCTGAAAGGCCGCCAGAGCACCATCAAGGAGCTCATTGAGCAGAACCTCTACGATGAACTGGGCAGCCTGCTGCGTCAGGTGGGGGATGTGGAGCGGGTGCTGGCTCGTCTCGCCCTGCGTTCGGCCCGTCCGCGCGACCTCACCCGTCTGCGTCAGGCCTTCGCCCAGCTGCCCGATTTGCAGCGCCTGCTGGCAGATAACGAACACGAAGCGGTGCAGCAGCTGGCCGAGCGCGCCAGCACCTTCCCCGAGCTGCTCGACCTGCTGGAGCGCGCGGTGATGGAGGTGCCGCCAGTGCTGATCCGCGATGGTGGCGTGATCCGTGACGGCTTCAATCAGGAGCTGGACGAGCTGCGGGATCTCGCCAACGGCGCCACCGCCAGCCTCGCCCGCATCGAGGAGCGGGAGAAGCTGCTGACCGGCATCAATACCCTCAAGGTGGGCTACAACAAGGTGCACGGCTTCTACATTGAGGTGAGCCGCGCCAACAGCCATCTGGTGCCGGCCCACTACATCCGCCGCCAGACCCTCAAGAACAACGAACGCTACATCATCGATGAGCTGAAGAAGTACGAGGACAAGGTACTCACAGCCCAGTCCCAGGCGCTGGCGCTGGAGAAACGGCTCTACGAAGAGCTGCTCGATGCCCTGCTGCCCCACCTCGGCGATCTGCAGGATTCCGCAGCCGCACTGGCAGAGCTGGACGTGCTGGCCAATCTGGCCGAGCGGGCCGAGACCCTCGACTATCGCTGCCCGACCCTCATCGACGAGGATCAGATCATCATTGAAGCAGGCCGCCATCCGGTGGTTGAGCAGGTGATGACCGACCCCTTTATCGCCAACCCGATCCGGCTGGAGCGGGAGCGGCGGATGCTGATCATCACAGGTCCCAACATGGGCGGTAAATCCACCTATATGCGCCAGACCGCGCTGATCGTGCTGCTGGCCCACATCGGTGCCTTCGTCCCCGCCGACAGCGCCCGCATCGGCCCCATCGACCGCATCTTTACCCGCATCGGGGCATCGGACGATCTCGCCTCCGGCCGCTCCACCTTTATGGTGGAGATGACCGAGACTGCCAATATCCTCAACAACGCCACCGCCCGCAGTCTGGTGCTGATGGACGAAATTGGCCGCGGCACCAGCACCTACGACGGCCTCTCGCTGGCGTGGGCCTGTGCAGAGCAACTAGCAAGCAAGATCGGCGCCTACACCCTGTTTGCCACCCACTACTTCGAGCTGACCCGCTTGCCGGAGCTGATGAGCGGGCTGGCCAACGTCCACCTCGATGCGGTGGAGCACGGCGACACCATCGCCTTTATGCACGCGGTGCAGGAAGGGGCTGCCAGCCGCTCCTACGGTCTGCAAGTTGCCGCACTGGCGGGGGTGCCGAAATCGGTAATCCAGCAGGCCCGCCACAAGCTGCATGAGCTGGAAAGCGCCACCCCGGTGGCCGCCGGTGAAAGCCGCCCGGCCCCGGTGGCCATGGCGCCCCATCGCCATCCGGTAGTCGATGAGCTGGAAGCGGTGCGCCCGGACGAGCTCACCCCGCGACAGGCGCTGGATCTGCTCTATCGCCTCAAGCAGATGCTGTAACCAGCGACTGCCGCACAAGCATGCAAAAGGGGAACCGCGAGGTTCCCCTTTTTATGTTCAACGCATCACATTCAGCACCCGGCAAACCAGTCAGGCCACCGCTCGCGCCTCTCCACGGGCCCGCAGCAGGCTCTGGCGCCCCTGCCAGTAGCCCTGCAGATAACCGGACTCCAGCTTGACCGGATCCTGGGTAAAACGGGAGACCATGAAATCGGCCGGTGGCGCGATCACCTCGATCTCGCAATCGGCAGGGGGATTGGCGATGAAATCGAGCGCTTGGTTGTAGGCGCGATCCCGCTCCAGCATGGCTTGCGCCAGTGCAGGCTGGGTTTTCAGCAAGGCTTTGACCATCCAGCAGAAACGGGCCGGCTTCTTGCGATAGCCCCAGGGTTCTGACAGCACCACCGTCATCCGCCGCGCCCCGCGACGATAGGCCTCGATCACCGGAATGGAGTCGCTGATCCCGCCATCGGCCATCGGGCGACCATCGACGCAGGGGGTATCGTGCTGCACCACCGGCAGGGCGCAGGTAGCGGTCAGCACCTCATCCATGTTGTCGGGCCGCACCGGCAGATAGATGGCCTTGCCGCTCACCACATCGGTCGCCACCGCGTAGAAGGGAATGTCGCGGGCGCAGAAAGTGTCGAGATCGAGCGGGAAGCGATGGCGACTGGCCTGCCACAGCCAACCGATATCCACCAGATCGCCCCCTTTGACGAAACGCAGGGGATCGAGAAAACGGGAGCTGCAAGCCAGTTCGGTGATGATGTGGTGACTACGGCGCGGCTGCTCGCTCAGGTAGGAGACCAGATTGGTGGCACCGGCCGAGACGCCCATGACGAAATCGAACGGGTAGTGGTGACTTTCGACAAACGCATCGAGCACGCCGCTGGCAAAGATGCCGCGCATCGCGCCCCCTTCGACAATCAGGGCGCAAGAGTGGGGATTAAACATAACAAGGCTCCGTCAGCTGTAATACCTGCCGGGATCGATCCCGGCCCAGTGATGGACGCCTTCATGCAGAACATCAAGACGCCGCAGCAGGACGATTCAGGCTCACTCGCACAAGCCAGAAGCGGGCAGGAGCAAACCTGAACCGTGAAGCGACCCCCAGTATATGCAGCGCACCAACCTTCAAAAAATGAATTTAAATAATAAAAAACATGCCTTATTGGCATGATTAAGCACATCAGCAGAGACGGCCCTTTATCCGGTAACAGCACCATCAGGATCAAGGCAGCCCGGGCCCGAACGTCCCGTCGACGGGGTTATAGTGGTAGGCCCGATAATCAAAATCCACCTTATCAAGGCGCGGATTGGCCAACTCGAACAACAGGCGCTTGGGGAGCTGCGCCTGCTCGAGGGAAGGTTTGAAGTGGCGCAGCCAGAGCTGTTGCAACGAGCCATCCCGCCACGCCAGCTTGAGCCCGACCGAGAGGCGGCGGATGGCGGCCTGATTATCCTTGTGGGTGTAGAAGAGGTGGAGGAAGGGATAGTGCAGCGCCACTCGCCGATCCACGGTGAGGCCGGGCAGATCACTGTGCTGCTCCTGCTCGATAAAGAGCTCGTTGGCACCGCGGCAGAAGAGGTCGATGCGGCCACGGGCCACCAGCTTGAACAGCCGCTCGTAACCGTCGATTTCCTGCACCTTGAATCCCCCATGACGCAGGATCTCCGCATCCTGCCAGCCACGTCCCTGCCCGTGCAGAAATTGCTGCAGCTCGGCCAGGGTATTGACCCTTGCCACCGCATCGGCCTGCTGCGGACTGACAAAGCAGATGCGATAACCGAGGATACCCAGCTCCACCGGAAAACGGACGTAATCCAGCGCTCCGCTCTCTGCGGCCGGACGCAGACTGTCGGCCACAAACAGATTGGGGTATTGCTGAGTCTGCACAATCTGTCGCATCCGGATACGGTTCATCGGCGGCGCGGTCCGCAGCTCGTAGTCACCGAAGCTATCGCGGGTCTTCTCCAGCGCCAGCTGCAACAGATCGCGAAAATAGAGGGTACGCAAGTCCCGATCGCTCTCGGGGCTGATATGAGTGATGACGTCGCTCGCCCGTAGGGGAGTGGCAAGGAGGGAAAGGCTGCACAGCAGCAAGCAGGAAGCGAGGCGATGAAAGGTCATACTGCTCATCCCGGAAATACAGGCTCACTAGAGTGTAGCGCCGGGACAAGCCGCCTTCTAAAGGGAAGCCAGGCCTACCAGAACATCCGGCCCAGCAGGGGCGCCAGCAGCACGGTCACCATGCCGGCAATCATCATCACCATGCTGGAGACCACCCCCTCCTCATTACCCATCTGATAGGCCCTGGCAGTTCCAGCGCCGTGGGCCGAGGCGCCAAACCCCGCCCCCTTGCCTAGACGGCTGCGAATGGCCAGCACGGTCAGCACGCTCTCCCCTACCGCCATGCCGATGACGCCGGTCAGCACCACAAACAGCGCAGTGAGATCGCTCTGACCGCCGATGGCGCGGGTCGCCTCCACCGCAAACGGCGTAGTGATGGAGCGCATCGCCAGACTGCGTTGCAGCATGTCGGAGAGATCCAGCCAGCGGGCCAGCAGCACGGTACTCCCCACCGCCATGATGACCGATGCGACCACCCCCACCGACAGCGACAACCAGTGGCGACGTATGAGCTGGCGGTTCTCGTAGACCGGCACCGCGAAGGCGACGGTAGCGGGGCCCAGCAGCCAGAGCAGCCAGTGGGATTCCGCCATGTAATCCTGATAGGGGATGTGGAACAGCAGCACTACCGCCACCAGCAGGGTCGGCGCCAGCAGCAGCGGCATCAGCGGCAGAATGCGTTTCTTGCCGTAGAGCCATTTGCTGGCGTAGTAGAAGAGCAGGGTGAGGGCGAAACAGATCAACCCGAGCAGGGTATCAGACATGACGGCGACTCCGGCGGGCCAGTTTCAGTTCGAGGCGGTAAACCCGGTCCACCACCAGCGCCGTGGTGCCGAGCACTAGCGTAGTGCTCACCAGCAGCACCACCATGATGCGCCACCCCTCCTGCAACAACAGATCCTGATAGTTGACCACCGCCACCACGGCGGGCACGAAGAAGAGCAGCATCTCCGCCAGCAACCAGCGGGCCCCCGCCTCAAACCACTGCGCCTTGACCACCCCGAGCAGGATGCAGGCCAGCAGCAACAGCATGCCGGTGAGGTTGGCGGGCAGCGGCAGATGGAGGGTACGCACCGCGGTATCGGCCAGCAGCCAGATGGCTGCCAGCAACACAATCTGGAAGGGAGTCTGTAACCAGCGCAAGCAGAGGGCTTTCATGATCATCGTCTTTCTGTGAACCGGCTCACAGTATAGAGTTGAGCAAAACCTGCCAGAAATGAATTAAAATTATCAAATTCATGCCGCATAGGCATGCTTCATCCCGCACCCGCCAACACGAGTCGAGAGAGTCCATGGATATTCGCGCCCTGCGCTATTTTGTCGAACTGGTGCGGGAAAAAAGCTTCACCCGCGCCTCTGAAAAGCTGTTCGTCACCCAGCCCACCATCAGCAAGATGATCCGCAATATCGAAGAGGAGCTGGGCCAACCCCTGCTCAACCGGGAAGGACGCCGCTTCACCCTGACCGACAGCGGCCAGGTGCTGTTCAACCGGGCCCAGACCATATTGGCAGAGATGCAGCAGCTGGAGGCCGAACTGGCGGATCTGCAGAGCCTGCAACATGGTCGCCTCACCCTCGGCATTCCCCCCATGGTGGGTCACGTCTATGCGGACCTGATCCGCGCCTACCGCACCCGCTATCCCAAGGTGGAGCTGACCCTGGTGGAGTACGGCGGTCGCCGCATTGAACAGGCGGTGCTGGAGGGGGAGCTGGATCTCGCCATCACCATGCTGCCGACCAAAGAGGGGGGCGCCCTCAGCGCGCTGGAGCTGGATCAATACCCGATCCGGGTAGTGCTGCCAGATCAACCGCGCTGGCATGGCGAGGCACCGCTGCGGCTGGAGTCCCTGCAGGAGGAGCCCTTCCTGCTCTATACCCAAGCATTTACCCTGAGCGAGCGGCTGGAGCAGGCGTGTCAGGAGGCGGGCTTTGTGCCACAGCTGGCGGCGCGCAGCAGCCAGTGGGATTTTCTCACCGCCATGGTACGCAGCGGCATGGGGGTCGCCTTCTTGCCGGAGCCGGTCTGCAACCGGCTGACTCCGGATGGTCTGGTGCTGCGGCCGCTGGAGCCCGAATTGAGCTGGCGACTCGGGGTGATCTGGCCGAGTGAGCGCTATCTCTCCCGCACTGCCGAGGCTTGGCTGGCCCTCTGCCGCCAGCGGCAGGCACCTCAGTAATCGCCGAAGCGATCGGTCTGCGGATTGTAGAAGTAGGGGCGGTAATCGAAGCTGATCCCGTCGAGGAAGGGATTATCCAGTCGCAACAGCCGGCGCTGGGAGAGCTTGGCAAAGGCGATGGCCGGGCCAAAGCTCTTGCGCCACAGCGCCTGTAGCGAACCATCCTGCCACGCCAGCTGCAACCCCCGCTCGACCCGCTTGAGCGCCTCGCGATTGTTGGGATTGGTGTAGAAGACCCGAGGCAGCGGGTAGTAGATCAACAGCGCATCATCCACCAGCAGATCCGTCATCTCCTTGTGGGTCAGCTGCTCGCTGCGCAGCTCGCTCACCCCGCGGCAGAAGAGATCGAAGCGACCCCGCGCCACCATTTTGAACAGCTTTTCGTACCCCTCCACCTCCACCACCTCCATCCCGGCGTAGCGCAGGATATCCACATCCAGCCACCCCTTGCCCTGACCGAAGGTAAACTGCCGCAGCCCCTTGAGGTCGGTCACTTTGCTCACCGCCCCCTTTTGCTGCGGGCTGACAAAACAGATGCGGTAGCTGACGATCCCCAGATGGATGGGAAAACGGACATAGGCGAGCCCCAGATCCTCGCGGGTGCTGCTGTAGCTGTCCATTACAAAGAGGTTGGGATAGCTGTCGAGCTGCATGCTGAGCCGCTCGCGCGCCTTGGTCATGGGCGGCGCAGGCTCCAGCAGATAGTCGCCAAACTGCTCACGGGTCTTGTCGAGGGCGAGCCGCAGCAGCTCCCGATCATAAGTGGTACGCGGATCCCGCTCGCTCTCCGGGCTGATATAGGTAAACCGGGTGGCCGCCTGTCCGGTCAGCGACAACACGCAGAGCAGAGCGGCAGCCAGCAGATGCAGGGGTGACATAAACCGCGCCTTGGCTGAAAGGGTACTTTCAGTGTAGCCCTGAGCGTGGGCACCCCACCTTGGCGCGGCCTGTGCGAGGATAAGCAACACGACAAACAGGGGGATGCGGGCAGATATCCTCACGAGTCACATCGCCTCCGGGCCGCCACAGGCCCGGAGGGCAGGTTCATACCGTGCCCGGCACTACTCTTCGCCGATGGGAGCGGCAATCCACTTCATCAGCGTCAGCATATCCTGCGGCGCCACCCCGACCGAGAGGCCGCGCTTGCCGCCGCTCACCAGGATCTCGTCAAACTGCAGCGCCGACTCGTCGAGCACAGTGGGCAACAATTTCTTCTGGCCCAGCGGGCTGATGCCACCCACCTTGTAACCGGTCAGCTTCTCCGCTTCCGCCGGTTTCATCATCTCCACCTTCTTGAGGCCAGTCGCCTTGGCCAGCTGTTTCAGACTGCACATGCCGGATGAGGGAACGATGGCCACCACCGCCTGCTTGTCGTGATGGGCGACCAGAGTCTTGAACACCTGCGCCTCCGGCAGCCCGAGCTGGGTCGCGGCATGCTTGCCGAAATCGTCGTGGGCTTCGCACTCGTAGGGGTAGAGCTTGTGGGGGATTTTGAGCTTCTTCAGCAGGTTGATGGCAGGAGTCATGATGGTTGCCTTGAATCGAATCGCATAAAAACAAGGCCAAACAGTCTGCGCCTCACTCTGGGGTGATGCAAGGGGGGATGGAAGTTGCAAGGGCCATTGACTGGCCCCCATACCATGCACGCTTGGTGGCGAGCGACCAGAACACTTGACCAAACAGAGTCCAAACGGGTATTGCTTTAACCCTTTGCCGCCACCACAACCCATACCGCAGGAGCCCATATGCAACTCACCCCACCCCAACCGCCTCAGGACGATGAGATCGAAGCGCTGCGCATTGGCCTGACGGGCTACAACGTAAGCCAGGCAGGCCCTCAACTGTACGAACTTCGGCGCGAGCGGATCGCCAGCTTTATCAAGGATAAAGAGGGCAAGGTACACGGCGGCATCATTGCCGACATCAAGTGGGGCTGGCTGCACGTCGACTGGCTCTGGATCGACGAAAGCATCCGCCGCGATGGCTGGGGCGGCCGCCTGCTCGGCGCCATGGAGCAGTACGCCCAAAGCAAGGGCATCAGCAACTACCATCTGGAAACCACCAGTTTTCAGGCCCTCCCCTTCTACCAGAAGCAGGGTTACGAAGTCTTTGGCCAGCTGCCCGATATGCCGCCGGGGCATATCAGTTACTTTCTGAAAAAGCAGGGTAAGTGATGGCACTCCCGCGCCTTGCCAACACTCAACTCGTGATCCGTCCATTCGAAGCGGGCGATACCGACGAGTTTGTCCGCGCGGCCCACGAATCGATCGAGACGGTCGGCCAATGGATGAGCTGGTGCTCCCGTTCATTTACCCGGGAAAGTGCACTGGAGTGGTTTGCCAGCTGCGATCTGGATTGTGCGGCGGGACGAGCCTTTGACATGGGCATTTTCTGCGCCACCACCGGCCAACTGCTGGGTGGCGCAGGAATCAACCAGCTGTCACCCCATCATCGCTACGGCAATATCGGTTACTGGGTACGTCAATCCCGCCAAGGCTGTTGTATCGCCCGACAGGCGGTCGCCCTGCTCCGTGACTTTGGCTTTCAGCAGTTGGGACTATTTCGGCTGGAGATCGTGATGGGAATCGGCAACAGCGCCAGCGAAGCTGTTGCCATCGCCGCCGGGACTACCTTTGAATGCCGGGCAAGAAACCGCATCTTCCTACATGGCCAGCCTATGGATGCACATATCTATGCCCTTGTTCCCGTAGAATGAATCTTTTAGCGGCACCTATTTCACTGGTTTACCTGAGGTGATTTAACGGTGGTTATGCTCCTCCCTCTCAGATTCTAATTATTCAGAAAGTAAGGGTGATGTAATTCAAATACATGAGGAACCTCAAGTTTAGCCCGCGCATTAATGATTATAAAATAGTTAGAAAATGTTCTACATATCACACGTTGATGAAATACCTCTTGCTTTTCTATAGCAATGTGCATTTTACTATCTTTAACATGATATATGTTTATTTCAGGGATATAAATAATGACAGATTACACCTATTCAAGACACGACTTCGGGTTAGTCCATAACAGAGTTATAGAGGTCACTCAATCTAATAACCTACAAAAATGCTCACAAGGATTTTCTTATCTAACCATTGGATTACTGTTAAATATAAATGATGATGAGATAGAGCAATCACTAACGGATACTGAATATCTAAATATCAAGGCTGATCCAAGTAAAAAAGGAAAGGATAGAGGTGTCGATGCCGTCTATATAGACTATAGTTCAACCCCCGCTTGCATTCATATATTTAATTTCAAATACACCGAAAGTTTCGAAAAAACAAAAAACAATTTCCCAAGCGGAGAAATAGATAAGCTAATCAGCTTTATCTCCGACCTTATGTCTGAGTCAGAGTCATTATCTAATGGTATAAATAGTGTCTTGGCTGATAAAGTACAGGAGATAAACGAGTTATATAAAGAACACCCGATCGTGGATATAAAGATACACTTATGCAGTAATTTATATCATGGCCTAGTCTCTGATGAGAGGGACCGCTTTATAAATGCGCTCTCAAGATATAGCAAAGTACAATTCATTGAGCATAATCTAAAAGAATATGTATCTATAATATCAAATACAAATAAAGAGGTGATCAATGCTAAAATAAGACTAATAGATAAGAATTTCTTTGAAAAAGCTGATGGTGATATCAATGCGCTAATCGCAAATATAGATGCTACTGAAGTATTAAAAGCTGTTTCTAAAAAATCTGACATTAGATTGTCATCTGAACCGGTTACCTATGATGAACTTATATCTAATGGCGTTCATGATGATGCTTTTGATGATAATGTAAGGATTTATTTAAAGCAGAAAACGAAGATAAACAAAAATATTAAAAACACAGCAAAGTCAGAAAATAGCCATCGTTTCTTTTATTTTAACAATGGTATCACAATAACCTGTAAGAGTTTTGAATACACAAAAAGTATTCGGGCGCCGTTAGTTCAACTCCATGACCTACAAATAGTCAACGGATGCCAGACGATTCATGCTTTGTTGGATGCTCTTTCCGAGTCACCTGAGCATTTCGATAATGTCGATTTATTATGCCGCATATATAAAACTGAAAATGAGTCTCTTAGCAATGAAATTGCTGAATATACAAACAGTCAAAACCCTGTTAAATCCAGAGATATACGTTCTAATGATTTCGTTCAAAAATATCTTGAACAATCACTACTTTTAAAAGGATATTTTTACGAAAGAAAACGAAACCAGTACTATAACAAACCAATTGCTTATAGAATTGATGCCGAGAAAGCAGGCCAGTTATTAATGTCATTATATAACGGAATACCTGCCGAAGCTAAAACAGATAAAAAAGTGATATTCTCAGAAAAATATGACATCATCTTCGACGAGAGCATTACAGATGACGACATAATAATTGCTTTTGAAATATATAAACACATTATGCTGAAGGCGAAAGCAGCAAGAGAAAGTAAAGAAACATCCGTATTGGGAAGTGTCAGCTCATTCATAAATCATGCTTCTTACTATCTTTTATATGCAATAGGTGAATGTGCAAGAAAGAGAGGAGTGGAATTAAAGGTTGAAAATATCAACACCCTAAATTCTTTATACGATGACGCATTCAATATTTTAATAAAAGCAGCTGAATCTGAAAAAGAGAAAAAACAAAGCTATGATCACCGCTCATTTTTCATAAGTGCAAGACCTCGTTTCTATCTAGAAGAAGCTTTGCGATAGAAATACCTCATATAGAGAAATCTATCAAACCGTACGACAAGCAACTGAAATATGTAGGGATGCAATGCGCTCCGTTTATTGCACCCTACGACCACTCCCCGAGGTTATGGCGGGCACGGTTTTGGTTCCCCCTCCAATCCGCCGAGGGGCAGGGGCAAGGTCAGGAGCGCCATCAGGGATGATGGCGCAGACGCAGCCGGCACAGGGATGTGCCGTCTGCGGCGATCCGTCCGACCTTGTACCTGCCCTGAGGGAAACCGCGTAGCGGTCGGGTTGGCGGGGGTGGCCTTTCTTTTGGTGACTTTTCTTTGGCCACGCAAAGAAAAGTTACTCGCCCAGGCCCGAAGGGCGGGCGAAACCCCGTCGAGGCCAGCGGCCTCGCGTCCCGCACGGCGAAGTCGTGCCTGCTTGCCACAGGCACGGAGTCTGGCTGGACGCTGGGATGCCACCGGCAAAGGGGGGCATGGCCGCCCCTATCGGCCCAAGAAGGGCTCCCAGTCCTTGAACACCGGCTGCAACCCCGCCTGCCGCACGGCGGCGGCCACTTCCCCCACCGGGCGGTCGTCGTGGATGGCGAACTGCTCCAGCTCCTCTTTATCCCCCTCGGCATAGCCACCCGGCTGGGTGCGCGACTCGGCGGACATCTGGGTGATGCCAAGGCGCACCGCGCCGTTGCGGAAGGTGGCGGACTCGCGGGTCGAGAGCGACAAGTCCAGCGTGGGCGAGAAGAGGCGCCAGGCGCAGATAAGCTGCGCCAGCTGGCGATCCGACATGACCACGGCAGGCTCCAGAGCGCCGGTGCAGGGGCGCAGGCGCGGGAAGGAGAGCGAGTAGCGGCTCTGCCAGTGGTGACGCTCAAGCCAGCTCAGATGCTCGGCGACAAAGTAGCTGTCGGCGCGCCAGTCCGAGGAGAGACCGATCAGCGCCCCCAAGCCGATTTTGTCGATACCGGCGCGGCCGAGCCGATCCGGCGTGGCGAGGCGCCATGCGATGTCCCGCTTGTTGCCACGCAGATGGTGGCGGGCGTAGGTGGGGGCGTGGTAGGTCTCCTGATAGACCATAACGGCATCAAGGCCGAGGGTTTTCAGTTCGGCATATTCGGCCTGCGAGAGGGGCTGCACCTCCATCCCCACCGTGCTGAAGTGGCGGCGGATGATGGGCATCACCTCGCGAAAATAGGCGAGCCCCACCTTGTGCTCGTGCTCGCCGGTCACCAGCAGCACGCTGTCAAAACCGCGCGCCTTGATGGCCAGACACTCGCGTTCTATCTCCTCTGCATTCAGGGTCTTGCGCTTGAGGCGGTTGCTCATGGAGAAGCCGCAGTAGGTGCAGTCGTTGGCGCAAAGATTCGACAGATAGAGCGGCACATAGAAGCCGATGGTGTTGCCAAAACGCTGGCGGGTCAGCCGCTCGGCCTCGGCTGCCATCTGCGGCAGATAGGCTTCGGCGGCTGGCGAGATCAGCGCCATAAAATCGGCCAGAGTGCGCCGTGGTGTACTCAGGGCTCGCGCTACATCGGCGGCAGTTTTGGCGCGGATCTGCATGCCGATATCGTCCCACTCCAGCGCCTGCCATCGGTCGAGAAAGGAAGGCTCCTTAGCCCTTACACCCAGTGCCCTCACCCCCAACCCCTCTCCCTTATTTTGTGAAGAGTCTAGAGGGGGGCTAAACACATCAGCCTCGGGAGAAACCGAGAAAGAGGGCATGGCGATTGGCTCTTGCCCCGAGCCAGCATCATGACTCATAACGCCCCCAGAAAATCGGTGAGCGGACTGGAGGCTTGGGCCTGCAGGGCGCGGGCGCCAAGGCCAGCTTCATAGGCGCTGCGCCCGGCGGTGCAAGCCAGTGCAAAGGCGCGCCCCATGGCGACCGGGTCGCTGCTCACCGCGATGGCGGTGTTGACCAGCACGGCATCGGCGCCCAGCTCAAAGGCGGCGGCCGCGTGGCTCGGCGCACCGATCCCCGCATCCACCACCACAGGCACATTGGCCTGCTCGACGATGATGGAGAGAAACTCCCGGGTCACCAACCCCTGATTGGAGCCGATGGGCGCGCCGAGCGGCATCACGGCGGCGCAGCCCACCTCTTCCAGCCGCTTGCAGAGCACGGGGTCGGCGCCGCAGTAGGGCAGCACCACAAAGCCCTCTTGCACCAGCTGCTCGGCGGCTTTCAGCGTCTCGATGGGATCGGGCAGCAGATAGCGCGGGTCGGGGTGGATCTCCAGCTTCAGCCAGTTCGTCCCCAGCGCCTCGCGGGCGAGGTGGGCGGCAAATACCGCCTCGGCGGCGGTCTTGGCGCCGGAGGTGTTGGGCAGCAGCTTGACCCCGAGTTGCAGCAAGGGGCTCAGGATATCGTCGTGGGCCTTGCCCGGTTCGAGCCGCTTGATAGCCATGGTGACCAGTTGGGATCCGCTCGCCTCGATGGCGGCGGCCATCAGTTCCGGGCGGGCAAACTTGCCGGTGCCGGTAAAGAGGCGCGATGAGAAGGTGTGATCGGCAATGGTCAGCATGTCAGCCTCCGGCCACTGCGGTAAGAAGAGGTGAGGCGCCGCCGCAAGGCAGAGCACTCGAAGATGGGACTGCGAGCATCATGGGTTAGCCTCCCGCAATGGCGGTAAAGAGGTGAATTTCGTCCCCGTCATTAAGACAGGTCTCGGCCCAGCGGCCACGGGGCAGCACGGCACCGTTAAGGGCCACCGCCACCCCCTGTGGATTAACGTCTTGCGCCGCCAGCAGGTCGGCCACGCTCTGCCCTGCCGTCAGCGGCTGGGCTTTATCGTTGAGTCGAATGGTGAGGGTCATGGGGTGACTTCCTTATCGTGTGTCGGGCATCGGCGCTGCCCGCAAACCGGGCAATCGGGATCGGGGGCCAGCGTGAGGGTTTGCCACTGATGGCTCAGGGCATCGAAACGGCGCAGAGTACCGGCGACCTGACTCGGCATCCCGAGCAGCAGTTTCAATGCCTCCAGCGCCTGCAAAGAGCCCATCACTCCGACCAGCGGGCCGGTGACGCCGCTGGTCTCGCAGCTCTGGCTCACCTTGGTATCCAGTGGATAGAGGCAGGCGTAGCAGGCGTGATCGCTGCTGGTGCGCGCCATCAGCTGCCCCTGCCACCCCACTGCGGCGGCGGAGATCCAGGGTTTGCCCTGAGCCACGCAGGCGGCGTTGATGGCCTGGCGGGTGGCGAGGTTGTCGCAGCAGTCGACAACCAGATCTACCTCAGCCACAAACTCCGGCAGGCTGGCGGCATCGAGTCGCTGGTTGATGGCGATCAGCTCCACCAGCGGGTTGTGGGCCGCCAAGCGCTCGCGGGCCAGCTCCGCCTTGGAGTGGTTGACCGCCTCGCTATCGAACAGGATCTGGCGCGGCAGATTGCTTGAATCCACCGTATCCCCATCGGCCAGCCACAAGGTGCCCACCCCGGCCCCGGCCAGATAGAGGGCGAGCGGCGAGCCGAGCCCGCCCAAGCCCACGATCAGCACGGACTTATCTTTCAGCCGTGCCTGACCTTCTTCACCCACTTCCGCCAACATCAGCTGGCGGCCGTATCGCAAATACTCAGCATCAGAGAACATGGGCCGCCTCCTGCATGTCGGTCATGAGCTGCGCCGAGCACGGCTTATCCCCTGCCCCCACGGCCGCGAGCAGCCGCTCCGTCGCCCCCTGCCAGTCGTCGCTGGCCGTGATAGCCGAGACCAGCGCGATACTACCGACCCCGCTTGCCTTGACCGCCGCCACCCGCTCCTCGCTGATGCCGCCGATGGCCACCGTCGGCCACTCCGCCATCAGGGCGCGGTAGCGGTGCAACCGCACCAGCCCCTGCGGACGCGAAGGCATCGCCTTGGTATTGGTCGGGAAGATATGACCCAGCGCAATATAGGAGGGGGCCAGCTCGCGGGCCCGCATCAGCTCGAAGTAGCCGTGGGTGGAGATGCCAAGGCGCAGCCCGGCGGCCTGAATGGCGGCGAGATCGGCGGTCTCCATATCCTCCTGCCCCAGATGCACGCCCCAGGCGCCCGCCTCGATGGCCTGCTGCCAGTAGTCGTTGATCAAGAGCCGCGCCCCATGACGGCGACCAAGCTCTACCGCATCACGAATGGCCGACGCCACCTGAGCGGCGGGCAGATTCTTGAGCCGCAGCTGGATGGTCTTGACCCCAGCCCCCAGCAGGCGGCGCAGCCACTTGACCGAATCGACCACCGGATAGAGGCCCAGATGCTGTTCGGTTTCGGCAAAGGGGCCCTGCGGCAGGCGTGCGCTGCTCGCTTCATAAAGCCCGAAACGGCGATCGAGCATTGAGCCCGCCAAGACGGCGCGGGGGAAGTGGGCAAGACTGCTCGGCCAGCCAAGATGGGCGATGGGGCCCGGGCCTGCGCCCACCCCCTGCGCCGCCGCCAACCCCTGTTGCAGGTAGGCACGAGCGAGGGTGATAGCGTCCTCCACCGGATAATCCTGCGCCACCACAGCGGCGATGGCGCTGGCGTAACAACAACCGGTGCCGTGGCCGTGGCGGGTATCGAGGCGCGGCGCGGCCAGCCAGAATTCGCGGGTCTCATCCTGGTAGTAGTCGAGGCAGAGATCGCCGCTCCAGCCCAGATGGCCGCCCTTGACCAGCACGGCGCGGGCGCCGAGTTCGCGCAGCCGCCGGGCGGCGAAGCGCACCAACACAGGGCTGGTCGCGGGAATGCCGGTCAGGGCTTCCAGTTCGGGGCCGTTGGGGGTGATGAGCGACAGACGTGGCAACAGCTGCTCGCGCACCGCCTCCAGCATATTGGGCTCCGCCATCGGGGTGCCGGTGCTGGCGATGGCCACCGGGTCGTAGACCACGAAGGGACTCTCAATAGTTGCCAGTCGGCGGGCCAGCACCTCGACGTGGAGCCGGGTCGGCAGCAGACCGATCTTGATGGCGGCGGGCGGCAGATCGACGCCGAGGGCGTCGATCTGGGCGGTGAAGGTCTGCATCAGCACGGGGTCAACCATCTTCACCGCCACCGAGTTCTGGGCGGTGATGGCGGAGATAACCGAACAGCCATGCACACCAAGATCGTGCAATGTGTGCAAGTCGGCCTGAATACCGGCACCGCCGCCGGAGTCTGAACCAGCGATGGTCCAGACAACTGGGCGAGAGTCCGTCACGGGCGACAGCTCGGCGGGGCTGACAGCCCCGCTTGCGCTGCTCACGCCTCCTCCCCTGCGGCCTGTTTCAGCACCGCCGCCTGATGGTAGAGCTCGCCACCGGTCTCCTTGAAAGTCTCAGCCATGCGGGCCATGCCGCTCTCCACCTGAGCCACCACCTGCTCCTGCTGGCCGTCCATGCCGACCAGCTTGATCTCCACGGCCTCAAGCTTTGCTGCGTAGTCGCGCACATCCTGGGTGATCTTCATGGAGCAGAACTTGGGCCCGCACATGGAGCAGAAATGGGCCACCTTGCCAGACTCCTGCGGCAGGGTCTCGTCGTGGTAGGCGCGGGCTGTGTCGGGGTCGAGCGCAAGATTGAACTGATCCTCCCAGCGGAACTCGAAGCGCGCCTTGGACATGGCGTTGTCGCGGATCTGGGCACCCGGATGCCCCTTGGCCAGATCGGCGGCGTGGGCGGCGATCTTGTAGGTAATCAGCCCCTGTTTCACATCCTCCTTGTTGGGCAGCCCCAGGTGTTCCTTGGGGGTGACGTAGCAGAGCATGGCGCAGCCGTACCAGCCGATGAGCGCCGCACCGATGCCGGAGGTGAAGTGATCGTAACCCGGCGCGATGTCGGTGGTGAGCGGGCCCAGCGTATAGAAAGGCGCCTCGTGGCAGTGCTCCAGCTGCTCAGTCATGTTGCGCTCGATCATGTGCATCGGCACGTGGCCGGGGCCCTCGATCATCACCTGCACGTCGTATTCCCACGCGATCTTGGTCAGCTCGCCCAGAGTGCGCAGCTCGGCGAACTGGGCCTCGTCGTTGGCGTCATAGACGGAGCCCGGGCGCAGACCGTCACCAAGGGACAGGGCCACGTCATAGGCGGCGCAGATCTCGCAGATCTCGCGGAAGTGCTGGTAGAGGAAGTTCTCTTTATGGTGGGAGAGGCACCACTTGGCCATGATGCTGCCGCCGCGCGAAACGATGCCGGTGAGGCGCTTGGCGGTCATCGGCACGAAGCGCAGCAGGACGCCGGCGTGGATGGTGAAGTAGTCCACCCCCTGCTCGGCCTGCTCCAGCAGGGTGTCGCGGAACAGCTCCCAGGTGAGGTCTTCGGCGATGCCGTTGGTCTTCTCCAGCGCCTGATAGATGGGCACGGTACCGATGGGGACAGGGCTGTTGCGCAGGATCCACTCGCGGGTCTCGTGGATGTAGCGGCCGGTGGAGAGGTCCATGACGGTGTCGGCACCCCAGCGGGTCGACCAGACCAGCTTCTCCACCTCCTCCTCGATGCTGGAGGTGACCGCCGAGTTGCCAATGTTGGCGTTGATCTTCACCAGAAAATTGCGGCCGATGATCATCGGCTCCGCTTCCGGGTGGTTGATGTTGCTGGGGATAATGGCGCGACCGGCGGCCACCTCATCGCGCACAAATTCGGGGGTGATGTTCTGGGGCAAACGGGCACCAAAATCGCGGCCCGGATGCTGGGTGCGCAACAGTTCAGAGCGCACCCGCTCGCGCCCCATGTTCTCGCGAATGGCGATAAATTCCATCTCGGGAGTGACGATGCCGGCACGGGCATAGTGGAGCTGGGTAACCCGACGACCCGGCTTGGCGCGGCGCGGCTTTGGCAGATGCTCGAAGCGCAGGTGGTCCAGCCCCTCGTCCGCCAGACGCTCCTGAGTGAAGGTGGAGCTGAGCCCCGGCAGTTCGTCGGTGTCATCCCGCTCCAGCACCCAGTTCTCCCGCAGGCGCGGCAGGCCGCGGCGCACATCGATGGCGACCCCCTCCTCCCCGTAACGGCCCGAGGTGTCGTAGACCGGCACCGGCTCGTTGGGTTCGAATTTGGGATCTTCTTTGGTGCCGCCGACGAAGGTGTCGGCCAGCTGGATCTCCCGCAGGGGAACACGAATATCGGCGCGGGAGCCTTCAATAAAGATGCGGCGGGAGTTGGGATGAGCCATCCCCTTGAGGCTGTCGATAAAAGCCTGAGCGCTGGAGCGCTGCTCGCGGCGGCTGGATTTGGTGGTATCAGATACGGAAGTAGACATAGCAAAACTCACATTAACTGGTTGAAGTTATGGGTATTTGCTTGTCTGGAGTTCGAGGAGAAGATGAACTTGCGGCGGGGTGTTTATCTCGGGAGGGAGTGCGCGCGGGATAGATCTCCGCGCTGCTGTTCTGCCACTTTCCGCTCTCTGCACGCGGTGGGCAAGGCGCCCCACGTGCTGGAAAACCGGACGGGACAGACTCCCTCCTGTGCGCCCTGACCCATCAAGAGTGATCCCTTCGATGAGCGGAAGAGGCTTGTTCCTCCTCCGGCGCGGTAACCCGCAAGTTACCCTTGTTCCCTTCGCAGGTTTTAACCTGATCAGGTTCCACGGATCCCGAATTAACGGTCTCAGCTTCGCGTCGTTCGACGGTCAGCACTCCGACAAGATGGCGCCAGTATAAGGGGGAAAATTTAAAGCACAAGCCGTTAACAATCTGGCCAACACGCCTCTTTCAACAAATGAGTGAACGATGCCTCGCTCACGGGGCCACCCCAAACAGAGGTCAAACCTGCGGTGGCATCCCCTTGGCAAGCCACAGATTCCCGCTGTGATCATGCAGGGACAAGAGGAGAAAAAGAGGGAAAATCGAGGGGTGCAGGGCAAGTGCATCGTCTTGCGCAGAACAGAAACAGGCCCCTATGAAAGGGGCCTGCGAGGGAGGTTATTGAACCGGAACTATGGTCAGAGATACGTTGCCAAACCCTTCGTTGGCAAGGGCCTCGCTGTCCAGATCCACACCGGTAAGCGCCACCTCATCGGCAGAGGCACTGCGCAGCTGGGCAGCCTTCGCGGACCGAGTCTGGGGCTGACCAATCTCGATATCGCCGGCAAACTGGCTCTCGGCATAGAAGTCACCGGTCACCGCCGAACGGATCGGGCGCAGCACACGACCCAGGTTATTCTGCATGGTCGACAAACCATACTCGCTGATGGTCCAGTTCCAGTCCCACCACTTCACTTCACCCGGGATATAACGCTTGTCCCACTGGTAGCGGATGCTGCTCGCCTTGTCGCGGAACGGGCCGACGGCAAAGGTGTGCTCCCAGGTGGGGCGATTCTCAGGATGGGTATACCAGGCATTGCCGCCCCAACGCAGGAAGCCCTTCATGGTCAGGTCATAATTGACCTCGGCCTTGAACTCGTAGGGGTAGGAGATGTTGGACTTGTAGAGAGCAACCCGCACCGGCAGGCTGGAGTGAGGCGGTACCGTGGGGCGCGCTTCAACCGAGACAGTCTCGGTGGTCGAGCCCCCGTGTTGGGAAGCCCAGCTCTGGCTCGCTGCGATCTCGATGGCCAGTTCGGTTTCACCCACCAGCGGCCACTGAAACTTGTTCTTGGTGGTCACCTTCTCGCTCAGGCTGTAGGTGTCGGTCTTCGACCAGTTGGTGGCCTTGTCGTACTTCAGGGTCACCACCACCTGCTGGGGCAGGTCGGTGTAGTTGGTCGCATTGGCCGTGATGGTCTTGACCAACTGCTTGCCGCTCTCGGTGACCTGACCATGGCTGAAGGAGTCGGGTTCCAGGGTATATGAGAAGTTGCTTACCTTGATGGAGCTCTTCTCCCCGCAACGATATCCGGAGCAGCCGCCGTCATTATTTCCCTTTATCAGCCAGCCATCGCCAACCCGGGTAACATCCATATCCTCTCCGACATAGGGGCTATGATTTCCACCCACCCAGGCGTATCCCAAATAATGAGCGAGATAACTGACTGGCTTAATAAAATAATCATTATCATGGACAAGCCGCCATTGCACATCGACCTCATCACCTGCCGGAATATTCCAGTCAGAGAGTGTTGGTATTTCTCCGGAAACCGGTGAATTTGGATAGCACCAGGTTTCTCCGGCAGTGCCCTGTTTGATTTCGCCATTATATCCCGACCCCATAATCACCCAGCGATCAGCCAGCCCGGTGATCTGCCACTGCCCCATGCGGCTGACCAGATTACCCTTGATACTCATGGCTTCATCACGGGTCAGAGGACGGTAACCACTGGCACAGACGCCCGTCCCAAGACCCGCCCACTTGACCTGATCAGGGTAGACAGGTTCAGCCGCCTGCACCTGAGCGAGCATCAATGAAGACGCCAAAAACGCCAGATTGGCGGTAATTATTCTATTCATCATTTATCCCTCTTTCAGACATACGATAATTGTTATTGTGTAGAAATATCCTTTTTCATTTGACAGGTATGGACTCCGACAAAACCTGACACAAATAAAATAAACCACCAAAAAACATCCATGACAAACAAAATAATGGTGGTATAAGAAAATAATTAGAGTGATGACTTTATTGAGGAATAAATCATAAATATTGTGGCAGCCATTATTTAATGGCTGCCACAATATGGTGAAACTATATTAAATAAGAAGATGCTGAATTACTCTTCCGGATTGATCACTTCAATTCCCTGCAATATTCCATCCGCCGAACGAATCAATACCAGCTCGCTCCCGGCATGCAGATCGGCGACGGAACCGTTGACCCAGCGCACCTGTGGATTGAGTGGCACTGTGCCCAGGGTTGCCAACGTGAGCTGCCGATCATCGAAGGATTGCAGGCGATCTTGCGCCCGCTGCCAGGGCAGATTGGCCAGCGGGGCTCTGGCGGCCAGCAGCTCAATGCGGGTGGCAACGCCATCGGCCACCAGCAGGGCGAGCTGGTCGCCGGGCTTGAGTGGCTGCGGCCAAATCTCCCCCTGCCACCAGATGGCGGCACTGCCCTGCTCCACCTCGGCTCCCTGAAATTGCAGGCGGATGCCATCGCTGTGCTCCAGCTCCACCAGCCATAATTCGTCGGCTCCCGCCTGCGCCGCCCAGAGCGGTACACCCAGCATCCATGCACACCACTTTCTCGATTGTTCCATCTTCGTTCGTCCCTGAACAAAAAGCCCATGCTGGACAAGCATGGGCTTCATTCGGGAGCATTTCTAATCGGAACGCAGAGATCGGATCAGTCATCCTCGCGGCAGCGGCTCAGACGCATGCCGTCAAACTTGCACTCCAGCTCAAGCCAGCGCCCTTCAAACGGCGCCAGACTGTTATCCGAAGTGGTGTAGCCCCAGATCCGCCCCCCTTCCACCGGCCCCTCCAGATCCATCTCGTCCTTGTCATCTTCGTCGAGGGCTTCGACCTTGCGTACATAGCGCACGCCGTTCTCAACCACCCCTTTCATCTCGACCCAGGTACCACCGAGATCATCCTCGTTGAGCCAATCCTTGAAGCGGGTCTGGTCGTCGATCACGAACGGCATGCCGTTGACCATCAACTGGCCAAGCTGCCAGGTGGTGCGGCCGGTCAGTTTGAATTCGGTCGCCTGTGCAGTGCCAAGTGGCAACAAGATCAGCAACAGGAAGGCGCAGAGAGACTTCTTCATCAGGGATCCTCGGGGTTACACTGGCAAACAGGATGCCGAATCCGGTGTGAAAAGAGCGTGAAACGCTCGCCAACCAGGAGAGCAAAGCATGAAGATTTTGGTAGTGGAAGACAATCCTCAGGTGGCGGAAACCATCATGGATTATCTGGAGCTGGCCGGTCACCGCCTCGATTGTGCCTATCACGGTCAGGCGGCGCTGCAACTGCTGGAGGAACAGCGTTTCGACGTCATCATCATGGATGTGATGATGCCGCGCCTCGATGGCCTCAGCACGGTGGCGCGCCTGCGCGAGCAGGGGATTGCCACTCCCGTGCTGTTTCTCACCGCCCGCGACAGCCTGGAAGACAAGCTGGCAGGCTTCAAGGCGGGAGGGGATGACTATCTGGTCAAGCCGTTCGCCATGGAGGAGCTGGAGGTGCGGCTGCAAGCCCTCAGTCTGCGCGGCCCGCGCGGCGATGTGGGGGCCATCAGCTTTGGCGATCTGACGGTCGATGTCGCCAGCGGCCGCGCCACCCGGGCCGGTGAGCCCCTCAAGCTCGGCAAGATCCCGTTCCGGATCCTCGCCCTGCTGGCCCGCCGCGCCCCCGCCATCGTCAGCCGTCAGGAGGTACTCGACACCGTCTGGGGGGATGAGGAGCCCGACTCCGATGCCCTGCGCAGCCATATCTACGCCCTGCGCAACGCGCTCGACAAACCCTTCCCCACACCCATGCTGGAGACCTTGCACGGTCAGGGCTACCGACTGGTGAACGCATGAACCTGCCGAGCCTGCGCCGCCGCCTGATCATGGCGCTCGGCGGCGCCGGGGTGGTGCTGCTGATCCTGCTCTCCGGCTTGATGCTGGTGGCCGAAGACAAGATGGAGGAGCTGAGCCTGCGCCACTGGCTGGAAGCCGAAGTGACCCGCTACAGCGATGACTGGCTGCGACTCGGCCCGGCGGCGGCGGCTCCAAGCCCCAGACAGTTCTCCAGCTACTGGACCGAGGCGGGCCGCTTGCCCAAGTGGTTGAAGCCCTACCAGACTCCCGGCTTTTTCGAGCACCAACTGGGCAAGGAGGACAAACACTTTCTGGTGGCCCGTCACCCCTCCGGCGAGGGACTGCTCTATCTGGTGTTCAACGACGACGCCGACGACTACCTAGATCCCTACGAAGACAAGCTGCATCTGGCGACCCGACTGATCGGGGTGACCCTGCTGCTGGGCTGCCTCGGCTTCGGCATCTGGCTGGTACGCCATATCACGGGGCCGCTGCAGCGGCTGCAACAGAGGGTCGCCCACCTCACCCCGGATCAGGCGGATTTCGAGCCCGACGCCCCCTGGCAGGAGCTGCGGGATATCGAGCTGGCGCTGCTGGCCGGCAAGCAGGAGGTGAGCGCAGTGTTTGCTCGCGAGCAGGAGTTCAGCCGCTTCGCCAGCCACGAGCTGCGCACCCCCAACATGGTGATCCAGGGCTCGGCGGCCCTGCTCGGCAAGGTGACGGACTTGCCCGCACCGGCCGCCCGCGCCACCACCCGCATCCGCGCCGCCGCCGACGAGATGGCGCTGCTCACCGAGACCTTCCTGCTGCTGGGCCGCAAGGAGGCAGTGGAGCGACCGCTGCAGCAGGTGACCCCGCTGATCCGTCAGGAGCTGGCCCGCCTCGCTCCGCTGTTGCAGCGGGAGGCACTTGATATCCGGCTTAATCTGGACGAGAGCAGCGAAGTAAACGCCCCCCTCTCCCTGCTCGCCATTGCCCTCGGCAACCTGCTGAAAAATGCCCTGAGCTATGCCGAAGGACATATCGACATCGAGCTGTGTGGCCCGGTGCTCACCATCAGCAACCCGACGGCGGCGGCACCGGATCAGATCCTCGGCTACGGCTGTGGCCTCACCATCATCCAGCGCATCTGCGAGAAGCTGGGCTGGCAGATCGACACCCGGCTCGAGGATGGCGTATTTAGCGCCCGGCTGGCGATGATCGCCGCCGGAGAGTTCCCTCTCCCTTTGGGAGAGGGTTAGGGTGATGGCGAAGTGGCACCGCCAACCCACCAGCCAGATAGCAACAAGGCGCCCGAGGGCGCCCTGTTTCTATCTGACGGATGCAAGCCTGAGGCTCACTCCGCCGGTTTGTTCTTGCGGCTCGCCTTGAGTTCGAGGAACTCGATGATCTTGCCGGCCACATCCTTGCCGGAGGCAGCTTCCACCCCTTGCAGGCCGGGGGAGGAGTTGACCTCCAGCACCAGCGGGCCACGGGCGCTGCGCAGGATATCGACCCCCGCCACATCTAGCCCCATGATCTTGGCAGCCTGCACGGCGGTGGCTCGCTCTTCCGGGGTGATCTTGATCGCCTCGGCGGTGCCGCCACGGTGCAGGTTGGAGCGAAATTCCCCCGGCTGGGCCTGACGGCGCATGGCGGCCACCACCTTGCCGTTGACCACCAGACAGCGGATGTCGGCGCCATTGGCCTCGCGGATATACTCCTGCACCAGAATGTTGTTGTTGGTCTGGATAAAGGCCTCGATCACGCTCTCGGCGGCTTTCTGAGTCTCGCAGAGCACCACGCCAATCCCCTGGGTTCCCTCCAGCAGTTTCACCACCAGCGGCGCCCCGCCCACCATGGTGATGAGGTCGGGCACGTCGTGGGTGCTGTGGGCATAGCCGGTGATGGGCAGGCCGATGCCGTGGCGGGAGAGCAGTTGCATCGCCCGCAGCTTGTCGCGGGAACGGCTGATGGCCACCGAGCTGTTGAGGGCCATGGTGTTCATCATCTCGAACTGGCGCAGCACGGCGGTGCCGTAGGCGGTAATGCTGGCCCCGATCCGCGGGATCACGGCGTCATAGCTTCCCAGCTCCCCACCCTCGTAGTGAATGGAGGGGTTGTGGGAAGCGATATTCATATAGCAGCGCAGGGTGTCGAGCACCTCTACCTGATGACCGCGCGCCTGTGCCACCTCGACCAGACGGCGGGTGGAGTAGTTTTTCGGCTCACGGGATAAAATGGCGATCTTCATGACAATTCCGCTAGAAGGCTGTGCCTGGGCAGGATGGGGCGGGAGAGTATAAGGTGCCACAGCGCCAAGACAACGCCAATTGTTTATCCTGACAACAAGACAAACCACACCAAACCGCACGCGATCCTGTCACTTTGACCAACAGGTTAAACGGCGGCTCTGCGCAGGTTGTTCAACCGGTGCAAGGATGCCGCCGTTTCTCGTTAAAGATCAACTGGTGTCACGCGGGAGTCAGTTCAGGTTTGGCCCCAACCAGCGCTCGGCCTCGGCCAGCGTCATCCCCTTGCGGGCGGCGTAATCTTCCACCTGATCGTGCTGGATCTGCGCCACCGCGAAGTATTTGCTCTCGGGGTGGGAGAAGTACCAGCCCGACACCGCCGCCCCCGGCCACATGGCGTAGGATTCGGTGAGCTGCATGCCGATGGCCTGCTCCACCTCCAGCAGCTCCCAGATGCTCCCCTTCTCGGTGTGCTCCGGGCAGGCCGGATAACCGGGGGCCGGGCGGATGCCCTGATAGTTTTCGCGGATCAGCTCCTCGTTGCTGAGGGCCTCGTCGGGAGCATAACCCCAATGAACCTTGCGCACCTGCTCGTGCAGATACTCGGCAAAGGCTTCGGCGAGACGGTCGCACACCGCCTGAATGAGGATGGCGTTGTAGTCATCATGCTGCGCCTTGTAGGCCTTGGCGATGGCCTCCTCACCGATGCCGCCGGTCACCGCGAAGGCGCCGATCCAGTCGGGCTTGCCGCTCTCTTTCGGCGCCACATAGTCCGCCAGACAGTAGTTGGGGAAGCCCTGCTTCTCGCTCTGCTGGCGCAGGTGATGCAGCACCTTGATGACCTCGGTGCGCGACTCGTCACTGTAAACTTCGATGCTGTCCCCTACCGCGTTGGCCGGAAACAGGCCGATCACCCCGGCGCAGCGCACGCTCTGATCCTTTTCCAGCTGGTCCAGCATGGCGTTGGCGTCGGCAAACAGCTTGGTCGCTTCCTCGCCGATGATCTCGTCCTCGAGGATGCGCGGATACTTGCCCGCCAGCTCCCAGCTGAGGAAGAACGGCGTCCAGTCGATGTAGGGACGCAGTACCGAAATGGCCACATCTTCGAACTTCTGCACCCCGAGCTCGCGGGGCTTGGGTGGCTGGTAGCCAACCCAATCCAGCTGATGCCGGTTGGCGTGGGCGTGGGCCAGACTGACCGGGCGGGAGCGCGGCTGCTTGCGGGCATGCTGATCCCGGGCGATCTCGTACTCCTTGTCGATGCGGGCGACAAACGCCTCCTTGAGATCCGGACTGAGCAGGCTCTGGGCCACCCCCACCGCGCGGGAAGCGTTGGAGACATAGACCACAGGCTCCGAGTAGTTCTGCTCTATCTTCACCGCAGTGTGCGCCTTGGAGGTGGTGGCACCACCGATCAGCAACGGCAGCTTGAAGCCCTGACGCTCCATCTCTTTGGCCACGTGCACCATCTCGTCCAGCGACGGAGTAATGAGACCCGACAACCCGATGATATCGGCGCCGACCTCCCGCGCCGTCTTGAGAATGGTCTCGCAGGAGACCATGACTCCGAGGTCGACAATCTCGAAGTTGTTGCACTGCAGCACTACCCCGACGATGTTCTTGCCGATGTCGTGCACATCCCCCTTCACAGTCGCCAGCACTATCTTGCCGTTGCTGGAGCCGCCCGATTTTTCCGCCTCGATATAGGGCTGCAGATAGGCCACCGCCCGCTTCATCACCCGGGCCGATTTCACCACCTGCGGCAGGAACATCTTGCCCGCGCCGAACAGGTCACCGACCACGTTCATGCCATCCATCAGCGGCCCTTCGATGACGTGCAGCGGCTTCTCGGCACCGGCGCGCGCCTCTTCGGTATCCTCTTCGATAAAGTCGGTGATCCCCTTGACCAGTGCGTGCTCCAGCCGCTTGCCCACCGGCCAGCTGCGCCACTCCTGATCCCGCGGATCCTCAGCCTGGGCACCGGCACCGCGATACTTCTCGGCGATGGCCAGCAGCTCCTCGGTGGCGTTGTCATTGAGGTTGAGCACCACCGCCTCGACCTTCTCTTTCAGCTCCGCCGGAATGTCTTCATAGATGGCGAGCTGACCGGCGTTGACGATCCCCATGTCCATGCCATTCTTGATGGCGTGGTAGAGGAAGACGGCGTGAATGGCTTCGCGCACCGGCTCGTTGCCGCGAAACGAAAACGAGACGTTGGAGACGCCGCCGGAGATCATGGCGTGGGGCAGGTGCATCTTGATGTCCTTCACCGCCTCGATGAAGTCCACCGCGTAGTTGTTGTGCTCGTCGATGCCGGTCGCTACCGCGAAGATGTTGGGGTCGAAGATGATGTCTTCCGGCGGGAAACCGACCTGATCCACCAGGATCCGGTAGGCACGTTGGCAGATCTCGAACTTGCGGGCGCGGGTATCGGCCTGCCCCGCTTCATCGAACGCCATCACGATGACGGCGGCGCCGTAGCGGCGCAGCAATCTGGCCTGCTGGATAAACTTCTCCTCCCCCTCTTTCATGGAGATGGAGTTGACCACCGGCTTGCCCTGCACGCACTTGAGGCCTGCTTCCAGCACCTCCCACTTGGAGGAGTCGATCATCACAGGCACCCGGGCGATATCCGGCTCACCGGCGATGAGGTTGAGGAAGCGCACCATGGCCGCTTCGGCGTCCAGCATCCCCTCGTCCATGTTGATATCGATGATCTGGGCGCCGTTCTCCACCTGCTGCTTGGCAACGTCGAGCGCCTCGTCGTAAAGCCCCTCCTTGATCAGCCGCTTGAACTTGGCCGAACCGGTAACGTTGGTCCGTTCCCCCACGTTCACGAACATGGATTCAGGGGTAATGATCAGCGGCTCGAGGCCCGACAGGCGGCAGGCCACCGGCAGCTCGGGCAGCACGCGCGGCTTGATGCCCGCCACGGCGTCCGCCATGGCGCGGATATGGGTCGGGGTGGTGCCGCAGCAACCGCCGACCATGTTGAGGAAGCCGCTTTGGGCCCACTCGCGGATATGCTCTGCCATCTCACCCGCATCGAGGTCGTACTCGCCGAACGCATTGGGCAGACCGGCGTTGGGGTGGGCGCTGACGCAGGATTCGCTGATGCGCGACAGCTCCTCCACATACTGGCGAAGCTCGTCCGGCCCCAATGCACAGTTGAGGCCGAACGATACCGGTTTGACGTGGCGCAGCGAGTGGTAGAAGGCTTCGGTGGTCTGGCCGGAGAGGGTTCGGCCGGAGGCATCGGTAATGGTGCCGGAGATCATCACCGGCAGGCTGTAGCCCAGCGCCTCGAACACCCCTTCCACCGCGAAGGCGGCAGCCTTGGCGTTGAGGGTATCGAAGATGGTCTCGATCAGAATGATGTCAGCGCCGCCCTCGATCAGGGCGTGGGTCGATTCGGTGTAGGCGGCCACCAGCTGGTCATAGGTGACGTTGCGCTTGCCGGGATCGTTCACATCCGGCGAGATGGAGGCGGTGCGGTTGGTGGGGCCCAACACCCCTGCCACGAAACGCGGCTTGGCGGGATCTTTTGCCGTCCACTCGTCTGCCACAGCGCGGGCCAGACGGGCGGCTTCACGGTTGATCTCGGCCGAGAACTCTTCCATCTCGTAATCGGCCATGGCGATGCGAGTGGCGTTGAAGGTGTTGGTCTCGAGAATGTCGGCCCCGGCAGCGCAATACTGCTCGTGGATCTCGCGGATCACCGCCGGACGGGTCAGCACCAGCAGATCGTTGTTGCCCTTGATGTCGGTATGCCAGTCGGCAAACCGCTCACCCCGATAATCTGCCTCCCCCAGCTTGTAGCCCTGGATCATGGTGCCCATGGCCCCGTCGATGATCAGGATCCGCTCCCTGAGGCAGGCTTCCAGCTTCTTTGTTACGTCCGACTGCTTGCTCGGCTCTCTGCTCGACATTACGTTCGACACCGCGTGTTCCTCTTACATCCATGCAACTGCGTAAACAGCATCCTAACAGCAAACAAATAAAATGGAAATCTAGCCGTCTATCAGTCCAAATGCGCCACCATATACTCATTTATGGGTAATGAGTAACATAGGGCCCGAGAGTAACCTATGCCCGTCCTGCATAGGGATACGTGCTTGCTGTCTACCAACGAGAAAAAAATAACTATGAGCGTCTACTACACACTCTGTTTTCTGGCAGCGTTGGCGATTTTTATCGCCTTTGCCAACCAGTATGTTGTGAAGATCCAGACCACCATCGCCATTACTGCGGGCTCCATGCTGATCTCCGCACTGCTGGTGCTGTTTGGCAAACTGGGCTGGTTCAACCTGGAACCTCTTGCCGTCAAGACCATGGAGAGCATCGACTTCCAGAACTTCCTGCTGAAGGGGATTCTGGGCTTCCTGCTGTTCGCCGGTGGCCTCGGCATCAACCTCAAGGCGCTGCGTAGCCAGAAGTGGGAGATCACCATTCTGGCCATCATTGCCACCCTGCTCTCCACCTTCCTCATCGGCTACGGCTTCTGGTTTATCGCCAAGCTGCTGGGCTGGGAGTTGCCGCTGGTGTACTGCATGCTGTTCGGCGCGCTGATCTCCCCCACTGACCCGATTGCCGTACTGGCCATCGTCAAGAAGATGAAAGCGCCACCCCAGATCGCCATCCAGATCGAAGGGGAATCCCTGTTCAACGATGGTGTTGGCCTCGTCATCTTCGCTACCGTGTTTGCCGTCGCCTTTGGCGGTGTCGAGCCCACCTTCGGTAGCGTGGCCGGTCTGTTCCTGCACGAAGCCCTCGGCGGCATCCTGTTCGGCGCCGTGCTGGGCCTCATCGCCCACGTGATGATCAGCGCCACAGATGACGGTTCATTGGAGCTGCTGCTGACCCTCTGCATCCCGACCGCCGGCTTTGCCTTTGCCAACATGATCGGCGTCTCCGGCGCACTGGCCATGGTGGTCACCGGCATCATGATCGGCAACTGGACCCGTCACTCCGGCTTCTCCGAGCAGAGCAGCCATCACCTGGATCACTTCTGGGAGTTGATGGACCAGTTCCTCAACGCCCTGCTGTTCCTGCTGATCGGTCTGGCGCTGGTACTGCTGGATCTCGCCTGGCGTGACTGGATCCTGCTGGTCATCGCGGTGCCGCTCTGCCTGGGTGCCCGCTTTATCAGCGTGTCGCTGCCCTATGTGGCTTTCCGCCGATTCCGCAATTACAACACCTTCTCGGTGCGGATCCTCACCTGGGGTGGCCTGCGCGGTGGCCTGGCGATGGCGATGGCACTGGCACTCCCCTCCGGCGTCATGATGATACCGGAACATGGCGTCGACCTGCGTCAGGTCATCCTGGTGATGACCTACTCGGTGGTGATGTTCTCCATCGTGGTGCAAGGCATGACCATCACCCCGATGATCACGGCTGCCAAGAAGGCCTGTGGCGACTACTGAGTCGGCCCACTGTGCTGATTGCAGAATGAGAGAGGGCTCCCGTCGGGAGCCCTCTTTTTATGGCGGATAGTTGCGAATATTTGCTGCTGATAGCACCTTGATTACACAGAGGAAAAGTGTACTGACTTCAACATCGGCAAATTATTGTTTGCTTTTTATTCATTTCGAGGAGAGAATGCGCGTCGGCTAGTTAATCAGCCCTGTTTATGTTTACCCTGCAATGCTTCACCTCACGATGAATCCTGCCAGTACCCGCATAACCTTCTTCTGATTTACTCGCCTTGAGAACCGTCAGGCTGTCTGCCTGCGTTGCCCGGCTCTCACGGTGCAGACCCGATCTGCCCACCCAATTTGATTTATGCATCAGCATATTCCTTGAAAGTGCAGACGCCCCTTAACCGGGCTGGGTATTCCTGCGCGCTTGTCGTTCACCCAATCGACCGCGCCCATTGACCTGACATTTGCCAATACAAGGAGCAAACACCTAATTTATATAGAGAAATACCATGATGAAAGCAGTACAAACACACAAGCCCCTGCGTCGCAGCAAGCCCATCAACCTGCCTGTGCAAGAGCACGACAATGATGCGTTTCTGATCCAGTTCAGCACCCGCTTCAGCGGCGGTTTCGCCATCTCCTGTGATGGTATCGCTGGCGAGTTCTCCATCGAAGACCTCAACTGATCCTGCCTGCCCTCCGGCAGCGCCCGATGCAGACAGGCCGCAACTCACGGCGGCCTCTTTGCTTCTCTCACGCCTTTAGCCAGACCCGGCCTCTTGCTTGTCACTCAGCCTGACAGCCACCTCGCCATTCGCTTTCCCGCTCTCTGACCTTGATCACTGCTCCAGCAGCAGGCACTCATCTGCATCTTCGCTCAACTTGACCAGTCGACTGCGCACCAACCCCAGCTTGGCCAACAGGCCGATGGAACGCTCGTTGCCCGGAGTGACGATGGCAACTACCTGCCCGATCCCCAACCGGCTTTTGCCATCGGCAAGGGCGGCCTGCGCCGCTTCAATGGCGTAGCCCTGACCGCGATATTGCGGCAGGAAGGCATAACCGATATCGACCTGCTCCAGGGTATCTCGCTTGATCAAACCGCAGATACCGAGGCTGACACCGTCCTCTTTGCGCTCCACCAGATAGAGTCCGTGACCATAGCGGGCATAACTGACCGCCGGCCCCTGCTGGATATACTCCTGCGCCTGCTCCAGGGTGCGAATGCCCCGATCGCCGATGTAGCGATAAAAGTCGCCGTCATTGAGCAGCTCAAGGATGAAGGGGGCATCGGTGGCGATCATTTCGCGCAGGATCAGGCGGGAGGAGGCAATCATGGCAAGGGCTCTCAAACGGAAAGTGAAGGGCAAAGAGTGCCCCGTCACTCCCGGGCTGGCAAGCCTGTGGCACCATCGGCCATGAAAAAGGGGCCATATTGGCCCCTGATGAGATGGGATAAACGGGCTCAGGCAGCCAGCAATCCGGCATAGCCATTACCCTGCTCGCGCAGCGCAGTGAATTGGGCAGCGCAATCAGCCCAGCTCAACCCCAGCGCATCTGCCACCTTGTGGGGCCACTCGGGTGGCGCCTCTTCCCCCACATCGGATTGCGCAGCCAGCACGATCGCCAGATGGATCAACCCGGCCTCGGCGGAGAACTCCTTGGCCAGCATGGGGTTGTAGTGATACTCCACCGCGTTGCTGATGGTCTCGGGGAACTTCCAGTAGCGTGCCATGGCCGCCCCGACCTGGGCATAGTTGAAGCCGACCACCAGCTCTTCCGCCTTGGCCCGCCCCTTGTGCAACTCCAGATCGTGAATGTGGTGGACAGTGTTTTCCGGCAAGCCTACGTGCATCACCAAGCGGCCGAGATCGTAGAGCAGAGCGCAGGTAAAGACCTCATCCCCTTTCATCCCCTTCTTCACCGCCAGACGACGCGCCAGCTCCGCCACGTTGAAGACGCAGCCCCAGAAATGTTTGAGGTCAATGCCGGGCACCGCAGTGACCGATTCGGTGAGCCCGCAGGCCAGCACCATGTTGCGCACCATCGCCAACCCCAGCCGCACCGCGGCTTCATTGACGGTGCCGATCTGACGACTGCTGCCGAATTTGGCCGAGTTGGCCAGCCGCAGCAACTTGGCGGAGATGACAGGGTCCTTGTTGATCAACTTGCTGATCTTGAGCAGATCCGGATCCTTTTCATTGAAGGTCTGGATCAAATCGCGCATCACTTCCGGGATCTGGGGCAGTAGCTTGGGCTCGGCCAGCAGGGAATCTATCGTGGGCATAGGCGTGTCCATCCATGTTATCTGTGTTCCAACCTGTTTGCCTTGGCAAACTCCTCCTAATTATGGGTAACAAATGGCCTCCCCATCGGATTGTTTATTCGCAGGCTATTCAAGGTGTTAGCCCCATTCAGGCTATACTGGCCGCCACATTCACTGTTGCGGATATCCCATGAACGACACTCAGGAATTTTTTGATGAAGACGCGCTGCTGGAGATGGTGGAGAACCAGCTCAACGACGGTCACCCGCCCCATGTGAAGGCGACCCTGATGCGGCTGGTGATGAAGGGCACCCCGCGGGAAGAGGCGCTGCAATATATCGCCTGCGCCCTCGGTGCCGAGCTGATGGCGATGGAGGCAGATCAGGGCCCCTTCAATCTGACCCGTTACGGCGAGTTCCTCGACAGCCTGCCCGAGATGCCGTGGGCAGACGACTGACCCGAGCTGGATGACGGATGCAAAAAGGGCGGGTGCCAATGGCCCCGCCCTTTTGCATGGATCCACTCCGGATCAGAACTGGGAGTTGATGATCACCTCTTCCCCCAGCGCCCCTGCCAACGGCAGTGGCCGATAGCTGGAGTTGGCGGCCCGCAGCAGACGAATGCCGCGAATGCCGACCTCCTGCGCCGCCTTGATATCCCCGTCGGCGTCGCCGTAGAACAGCTTCATCTGCTTATCCTTGAGCCACTGCACCTTGGTGTTCTGGCCCGGCTGATCACCGGCGAAGATCACCGGATTGAGCTGGTCGGCCGGAATATTCATGGTCTGCTGCAAGGTCTGGCTCACGGTTTCGGTCTTGGTGGCCGAGCGGCCGGTGACGAAATAGATGTGGTCACCGCGCTTGAGGTGCATGGCGATGAGCGCCTTGCCCACCTCTTTCGGCATGCTGAACGCATCCCAGCCGTTATTCATCTTCTCCCAGAAGGCGGGGTTCTTCAGATAGCTCTCGTCATTGGGCGAGAACTCCTGCTTGCCGCGATAAAAACCCGGGCTGGAGAAGAGCAGGGTATCGTCGATATCAAACCCGACCGCCATCGGGGGCAGGCCATCCAGACTCTTGGCAATCTGCTCCACTGATACCCAGTGGATTGGCGCCTGCTGGGCCAGAGTGACGGTGGTGACACCGGCAGGGATCGGCTGAACGGTAGCGACTTGACCCGCCACAGCAGGCAGAGAGAGGGCCGCAGCCAGCAAGGAGGCAAGCAGCGCCGGACGAGAGATGTGTTTCATAAGGCAGGTTGTCATCTTGAATCAAAAGAGGGGGCCAATAGTGCCCCCATCCCGCCTCTCAAATCTGTGAATGCTCCTGCAAAAGGGAGCATTTGACGCCCGATAATTAATCTTCGATTGGCAGCAGATCGGTAAAGACAAAGCCGTCGCGCAGCACTGTCTCGCCGACCCGAATGCCGAGCGGACGGGAGAACATGGGGCCATCATAGGCCAGGGTGTGAAACTCGCCGTTCTCGCCGCACGGATCGACCCCCTCCGGCAGCGCCGCCAGCAGCACCTCGTCAAAGTCATGGCCACCCAGGCTGGCATCCAACTTGTTCGGGTCGAGAGCACTGATCCGCGCCTTCAACCCAGCGGCCACCATCTGCGGCGCCAGTTCACGGGTATTGCTGCCCCAGAGCGGGAACAGTGGTTCGATGCCGGTACCTGCCAGCTGCTTTTCACGGTAGGCTCGCACATCCTCGAGGAACAAGTCGCCAAAGGCCATATGGCAGATCCCCTGCGCCACCACATCGGCGATAAAGCCGGTCATGATGCGGGCGTAATCCTCGTTGCTGCAGGGCCAGGGCAGATCGATAGTGGTGAGGGGCAGCCCGACGCAGGCGGCCTGCTCGGTCAACAGCTGCTTGCGCACCCCGTGCATCGCCACCCGCTCGAATGCCTGATTGAGGGTGGTAAACAGCCCCACCACCTCGATGGCGGGATCTTGCCGCAACTGATGCAGTGCCCATGCGCAATCCTTGCCGCTGCTCCAGGAGAGCAATACCCGTTTCTTTTCCATCATTCCTCCGCCAGCGGGGCACTCGGATTGCCCCAAAAAGATGCAAGACAGTGTTGCGAATTGCGCGATTTACACACAAGAGGCAGGCAGCATACTCTCGATCACCTGTATATGCCCCTTGCACGGGGTGACAATAACTAAAAAAACCGATGGGAAACATACGGATATGACCACGACCACACAACAACATGATCACGCCCGCCCCCTCAATCGACAGGATTACAAAACCCTGAGTCTGGCTGCCCTCGGCGGCGCGCTGGAGTTTTACGACTTCATCATCTTCGTCTTCTTCGCCGTGGTCATCGGCGAGCTGTTCTTCCCGGCCGATATTCCCGAGTGGCTGCGCCAGTTCCAGACCTTCGGCATCTTCGCCGCCGGTTATCTGGCCCGCCCACTCGGCGGCATCATCATGGCCCACTTTGGCGATCTCATCGGTCGAAAGCGGATGTTCACCCTCAGCATCATCATGATGGCGCTGCCGACCCTGTTGATCGGTCTGCTGCCCACCTATGCGGTGCTCGGCATCGGCGCCCCCATCGCCCTGCTGGGCCTGCGGATCCTGCAAGGCGCCGCCATCGGCGGTGAAGTGCCCGGCGCCTGGGTATTTGTCGCCGAGCACGTTCCTGCCCGTCGGGTCGGGGTCGCCTGCGGCACGCTCACGGCGGGATTGACGGCCGGCATTCTGCTTGGCTCCCTCATCGCCACTGCGGTCAACAAGAGCCTGACACCGGCCGAAGTGAGCGAGTGGGGCTGGCGAGTGCCCTTCCTGCTGGGTGGTATCTTCGGCATCGTCGCCATGTACCTGCGGCGCTGGTTGCACGAGACCCCGGTCTTCGCCGAGATGAAAGCCAACAAGACCCTGGCTGACGAACTGCCCCTCAAGTCGGTGCTGCGCAACCACAAGAGCAGCGTGGTGGTCTCCATGCTGCTCACCTGGCTGCTCTCCGCCGGTATCGTGGTGGTGATCCTGATGACCCCCACCTATCTGCAGAAGGTCTATGGCATCAGCCCGGCTGACGCCCTGACCGCCAACTCGCTGGCCATCGTGGCTCTGACACTCGGCTGCATCGTCTATGGTCGACTGATCGACCTGCTGGGCAGCGGTCTCACCTTCATGTTCGGCTCCCTGCTGCTGGCGGGCTCCAGCTACGCCTTCTATCACGGTCTGGCGGCCGGTACGAGCCAGCTGGTACCGCTCTACATGCTGGCAGGCTTTGCGGTCGGGATTGTCGGTGCCGTGCCTTACGTGATGGTCAACGCCTTCCCGCCGGTGGTGCGCTTCTCCGGTCTGTCGTTCTCCTACAATGTGGCCTACGCCATCTTCGGTGGCCTCACCCCGATGGCGGTGACCCTCTGGATGAAGAGCGACATGCTGGCCCCCTCCCACTATGTGGTGAGCCTGTCGGTGCTGGGTTTCGCCATCGGTCTCTGGCTCTGGTTCCAGCAACGGGCCATCCGGCAGCAGCAAGCGCCGCAAGCGGCCTGACCCGAACAACAAGCCCCGGCATCTGCCGGGGCTTTTTTGTACTGCTTATGTTCAGTTTCGCCAGCATAAGATAGCCTCCCTCTGGGGCCTGCCACCCGCGTTGCCCCATGAAGTCCAACTCTTTATCCGAGGCTCAAGATGTTCATTCAGGTCGTATTACTCACCTTGCTGGCGCTGCTGCCCATGGTCAACCCGCCCACCACGGCCACCCTGCTGCTGGGGCTGAGCAAGGGGATGTCGCGCGAACACGTGCGCCGTCAGGTCAATCTGGCCTCCATCTATCTGTTTTGCACCCTCTGCACCACCTTCTTTATCGGATCCTCGATCCTGGATCTGTTCGGGATCTCCATTCCGGGCTTGCGCCTGGCCGGTGGTCTCATCATCGGCTTTATCGGCTTTCGCATGCTGTTCCCCGCCCCCAGCCAGCAGAGCGGGGTCGATATCAACCAGAGCATTGCCTTCGTACCGCTCACCATGCCCAGCATGTGCGGGCCAGGTACCATGGCGCTGGTAATAAGCGGGGCAGCCCAGATTGCCGAGCTGCCTGACGAGTACAACCGCCTCACCATCTACGCCGGTGTGGTAACGGCGTTTGCCCTGATGAGCCTGATCAGCTGGGGAGTATTGAAGCTGGCGGATCCGGTCTGCAAGATCCTGGGCGCCACCGGCATCGACGCCATGACCCGTATCATGGGCTTCCTGCTGGTCTGCATGGGTATGCAGTTTTGCATCAATGGCATCAAGGAAGTGGCACAGGATCCGGTCTTCCACGGCGGCCAGACCGTGCAAACCGCACCGGCGCTACCAAAGGCTTCCGGCACGTTTGATCAGTTGCCGCAGAAGCCCACCGGCTCTGATTGAAAACGGTATCAAAAAGTCCCTGACGATCTGCACTGATCTTGTCCCTGATCATGTTATTGACACACAAATGAGTTAGTTTGTTTTTCATACAGACTGTATTCAGATGGACGCTGATAGGTTTGTTGATGAATACCCACTCAACTTCAGGAGAGTATGCAGATGGACAAGATGCTGACCGAAATAGGGAGCCATAGCCTGTTTCACGAGTACCTGAACGTGGTTGGGATTGCGAGCCCATCCCTCGCCAAGATCGAGCAACGCTGGGAATATAAAGATCAAGAGCAGCTTGTTGCCAAAATCCAGATCGACAAACAGGGTAACGCTCGCTATTTCATCGACGCCCGCGCCATATCAGTCAATTGATACCGAATCACCCGCCAGCCCCGGTCCAACGACTGGGGCTTTTTGTTGTCTGCGATCCCCTGAATAGCAAAACCCCGGCAAGGGCCGGGGTTTGAATGCGTCGGGTTACGCCGCTACGCGGCTAACCCAAACCTACGAAGTGCCACCCACGGTGAGCTGGTCCAGTTTGAGGGTGGGCTGGCCGACACCGACCGGCACGCTCTGCCCCTCTTTGCCGCAGATGCCGACCCCACGATCCAGCGCAAGATCGCTGCCCACCATGGAGACCTGGCTCATCGCTTCGGGGCCGTTGCCGATCAGGGTCGCGCCCTTGATGGGAGCGGTGATCTTGCCATCCTCGATGAGGTAAGCCTCGGAGGCGGAGAAGACAAACTTGCCGGAGGTAATGTCCACCTGGCCGCCACCGAAGTTGGGGGCATAAATGCCCTTCTTCACCGAGGCGATGATCTCCGCCGGATCATACTGGCCCGCCAGCATGTAGGTGTTGGTCATGCGCGGCATCGGCATGGCGGCGTAGGATTCACGGCGCCCGTTGCCGGTGAGCGGCACCCCCATCAGACGGGCGTTCTGCTTGTCCTGCAGATACCCCTTGAGGATACCGTTCTCGATCAGCACGTTGTAGCCACCCGGCGTCCCCTCGTCATCGATGGAGACGGAGCCGCGCCGACCCGGCAGAGTGCCATCATCGACGATGGTGCAGTGCTTGGAGGCCACCTGCTCGCCGATGCGGCCAGCAAATGCGGAAGATCCCTTGCGATTGAAATCCCCCTCCAGACCATGACCTACCGCCTCGTGCAGCAGCACGCCAGGCCAGCCGGAGCCCAACACCACTGGCATGGTACCGGCTGGCGCGTCGATGGCTTCCAGATTGACCAGCGCCTGACGCACCGCTTCACGCACATAGCCAAAGGCGCGGCTCTCCAGCCCGTCCAGTTCGAGGAACCAGTCGTAACCAAAGCGCCCGCCGCCCCCGGCACTGCCACGCTCGCGGCGATCGCCCTTCTCGGCGATCACGGTCACCGACAGCCGCACCAGCGGGCGCACATCGGCGGCCAGGGTGCCGTCGGTGGCGGCCACCAGCACCTCTTCGTAAACGCCGCTGATGGAGGCCATCACCTGATTGATAGCGGGATCCAGACTTCTGGCGAACTTGTCCATCTGCTCCAGCAGGGAGATCTTCTGGTGCTTGTCGAGGGTCTGCAGCGGATCCATGGCCGGATAGAGCAGGTTTGCGGAGGTGCGGGCCCACGCCTTCACCTTGCCGTGAGCACCGGCTGCGGCGATGCCGCGAGCGGCGGTCACCGACTGTTGCAGGGCCAGCAGGCTCAGCTCGTCCGAGTAGGCGAAGCCGGTCTTCTCGCCGCTGACGGCGCGCACCCCGACCCCCTGATCGATGTTATAGCTGCCATCCTTGACGATGCCATCTTCCAGCATCCAGGACTCGTGCCAGCTGCGCTGGAAATAGAGATCGCCGAACTCCACCTGATGGCTCATCAGGCTGCCGAGCAGCTGCTGCAGGCGCCCTTCGTCGAGATCGTTCGGGGCCAACAGGGAGGCACTAACCTGGCTCAATAGACTCAATCTTCTTCTCCACTCTCGTAACGAGCTGTTTTAAATCGTCTTGCCGACGGGTTGGCGACAAGCCACACCATCACAACAAACGGGTATGCTCCAGCACGGGCAAACGGCTGCGTTTCAATTTTTCACCACACCATCAGAGCAAACGGGCGTGTTGCAGCACTGGCATGGTGCGATGCAATTCGTCGATAAGCCCGAGATCCATCTTCGCCAGCACAGTGCCGCGCCCGGACTCTTTGCTCGCCAGCACCCGACCCCAGGGGTCGATCACCATGCTGTGGCCCCAGGTCTGGCGCCCTGTCTCGTGAGTGCCGCCCTGATTGGCAGCGACTACGTAACACTGGTTTTCGATGGCGCGAGCCCGCAGCAGCGGCTCCCAGTGCGCCTCGCCGGTCACGGCGGTAAAGGCGGCAGGCACCAGCAACACACGGGCACCGGCACGGGCCAACTGGCGGTAGAGCTCGGGAAAGCGCAGATCATAACAGATCGAGAGGCCGAGGGGACCAAAGGGGGAGTCCACCAGCACAGGCTCCTTGCCGGGGCTGAAGGTCTCCGACTCGCGATAGCGGCCGTGATTATCCGCCACATCCACGTCGAACAGGTGGATCTTGTGGTAGTGGCCCCTGAGCTCACCGCTGGGGTCAAACACCAGCGAGCTGGTGTGGATATGGTCGGAATCGGCGATGGTGGTCGGCATAGCCCCGGCCACCAGCCAGATGCCGTAATCGCGGGCCCATTCGGCCAGTTGTTGTTGAATGGGCGTTGCTCCGCTCAGAGTGGCGCTGGGATCGGAGCCGATTGCCTCGGCACCATCCAGATAGCCCTGTCGTTCGCCAAACAGGGCAAAGTTCTCCGGCAGCAGCACCAGCAGCGGCCGCTCTTTGGGCAAGGCCGCCAGTTCGGCGGCGATCTGCTCCCGGTTATCCTGCCAGTGACGGCCAGATACCAGCTGTATTGCGGCTAACCACATGACGTTCTCCTTGTCCGCATTAATCGCGATCCACAATATTCGGGTCTTTATCCATTTCTGCCAGCAACTTGCGAAGATGATGCCTGACCAATCCCCGCTGCCCCCGCTCCGCCCATTTGAGGCAATCGAACAACTCCCACACCAGCCCATCCCCTTCGGCCATATAGGCAGGAAAGTCCCAATGGCTTGGGGCAGGGCCAGAAACCTCAAGCGCACCAAGGGAGGATGTTTTATCGAACAGTGGCAAATAAGGTTTGGCAAGGGGGAACTCAGCCCCCCGATCAAGGATATGGATCTCGATGCTGGACATATCGAGGAAGATGAAGCGCCAGTATGAACAGACCTCTTCATGTCTTCCTTGCCAGCAGTGAAAGATGGGCCGATCCCCCACAATGGTGCGCACCAGTTCGTCTCCCTGCTTATGGAAGCCGGGCTCGGCCAGCAACAAGAGATCGACATCGGATACCCGGTCTGCCTTGCCCTTGGCGAGCGACCCAACCACTACCCCGGCATCAATCGCAGGATGGGCTGCGCCATGTTTCATAACCGACTCCAGCAGTGCGCGCTGCAGTGGCGGGATGGCAGCCCAGTGCTCATCCACCATCATAACGGCCCCTCTGACACAACCCGATCCCCCGCCTGCAGGGTGTAATCCAGTACAATGATTCGCTCCAGCACAGGACGGAAGATGGCCTTGAGGGCATCGTGATCAGGATGGGGCAGATAGCGTTGGCGGGCTGCTTCGTCGGCGAAGGTCATCAGTACGCTGTGGGTAAAGCCACCATCCCTCCCCTCCGGGCTGTCATTCTCCCCCCACTCCACGGCGGTCACGCCGCTGACCTGATGGGGAATGGCGAAAAAGGCGGTACGCACCGCATCTATCTGGGCAGACTGGGTGCCCGGCTTGAAGGCGATCAGCAGGATATGTCGGATCATGGCTCACTCCTTGTGATGGTGCCGGGCCGCTCGTTCAGCGCTGAGCGGGCCCCGCGTGTTTGGGGCTCAGCAGGAAAGGGGTCACCTCTTGGGTCGGCAGGCCGGGGGCAACGGCGTCAACCGCCTCTTTCTGCTGCTGGTTGAGCTTGATGCGCGCGCGATCGCGCCCCGCCTCGATCAGCTTGGGTGCGTCGAGCGGGCCCGAGATGCGAAAATCGATGCGAGTCACCACATCCACTACCGGCTCCAGCAGTTTGGAGAGGGCCAGCACATAGAGCCCCGTGACCGGCGTGATGGAGAAGGCCGCCACCACCGGCAGGGTGCCACCCAGATTGGGGGAGAAGCTCAGCTCGTAGTCGAGCCGCCAGCGCACCAGATCGGCGATCCCCTCGCCGCGCAAGTTGCCTGCCGCCCCCTTCATATAGAAATCATCGTTGCTGACCTGCCCCTGCTTGATGGTGGCAGAGGCGGACATGGATTCGAAGTAGAAGCCCTTGTCGAACACATCGCGAAAATCGAGCCGCAGCTTGCGCAGCAGGGAGTCGAGGCTGAGCAGGGAGAGCAGCCGTGCCCCCTTGTCGTTGATCTCCCGCAGGGTGCCACCCTCCAGCTGATAGTTGGCACTTCCTCCCAGAGTCGGCAGGCTCGGGCGATAGGGCACATCCTGCCAGTTCAGATCAAAAGCGAGGGAGCCGGGGGCATCGCCGATGGGCGAGGTGTAGCCGAGCCGCTTGAGCAGCAGTTCGCTGTTGTTGCTGGTCAGCTTGCCACGGGCGCGGGTCTCCATCCGGTTGCCATCGGCCAGCCAGTCGACGCTGCCGGTGAGCTGACTCCCCGCCAGCCGCACATCCAGCCCCTTGAGAGTCACCTTGTTGGCGCCGGGCACCAGCTCCCCTTTCACTTCACCAAGAGGCAGCTCGCCAAAGCGGCAATCGACACAACTCACCTTCAACCAGGGGATTGATGCCATGATGGCATTGTCCTGCTGCGCATCGGGATCCGGACTGAGATCCGAACTCTTGCCGGACCAGTAGATGCGGGCAAACTTGGCATCCACCGGGCGATTGGCTACTGCGGGCAGGCGGATCACCCCCATCACGTCGGGGCTGTCGATCATCACTTCGGTCGCCTGATTGGTCGGCCCCACGGTGAAACGTGCCGCCTTGAGGGTGGCACTGCCGATATAGGCGCGAGCCAGCTGTCCATCCACCCACCACTCCTGCGGCAGGAAGGCCGGGCCAACCACCGCATTGCCAGTCTGCTTCTGCGCTGGCAACCACTGCTTGAGTCTGGCCAACCAGCCACCGACATCGGCCTCCTGCTGGTTGATGGCGAGCAGCATGGGGGCATCGCGCATTACCCGGGCGCCCGGCTGGCCCACATCAACTCGCACCCGGCTGAGATAAGGCACCCCTTCGCCGTAGACCAGTCGGGTCTGCATATCCACATCAGCCCCCAGTACGGCACGAATGTCGGCGCTGCCATCCCGGCCACGGGCGATCACCTTGAGCGGCAGCCGGCTGGCGTTGCTCTTGGCCAGCGGCATCGGCAGATCCAGCGCCATCCCCTGCAGGTTGGAGTCGAGCGCCAGCTGGAAGCTGAACGGCTTGCTCTCGGGCAGGGTCAACCCGAGCTTGCCGCCCCAGTTGCTGCGACCGTTGAGGATACCGTACGAGGAGATGGCAGCGGGCTGGCGGCGGCTATCCCACTGCCCCTTGAAATCGAGGTCGACCTGATAGTGATCCGGATGCTGGCGCCCCTGATAGTCGAGGGTCAGCGGCTGGTTCCACAGGCTCGCCTTGAGGTTGCTGAAACGGGTCTGTTCGTTGTCATATTCGAGGCGTCCCTGCACCTTCTCCAGCGGCAGATCCAGACTGGCGACCCGCACCTTGTTGTTGCTGAAGGTGGCATCGCCGCTCGCCTTCACCTCGCTCTCGCCATCGAGAGGAATATCGAGTTTGACCGAACCGGCCATCGGGCCGCGGATCTCGATCTCCCGCAGCGCCTGACCTACCGAACTGCCCAGCGGGGAATCCTGCAGGTAGTCGCTGATGGCCTTGCCCTCGCCCTGCACCTTGGCATCCACATAGAGGTGGGCGCCAGGGGAGAGATCCGGGATCCAGGCATGCACCGAGTCGGAGCTCGCCTTGCCGAGTTTGGTGGATCGGCTGCGCATATCGAGACCGGCATTCTGGAACAAGAGATCGATCTGCAGGTCGGTGAGCGGTTGCCAACCGGGGAAGAACTCGTAGGTGGCCTGCTCCAGCGGCACCGCCACCTGAAAGATGCCCTTGCCGTTGTCGTAGGGAAAGTCCCTGAACTCGCCATACCAGAGCAGGTCGGCCCCCTTGGCCTTGCCCCCCTTGATGGCGCCGCTCAGGTAATCCACCAGCCCCTTGTCCATCGCCTGCAGCGGGAAGTAGCGATCCGCATGGCCCGCATTCTTCACATCAATGCGGCCGGTCAGGGCCAGGAAAGGGTGCTCGAACAGATCGAGGCGGAAACGGCTGGCCAGGGTCAGATCCGGGTTATCCAGCGCGATATCCTGCCCGTAGAGCACCCAGCCCTGTTCCTCGCGCCACCAGTCGAGGCGGGCCGAGAAGTGGTCGACCGGGATCGGCATCTTGAAGTGACGGGCGGGATCCACCTTGTCGTTCGCCAGCGTCAATCTGGCGCTACCGCCGGTCGGGGTAAGCCAGAACTCGCCGTTGAGATCCTGCATCCCGGGTATATCCTGCCACGCCTTGAGGCGCACCTTGCTGAAGCGGCCACTGAGGGAGAGACCCTGCCAGTCGGCGTTGGCCAGCAGCGTCAGATCCTGCACCGAACCCTGCGGATTGGTCTGGCGCAGGGTCTCGCAGAGTGTGGGGTAGAGCGCCGAGACCAGCTGACTGATCTGGGTGATCTTGTCGAACTCTATGCTGGGCAGATAGCCCTGCACCCGATCCCCGATCCGCTCCAGCTGCAAGCGGCTCTGCAACCAGGGTTTGCCGTCCAGCTTGAAGTTGACGTTGTGGCTGGCCAGTTGCCAGTCGGTGCCCTCACGGCGCAGCTGGATCTTGCCACCATCGAGGCCGAAACGGTGCATCTCCCCTTTCTTGGGATCCTTCCAGATCAGGTAATTGTTGCCAAACGCCAGCAGGGTATTGCCCAGCTTGCCGCTGTCAAACTCGCTCCAGAGCTGGAAGTCGAGCTGACCGGCAACCTTGGGTTCGCCCGCATGGATCTTGGCCAGGGTCGGGGTGATATCGAGCTGGCGGGCCCCCAGATAGAGCTGACCCTTGAGGCGATCGAGCCGAGCAGTCGGGGCGTCCACATCCAGAATCAGATCGAGGGTGCTCTCGCCCACCCCGTTGATGAGGTAAGCCTTGCCGACCCCCTGATGGCGCTTGCCGCGGTTCTGCCAGCGCAGTTGGGCGATGTCGAGGGCGCGGAGATCACCGAGGGAAGTGGTGACGCTGAGACGAGTGTTGTGCACATCGAAGGTAGAGAGCTGGGTCAGCAGAAAGCGCAGCAGGGCGCCCTGCTGGGGATCGCCGGAGGGGCTCTCGTCAGCCGGTTGGCGCAAGTCGATGGTGATATCGCCATCGCTCAGGATCAGCTCGCCAAAGACCGGCTTGAGCTCGTTAATGGTGCGCCAGAAGTCGAGATGCACCCAGGCTTTGCCGAGCTGTACGGCAAAACGCCCCGAATCCGGGGCGATGGCGAGTTGCTGCAGTTCGAGGGCGGGCCCGGACTGTGTCCAGTCCAGCCCCACTTGCTCCACGCTGACCTTGAGTTGTGAATCGCCCAGCAGAGTGTGGATCAGACTCTCCCGGTATTGATTCAGCAAAGGGCCTCCGACCCGTACCAGCGTGACCAGCATGGCCATCAGTACGAACAGGACCCCCAGGGCCAACCAGCCCCGACTCAGCCAGCGATAGACCAATTACATCATCACCACGTCGAACTGCTCCTGACCACAGAGGGGTTCGCTCACTACCCGCACCTGCTTGCCGATGAACACTTCCAGCTCCGCCAGACTGTGGGACTCCTCGCCATGGAGGTAGTCGGCTACGGCCGGGGCCGCGTAGACGGTGAACTGATCCGCATCATAGGCACGATTGACCCGAATGATCTCCCGCAGGATCTCGAAGCAGACCGACTCCACCGTCTTGACCCGGCCGCGCCCTTTGCACTCGGGGCACTCGGAGCAGAGCACATGCTCCAGACTCTCGCGGGTGCGCTTGCGGGTCATCTCCACCAGACCGAGCTGGGAGAAGCCGTTGACGTTGGTCTTGGCGCGATCCTTTGAGAGCGCCTGCTCCAGGCTGTGCAGCACCCGACGGCGGTGATCTTCCGACTGCATGTCGATGAAGTCGATGATGATGATGCCGCCGAGATTGCGCAGGCGCAGATGGCGGGCGATGGCCGCCGTCGCCTCGACGTTGGTGTTGAAGATGGTCTCTTCCAGATTGCGATGGCCGACAAAGGCGCCGGTGTTGATATCCACCGTGGTCATGGCTTCGGTCTGGTCGATAATGAGGTAGCCGCCGGATTTCAGCTCTACCTTGCGCTCCAGCGCCCGCTGGATCTCGTTCTCCACGTCGTAGAGATCGAAGATCGGCGACTCGCCTGGGTAGTACTCCAGCTTGCTGGCCAGCTCCGGCACATACTCCTCGGTGAAGCGCTTGAGCTGATCGAAGCTCTGGCGCGAGTCGACGCGGATCTTGTCGAGCTCGGCGCCGACAAAGTCGCGCACCACCCGAAAGGCCAGACTGGGATCCTCGTAGAGGATCTTGCAGGGGGGATACTTCTGCTTGCGCTCGAGGATCTTGCGCCACAGGCGTTTCAGGAAGGCAGCATCCTGCTCCAGCTCCTGCTCCCCCACACCTTCGGCGGCGGTGCGGATGATGTAGCCACCCAGCTCGTCCACATAACCAGCTACGGTGCGCTTGAGGCGCTCCCGCTCTGCTTCGGACTCGATACGTTGGGAGACACCGACGTGGGCACTGCCCGGCATAAAGACCAGATAGCGGGATGGCAGGGTGATATCGGTAGTGAGACGGGCACCCTTGGTACCCAGCGGATCTTTCACCACCTGCACCATGATGTCCTGCCCCTGACGCACCAGCTCGGCGATGTTACCGACCTGGAACTGCTCCTTCTCCTTCACCGCCACACACTCGGTGTGAGGGACGATATCAGAGGCGTGCAAAAAAGCTGCCTTGTCCATGCCGATATCGACGAAGGCCGCCTGCATACCCGGGAGTACCCGGCTGATCTTGCCTTTGTAGATATTGCCCACGATGCCGCGTTTGGCCTGACGTTCTACATGCACTTCCTGCAGCAGACCGTTTTCGACCAGAGCGACCCGGGTTTCGGAGGGGGTAACGTTAACCAGCAGTTCTACCGACATAAGTAACCTTGCCTGTTCCAGTTTTGAATTCTATAGAGCCAATCCGGTACAACGCGCGCAAGGGAGAAACGCAGCAGAGCACAGCTGACGGGAAATTATTTGAGCTGTTCCAGATGATGCTTGATCAGCAAGTCTGTCTCCAGCAGGGGCAGGCCGACCACGGCGCTATAGCTCCCTTCGATGCGGCTGACAAACTTGCCGGCAATACCCTGAATGCCATAAGCCCCGGCCTTGTCACAGGGCTCACCGGTCTGCCAGTAGGCCTCGATCTCGGCCTCGTCCAGCTTGCGAAACGCCACGTTGGTGGTGACCAGACGCACGTCACAACGATCCTTGCTGGCCAGCGCCACCGCCGTCATCACCTGATGCACCTTGCCGGAGAGGGACTCCAGCATATCTTTGGCATCCAGCAGATCGGACGGTTTCTCCAGTACCCGCTCGCCCAGCACCACTATGGTGTCGGCACCCAGCACCGGCAACGCCGTCGGCGCACACGCCACGCCCGCCATCGCCTTGTCACGGGCGAGGCGGCAGACGTAATCCTGCGCCTTTTCACCCTCTTCCCGCTGCTCGGGCACATCCAGTTTCAGCACCTCGAAGCGGTAGCCAATCTGGGTCAGCAGTTCACGGCGACGGGGAGAAGCCGAGGCGAGATAGAGTTGTGGTTCGTTGTTTTTGTTCATATTTACCTGATATTGAAGCGGCGCCGCACCTTGCGCAGCACCAGAAACACCCAGGGCCATATTAGCATCGTCGTCAACGTCGACCAAAAGTAGGAGAAGTTGAGACTGGCCTGGCTGAACAGATGCTCGGCCCAGAATACCGTCATTTTACCCACCAGCGAGAGGCCACCGATGATCAGTGCCTGCTGCCAGAGGGAGAAGTTGCGGATCTTCTGGAACTGGAAGGCCGCCAGATAGGTGGTGATGGCCATCGCCATCGCCCGCACGCCGAGGGTGCTGCCAAGCAGCACATCCAGCAGCAGACCGGCAACCCAGGCGGTACCGACGTTGGTCCGGTGCGGCAAGGCCAGTGCCCAGTAGATGAGCACCATGGCCAGCCAGTCTGGACGGAAGGGGTCAAATTCGAAAGGAAGCGGCAGGATCGACAGGCTCAAGGCCAGCAGGATCGAGATCCAGATCCAGATCCTGCCGCTGGCGGGTTCTAGCATCAGCGGGTGGCTCCTGCGGCGGACGCAGCGGGAGCCGCCCGTTCGCCATCCTCATCATGTACTTCAGGCTTCTTGTCGGTCCACAGCAGCAGCAGATAGCGCAGTCTGTCCAGCTCCACCAGCGGCTTGGCCTCGACCTGAGCGAAGGGCTTGCCCTCCACATACTCGGAACGGGTCACAGTCGCCACCGGATAGCCTTCCGGGAAACGGCCACCCAGACCTGAGGTGACCAGCAGATCACCCACCTGAATATCGGTATTGCGCGGCAGGTTGCGCAGCTCAAGCTTGTCGAGCTCGCCACTGCCGGAAGCAATAGCACGCAAGTCGTTGCGCAGCACCCGCACCGGAATACCGTGGCTGGAGTCGGTGATCAGCAGCACGCGACTGGTGGTGGAGCCCACGTGGAGCACCTGACCAATCACACCCTGATCGTTGATCACCGCCTGACCGTTGTAGACGCCATCCAGCGCCCCCTTGTTGATCAGCACCTGATGGCTGAAGGGGTCGGAATCCACCGACAGCAGCTCGGCCACCATCTTGCGGGACTCCTTGTGCACCGGCGAACCCAGCAGCTCACGCAGCCGCTGGTTCTCGTGCTCCAGCTGATCCATTTTGAGCAGACGGGCCCGCAGGGTAAACAGCTGTTGCTCCTGCTGCTTGGTCTGCTCGATGAGATCGGCACGGGTCTGCACCTGGGTCGACATGGTGTCGAGCAGGGTACCCGGCGCATTGGCCATGTATTGCAGGGGACTGACTAACGAACTGAGGTAGACGCGGACATGGGTAAACACACCGAAGCGGGAATCCGCGACGATGGCAGCGATGGAGATGATGACGGCGAGAAACAACCGTAACTGAAGCGAAGGGCCTCTACCAAAAATGGGTTTCATGGGTCGTCAAAAAAGAGCCGGCACGCTGGCCGGCTTTGGGTCTTATTCGTAGTGGAACAGATCGCCACCGTGCATATCGATCAACTCCAGCGCCTTGCCGCCGCCACGGGCCACACAGGTGAGGGGATCTTCGGCCACGACGACAGGGATACCGGTCTCTTCCATCAGCAGACGGTCGATATCTTTCAGCAACGCACCACCACCGGTCAGCACCATGCCGCGCTCGGAGATGTCGGAAGCCAGTTCCGGCGGAGACTGCTCCAGCGCTACCATCACGGCAGCAACGATACCGGACAGCGGCTCTTGCAGCGCTTCCAGGATCTCGTTGGAGTTGAGGGTGAAGCTGCGCGGTACACCTTCAGCCAGGTTACGACCACGCACTTCGATCTCGCGCACCTCTTCGCCCGGATAGGCGGAGCCGATCTCGTGCTTGATACGCTCGGCGGTGGCTTCACCGATCAGGCTGCCGTAGTTGCGACGGACGTAGCTGATGATCGCTTCGTCAAACTTGTCGCCACCGATACGGACGGACTGGGAGTAGACCACACCGTTCAGGGAGATGATGGCCACTTCAGTGGTACCACCACCGATATCAACCACCATGGAACCGGTCGCTTCGGATACCGGCAGGCCAGCACCGATGGCAGCGGCCATAGGCTCATCGATCAGGTAAACCTCGCGGGCACCGGCACCCAGAGCGGATTCCTTGATGGCGCGGCGCTCAACCTGAGTGGATCCACACGGTACACACACCAGCACACGCGGGCTGGGGCGGAAATAGTTGTTGTCGTGAACCTGCTTGATGAAGTGCTGCAGCATCTTCTCGGTCACGTAAAAATCGGCAATCACGCCGTCTTTCATCGGGCGGATCGCGGAGATGTTGCCCGGGGTACGGCCCAGCATCTGCTTGGCGGCATGACCGACAGCAGCGACCGATTTGGCGTTCCCGCGCTCTTGGCGAATGGCGACAACTGAGGGTTCGTTAAGGACGATCCCTTGATCTTTTACATAGATCAGGGTGTTGGCAGTTCCCAAATCGATCGACAGATCGTTGGAAAAGACGCCTCTGAGCTTTTTGAACATGGCTACGGGAAATCCTAAGAATTTGGAGGTGCAGAAAACCGGCTAACTTTACCAATGCCCACCCCAATGGGCAAGCGCTCAAACTGTCGCCAATCAATCAGGCGCGACAAAAATGCGAGTCATCACTCACTCGGACACGCTTGCAAACACTAATAAACAAGGATTTAGGGGGATGCTGTTGAGGCAGCCCCCCTTTCACATCATTCAATGCAATACTTCGCGCCGATAAATAATTCTGTCATTACCCCGGCTGGAGCCGAACCTAGCTTCCCCCTGCTGCGTAACCGGGTCAGACAACCATAGCGGCTGCGACGGCTGTTTTGCCAAATCGACCTTGTAGGGAATGCGCACCGAGATGTCCGGCTTGGCAAAGTGGAACAGGATCTCCCCGTCTTTCGCCAGTGCAGCATCCCCACCCGGTGCAGAACTACCCAACCCCAGCTTGATCTTGCGACCAGCCCCCAGATTCAGCTCGCGAGTTGCCACATCAAAGGTGTGACTCGGGTTGAGGAAAATGAACCCCTGATTGGCCAAAGAGAGCTGGGTACATTGATCTTCCTTGTTTTGCAGCCAGTTGCCCGCTTCGTAATATTGCATCTGCAGTGGAATGGCCAGCGGCGCCGAGGCCAGGCCAGCCGCCGTACCAGCCTGCAGGCGGCCGTACAACAGCTTTTGAGTACCCAGCAGCACCGCATTACACCCTTGCCCCGATTTGGAACAATCCCCTGCTACACCCGCATTCATATTCGGATTCGCCAACAGCGTAGTACCGCCATCCTGATCATCGACTTTGATACCAAAGCTCAACGTGGCAAACGGTGCTTCTGGACTCGCAGCACGATCAAAGCGGGTATTCAGCCCCAAAGGCGACTGCTGATTTATACTGGCGACGCCACTTGCCCAGCTGAGCGAGGGAGATAGTGTAATACGCTTGTCACGAGCAACCCCATCCAGAGCATTAGCCGCCACCATCTCAGCAACCCCTTTAGCGAACGCCCCCTGATAGTTCTGTGTCGTCCCTTTCTGCAGATTGCGTGCAGTGAGGACAAAACCGCTGGCAAAGGGCTGGCTCATGTATGTAAAGGCATTGCAGGCAGGCGTGATAAAGCCATTACTCAAACTGTAATCCCAAGGGACAAAACGACCGATGGGTACGCTCCATCGCAACACAGTCTCAAGTTGGGGTAATTCATCCTGATAAGCGGGATAAGGCACAAAGTTGCTGACGCCTAACCGGATCACCCCGACCTCAGACCAATTCGCCGTCACGTTTGCTACCCCGCTCGCCAACGTGATCGTGGTTGGCGAAAATGCTCCGCTGACGCCCGTTGTCGGCGCTAACAGGGCCCAAGAGAGCGTTTTATTACTGGTAGTAAACCCTGGGGTTAACTGATCCTGAGTATTGACTGCACTGGCTTGTAAAGTAAAAGGCTCGCCCGCTTTGCGATAGATAGGACAAGTGGCATAAGTACTGTCGTTATTTCCCGAGCACACACTCTGTCCTTGAGCCTGGAGTGCGATCGCTTTGGGAATCACGGCAACGGTATCACTACCGGTCAACTTGAGGGTGCCTGTGACATCCTTCTTAAGGAAAGTAGTATCCAGTCGCAACACACCGGCATCCGGATATTGCAACGTCAACTGGCCAACTCCATTGCTATCGAACGATACGTTAACGTTCCCACTTGGCGATATTGTGCTGCCATTGATCGTCGGCACTGCATTGCTGGCAGTATCAGACACGACCTTGGTAGAGCCGAATTGCAGGGTCTGATTTCCTGTCAATAATGGAACGCATACCTTGGTTGCTCCAACATCGCTGGATTTAATGGCTCGAATCGTCGAGTTTGTTGAACTACCGGCATAAAAGGTGGAGAAATCAAACTGCAGAGCAGCATCGGAAAAATTCATAGAACAACTGCTATCAAGCACACCATCGCGATAACAACGTAATAACGCCGAGGGATTTGCGCTTGATAACCCAATGACAACACTCTTGGCAGCCAGAGAAGATAATGTGATATCAGCTGTTCCTGAACTACCCAAGCTGACCGGGTTACTACTCCATCCGTTGCTCGGCGTCATACTGACACTGGCATTACCTTTATAAAGTTGGCTACAACTGTTATCAAGACACGCGGCAAGCCGAACCTGTGCGGGTTCACACGTCAATGAGGAAGAAGGATAATAAACCTCATAATGGTCAACAACCGCCGTAGCTGTACATTGGAAAGATTGGCTATCGATGCGCGAGTTATTGCCTAACACCACGGATTTACCATTCACGCGCCCCATTAAATATGAAGCAGAAGATAAGTTAATAGTTTTAGCTGAGCTATCTGCTTGATAGACCATCCCGGATAGGGTTGAACCATTGGCTAAATATGCACTATCATAAACAACCATCAGTAACTTGCTGATGTCACCGGAAATATTTGAGCCAGGACTGTTAATGTAGCTAGCCGATCCCATATCGAGATTTTTAACAAATATACGAACCGGGCCATCAACAATGATCGATGTATCATTATTCATCTTCAATGTTTCGATCCAGTAATCGCCAGCGGCCAACTTCACCGTATAATCTCTACCACCACGCCCACTTCCCAAGTCAAGAACTTTAATGCTAATACCCGAGTTCTCGATATTTATTTGTGACTGATGAGCTGTGCTAATTGTCCCAAACTGATTGCCCTCTACGGCAGTGAGAAAACGCGTTTCGGCAAAACCAACGGAAATGTTACTACCTGCACTTAATGGAAACCGGGAAGAGGGAGCGCCAGACCAGCCATTTACCATACCTGCAGCAACACAAGCGCTATTATCACAGTTTAGACCAGATGTACCTTTTATCTGACCATTAGGACCGTATCCAAGGCGACCCCCTTGAGAACCAAATAACTGCCCTGCCGTATAATTCGTATTCCCTGAGAAGTCAATTCTGTCGCTACTTTCTCGACCTTGGGCTGGATAAGGAAAAACCTGTGTACATAAATCATCAAGTACAGGAATATCATTTTTAGGCGTGTAACGCAGGATCATATCATCCCAGCTTATATCATCCCTATCTCTGGCATTTACTGTTTCGATCCATAATTCGTAATTACCAGCAGCAAGCTCATAGTTTATATTCCAATTGACATCCCCATTGCTATTGAAGTAATAAACCAATGGTGTATATGCACTACCAACTGGACGGATGAACATGCGTGAACCGTTATTCACTCCCCAATCACGCAAGTTATATAACGTGAGTGCATTCAATTGTGACCGCTTATTAAGCGTGAATTGATATAATATATAAGTACCGTTTGGCGCGGGGGGATACCAGCGAGTAGCATCAGTATTCTCACCTATATGGGAACGTTCAATAAAATGAAACGCTGTCGTAGCACCATTGGTTACCAACCTTATATCTTTGAATGAAAAGTCATCCCAGTCTCTACAATAAGGGTCATACGCCCCCCAATAGTACCCATTTGAAAAACAACCACCCCAAACAGCCATCTTGTACTCACCGGGGTTTAGCAACCATCCGCCATAACGAGATACCCTATCCCGTGAATAGTCATTAGCCCTCTCATTCAGCACTACATTTCCTAGGCTGTCCCAAATAACAAAATTAGCTCCTGCATCCAAACCAGTAGCGCTCTCAAGCCGGAGCTCGGATAAGGTCACAGGGTGACTAATATAAAAATGGATAGGGTTGACAGGTATGTAAGCCGAAAATCGAGTCGAAACCAAGGTAGTTGGACGAAGGGCATTACTTGTATTATCACCAATCAAAAACTGTCCAGGTAAAACAATATCTGCTCGAGCCAACTGAGAGACCAAAAGCAGCAGCCATAGCAAAAAACACTTCATTTTTTGGCTCATATCTGGCCTCCATCATAAGCTTCGACCATCAGGGTTCGGCTCACGGCAAAATCAGGGTTGGCACTGTTAAGGTCCGAGCTGCCACAGGTTCCGACACTCTCGAGACGATAGCCATTGGTCACAGATCCGTTATAGGTCACCGGCACCGTGGCGCAACGAACCACAGCCTGACAGTTGGTCAGCCCTGGATTGCTGGCAAAGCTCAGTGGGCTGCTTGCCAGGCAGACCGCAGGTGGGTTCGGTTGGGCAAGAGTGCGCTTGGGGAACAACCGATAGAGTGCCACTTCCAGACCGCTCTGGGCGGCCAGCAGGGCCCGCACGCTGCGCACCTCCACGGTATTTTTCTCGCCGCTATCGACCAGAAAACGGCCCATTGCAGCCGCCAGCAGCGCCATCACCACAATCACAAACAGGGCGATCATCAAGGCACTGCCTCGCATCCGTCCGAAAGCCTGTGGATCAGGGCACATTGAACACCTCTATCTTGTGGTTGAAGGTGACCGACTCCCCCTTGCGCTCGAAGACAAAGCGCATGCCAAACTCCCCTTCGGCGTTAAACGCCGAGGTTTCCCGATAGAAGGTGCCAATACGAAGGGAATCCGCCATCAACACGCCCTGTGCAGGTAAGGATGCTCCAATGGGGGCTGTGGCACGGGTCAGCGTGTTTCCTTCCACACAGTAGCGAACCTGCTGGTTGGCAAAGTAGACCCGGCTGCCTGGAGAGAGGCCTGTCAGACTCTCGGCACTGGTATAGCGGATGGTTTGCGCTCCGGATACGGGCGTCAGCACATCGGTAACCCTGGCTACACAACGGCCATAATCGCAGCCTGCAGTAAGCGAACCGACATTTTTGTCCGGCACGGGGAATACAATCAGCTGATCGTCTTTTTTAACGGCGGTGGCATCCACATCCAGCGGATTGGCAGCAGAAGCCGGGGTCGCCATCACCAGCTCAAGGCTGGCCGTGCTCCCCGACATGGCGCGGTTAAGCGCCAAATAGCGGCTGGAGGTGCTGATGGGCCAGAACCGCAAACAGGCACCGGTGTCGACCCATGTCCCGCCAGTCGTCTCGATCCGCTCCGAGCCCGGCACCGCATCGCGCAGTTCGCGGTTAAGCCGCTCCATGGCGAAGCGGGCATCGCTCATCAGTTGCTCACGGCTGCTGGCATCGCCATAAATCTGGGTACCGATACCGATAAACTGGCTGGTAAAGGTCGCCATTATCCCGAGCAGCAGGATGACCATCACCAGCTCGACCAGGGTAAAGCCACGATTACCCCGAGGTTTACGGTAGGTTCGATTGGCCGCCAGGCGTAATCGAACGCCGGAAGTGGTTACAGGTGCGGACATTCGGACAGGTAAGCAACACCCAACAGCGGAGCGATCCATCAGTAGTTCCCCCGATAAAAGGAGAAATCGAGCACGCTCTGATCCGGTAGCTTGATCTGCAGATCAATGCGCTTGCCCACAGAGCAGGGTGCGGCACAACTCTTGAAGGTGCCGTCGCTGAAATCGGCTCCGCTCACCGCAATTTTCACCTGATAGTTGCGATACTCCTCACCGCCGACTCCCGCTGCAGTCTGAGTCAGGGTGTTGGCATCCACCCAGCTACCTGCGGTATCGAAATCATCCACATCGTTATAGGCATAGGATGCGGGCTCACCATCAGGGCCATAACTGGTGGAGCAGGGAGAAATGGTCACCCCTGCCACCTGCTCGCCACAACGATAACGACCACCGTTATGATCCGAATGTTCATCAAACGACTTTTGCAAGATCTCGCCGGAGAGGCGCTGGGCCAGCTGGGCGGCTCGCACCTGCTGCACCGGATCCACCGCCTGCGGTGCCTGATTGATGAGTAACCCCAATATGCCGGTCAAGGCCACCGCCAGCAGCACTATGCCGACGATCAGCTCAATCAGGGTGAAACCGCGCTTAAGGGATCTCATGGATATATCCCTCTGACTCAATTTTGATGCGGCTAGTTTCGCGACCATCACTCACCAGCAAGGTACAACCGGTTGCACAGCTGCTGCCTAGCGGTCTGCCCATCTGATCGAAGCGCAGCACGAAGCGGTTGTTGTTATCAAGGGAGATGGAGATATCGACAGAGGGCGTAACCAGTCGACCACGGGTCTCCAACTGGGGAGTCCAGCCACTACTGGTATCCAGGTCATCGCTGGCGGGACACGCCGCATAAGTACGGTGGGCAAAACGGGGAGAGGCAACCACCAGCTGGGTACAACGGTTGGCTGGCTCATGCATATTGACGGTCTGTACCAGCCGCAGGCGGGTCAGCAGCTCGTCACGCACGGTTTGAGTTTCAAAGCCGCCTTTGCCCAGCCATTTGGGCACGGCAAAGGCGGCTAGAATCCCGAGTAACAGGATCACCAGTACCAGTTCAATCAGGGTAAAGCCCTTGGTTGCAGGCATGGGATTTCTCATCAGGGAAAAGAGAAAGCGAGGCCGAAGCCTCGCTCGTCACAACAATTAGCATCCACTAAGCGTAGTCACAGCAGCTGAGGTATCGCTTGCTTCCTTGTAGTTAACGGTACATTTGGAGCTGCTAGTAGAAAACACATAGTTACCAGAAGCACTGGAAACTTTGCCGGTCCAAGAACCATCGATAGTCACTGCGTTTTTGATCCCAGCATCAGTCGCCTTTGGATAACCATAAGCAGTATCAATCGATGTACCATCAGAGCCAGTCACCGCAGCACTACTGACGCGCTCTTCGCCTTCCAATGCAGATTTGCTATAAACCAGTTGTGCAGAGCTGCTCACCGCTGCTTGCACGCCCTGAGCGGCAGACTTCTTGGCATCATCCTGCAGATTCAGGAACTTGGGTGCAGCGGTGACCGCCAGAATACCCAGAATGATGATCACGATAACCAGTTCGATCAGGGTAAAACCCGCCTGTTTTTTCATTTCACTTTCCTCTGTCAGTTAATATTGGTGGTCACCTGACCGGACGCCGGACGGTAACTGAAACTCATAAATGCATCAGTCTTGCCTTGCGGATCCTGATACTTGCCATCACTGCCCTTACTCAAACTATTGACCAGATAGTAACGGCAGACCGAATCCAGTCCATTACTGCTTACTGTGGCATAGTATTTCAGGTCATTGCCGCTACCGCGCACTTCATTGAAGCTGGCCGTAGCCTTGGGCGGGTTTTGCAGTAACCCCTCCCAAATATTGAGACAACGTTCGGCGGTCAGATTAGCCGGATCCACATCGGGATTACCGCTGGCAACGGTATCCATGGGATAGCCGGGCGACAGCTCGCCGTTAGTGATCTGGGTATCGGTCGGAGTGGTCAGATAGAAGCGACTACCGTCATAAAGCACGGTGTTGAGGCTGTCCTGTTTGGCGCGACCTTCCGCCTCCCATTGCGCCCGCACCAGTGAAACGCCGGTAGCAAAACCGCCAGAGACCCCTTCCACGCTGGCCTTTTTCGCTTCGTCAGTCACATCGAGAAAGCGCGGCAGCGCAGTCACCGCCAGGATCCCCAGGATCACGATAACGATCACCAGCTCAATGAGGGAAAAGCCGGCAGACCGTCTCCTCATCCCGTTTTCCGGCATTGTTGGTGCCATTGGTTTCATTGTCATGCTCCCTCCGTAATGCACCGCATTATTTCATGCAGGCCCCAAAAAATCATGTAGTTGGGTCATATGATTAGTTTCATTCAAGGCTTTTTCATCACCCGCCCGTCAGAAAACTGATAAACCAGCCAATAACCATCCCACCCCATCTCGCAACCACTGCCATCGGGGCGGGCCAGAACCTGCAGGGGAGGCACGCCCCCCTTCGTCTCCCCCATCAGTGCCAGCCACAACTGACGGCAATTTTCCGAAGGAGATTGCAGCGGCACCAGCCCCAGGGGCCACCCTCGGGCATCAAACTGCCACCCCTTGCCGGCGACATGCAGTGTCTGCGGGCGCCGCTCATCGAGCCAAATGCCGTGCAAACGCTGTGCCCGCTCGGCAAATTGCTCCCCCAGCAAGGTGAGAGTGAGCAGCTGCGCCTCTTCCCGGTGGCCCTGATAGCTACGCACCAAGGTCGCCACAATAACCATCAGCAGGATGATCACGGCGATCCGCCGATATCCGGTCAGCCAGCGATCATCCTGCTGCGTCTGTCTGTTCATCCAGCCCTCGACTCCACCGATCACTTGCCTCTTACGGCTCTCATCATGTCCCACCATTCAAGCGTGAAGATGCCGAGTTACTTGCCGCGAACTGCGCGCATCATGTCCCACATGGGGGTGAAGATACCCAGTGCCAGGATCAGTACCATTACTGCCACGATCCCGATCAGGATCGGCTCGATCCGAGCGGTGAGACTCTTGAGGTCATAATCCACCTCCCGCTCGTAATACTCGGCCGCTTCGTGCAGCAGGTCATCGACCTGACCTGTCTCCTCCCCCACGGCGATCATCTGCATCACCAGCGGGGTGAACAGGCCGCTGCTGCTGGCGGTGCGCAGCAGGCTCTCGCCCCGCTCGATACCGGCGCGCATATCCCGTACCCGCCCTGCCATCCAGGCGTTATCCACCGCATCGGCCACCAGGGTCAGCGCCGTGTTCAGCGGCACCCCGGCCTTGAGCATCATGGAAAAACTGCGGGCAAAACGGGCCAGCAGGGAGCGCTCTATGATGGTGCCGACGATCGGCAACTTGAGCTGCCAACGGTGCCAGGTCAGCTTGCCCTTGGTGGTGGCAACCCAGCGGCGCCAACCGAACACCATCCCCGCCAGAATAGCGAGCAGCAGCCACCAGTAGTTGACAAAAAAGTGCGAGGTTGCGAGCAAAATTCGGGTCGCCAGCGGCAACTCCACCCCGAATTTGGCAAACATGCCGGCAAACACCGGGATCACCATGATATTGAGGATCACCATGGCGATACCGATGGCGATCATCACGAAGCTGGGGTAGCGCATGGCGGTCTTGATCCGCTTGCGGGTCTCCAGCTCAAGCTCGAAATAGTTGGCGAGCTGCAAAAAGGACTCTTCCAGCTGACCTGTGTTCTCACCCACATGGATGATGGCGACAAACAGGCTGCTGAATACCTTGGGGTGCGCCTGCATCGAGCTCGACAGCGGACGACCGTTGCCAAGATCTTCCCCCAGCGAGTGAAGCGCCCGCTTGAGCGGCTTGCTGTGAGTGCTCTCCTCCAGCCCGGCAATGGCGCGCAGGATCGGGATCCCGGCCCGAGTCAGGGCATACATCTGGCGGCTGAAGATCACCAGCTCATCCAGCTTGACGCCCCCTTCCAGCAACAGCGACCAGTCGATGGCGGCGGATTTGGCCTTGCCCGGTTTGAGCTCGGTCGGCATCACCCCGCGGCGCATCAGCTGTTCGGCGGCCGCCATCTCGTTGGCCGCTTCGACCACGCCACTGGTGGCGTTGCCCTGGCTGTCACGCCCCTTGTAGGCAAAGTTAGCCATCGCTTACCCCAAATCCTCGGCCAGTCGCAGCACCTCGTCCACCGAGGTGATCCCCTGACGGGCATAATCGAGGGCCGTCAGGGCCAGCGGCCGATAGTGTTCGTGTTGACGGGCCGCCTTGGCGAACCCTTCCGCATCGTTGCGGCGCAGGGCATCCATCATCGGCTGATCCAGCTCCAGCAGCTCGTAGACCCCGATCCGGCCGGAATAACCGGTAAAGTTGCAGCTCTGGCAACCCCGGCCCTTGTGATAGGTGTGTTGGCCAGGCGCCTCGCCGGAGAGTACGGTGAGCCAGGTGGCCTGCCCTTCGTCGGGTGCCTTCTCCTCGACGCAGTGCTCACATACCCGCCGCACCAGCCGCTGGGCGACCACCGCCCGCAGGGCACTCGCCACCAGATAGCCGGGCGCCCCCATGTCGATAAGGCGCAAGGCACTGGTCACCGCATCGTTGGTGTGCAGGGTGGTCAGCACCAGGTGACCGGTGATGGCGCCACGCAAGCCGATCTCCACCGTCTCGTTGTCCCGCATCTCCCCCACCAGCAGGATGTCCGGATCCTGACGCAGGGTGGAGCGCAACACGTTGGAGAAGGTGAGGCCGATCTTGGGGTTGACCTGCACCTGATTGACGCGGGAGAGACGGTATTCCACCGGGTCTTCTACCGTTATGATCTTGTTGCTGGACTGGTTGAGCTCGGAGAGGGCACCATAGAGGGTGGTGGTCTTGCCGCTACCGGTCGGGCCGGTCACCAGGATCATCCCGTGTGGCCGTTTGAGCTGGCGACGGAAACGGGTCAGGATCTCAGGCGGCATGCCGGTCTCGGTCAGCGACAGGATGCCAGAGGATTGATCCAGCAGACGCATCACCACAGACTCACCATACTGCACCGGCATGGTGGACATCCGCACATCCACATCGCGACCGCGCACCTTCATATTGAAACGGCCATCCTGCGGCAAGCGCTTCTCGGAGATATCGAGCCCCGCCACCAACTTGAGGCGCAGCACCAGCGCCTGGGCGATGCGCACCTCGTTGAGGATGTTCTCGTGGAGGATGCCGTCGATCCGCTGGCGAATACGCAGCACCTTCTCGTCCGGCTCGATGTGGATATCCGAGGCCCCCACCTGCACCGCATCCTCGAACAGGGAACGCAGCAGCTTGGCCACCGTTGCCTCCCCCTCGTCGTTAGCCCCCAGATTGCTGGAACCCAGCTCGAAGCCGGAGTCCTGATACTCCTCCTGCAGCTGTTCGGCGAAACTCTCAATCTCGCGGGTACGGCGATAGAGGCGGTCGAAATACTCCAGCAGCTGCCCTTCCCGCGCCACCGCCAGCACCATGATGCGCGGGCTGAGCAGGGCGGCGACGGCATCCAGTGCGCTCAGATCAGCCGGATCCGACATGGCCACCGTCACCTTGTCGTCGGTAAGGTTGACCGCCAGCGCCCGATAACGGCGCGCCTGCACTTCGGGCAGCAGCGGCACCGCGGCGGCGTCGATGGTGAGGTTGTTGAGATCGAAGAAGGGCACATCCAGCTGGCGGGCGAGGAACTGCAACAGCTGCACCTCGCTGATAAAGCCGAGGTCGATGAGAGTGGTGCCCAGCTTGCGGCCGGTCTGACGCTGCTGCTGCAGGGCAAGCTGCAGCTGATCATCAGAGATGATCTGCTCTTGTACCAGCAGGTCGCCGAGGCGCATTTTCAGTCTGGGTTGTGCCATGTTTGCTCCGATCTCTGTTACTTCACACCCGTTGCCGCATCCGATTAGGCTTAGCTAATCGAACCTGCTGTTTATCAAGGGGTTAGTTGACCAATTCGTTGTTCCAGCCAGTTGGTCGACGCCTCGCCGAGGTTGCCGTGCAGCAAGGCGTTGCGATAGGCATCGAGCGCCCGCTGGCTGTGGCCCTGACCATCCTCGGCCACACCGAGGCCAAGCCACCAACGGCCCTGATCCGGCTGCTGACGCAGCAGCTTCACATAGAGCGCCGCCGCATCGGCATTCTGGCCCAGCTCCTGAGTCAGCCCGGCCCAGGTGGCGTAGTAGTCCATGTTGCTGGCGAGATCCGGTTGATAACCGGACAGCCAGCCAAGCGCCTGCTGCTGCTGCCCCTCGCTGATGGCAAGACGGGCCAGCAGCAGACGAAAATCGGCCTGTTGGGGATCGAGCCGGATCCCCTCTTCCAGCAGCTGACGCGCCTCGGTCAGACGGCCCTCGCCGTAGAGCAGCCCCGCCAGCTGCTCGCGCGCCCCCTGATTGTAGGGATCGTGGGCCAGCACCTGATAGTAGTTGTCCTGCGCATCCCGCAGGCTTCCCTTGGCCATGGCGGTAGTCGCCTTGCGCTCCGCCAGTGCCGCCAGCTCCTTGGCCGACAGCTCCACCGTCTCGATCTTCAATACGCTCGGTTTGCGCGGCGCGCTGGCGACTGCCTGCTGCTCTGCCGCCAGTTCGGCGTAAAGCTCGGGCTGCAGCTCTTCATCGGTCGGCTCCATCTCGTCAACCTCGCTGGAGGCATCAAAGGGCGCACCGTCGGCCATGCCATCCGAGTCACTCTCGCCTGCCTCATCATTCACCTCATCCTGACTTGGCAACGGCAGCGCGGCCGCCACCTCGACCGGCTCGGGCGGGCTGACTGGCGCGGCGGCCCTTGCCACAACATCGGGAGTCACCGCATCGGGGGCGATCACTTCGCTGGCAGCCGTAACGGGTTGGGTCTGCTGCCAGTAGATCCAGGTTCGCCAACCAAGGATCCCCAGTGCCAGACCGCAGATCAGGGTCAACAGCAACATCCACCATCCCTGCTGGCGCGCAGGGGCAATATAGACGGCAGCACCTTCGGATCCTTGCTGGCGCCGGTCCAGATCTTTCAGCATCTGGTTGATAACGCTCATGGCCAGACTCCATAAGCCAGGGCGCACCCCAGCAACAGTAACAGGGGCCACCAGCGCCGTGGCGCAAAGCGGCTGGCATCGTCGGTATCGCGAATGGCGAGCCGCACCAGACGGCTATCGATCTGGCGCACACCCTGACCATAGGCCAGCATCAGGCACTTCTGCGCCAGGATATTGATCAGTCTCGGGATCCCTCGCGATGCGCGCCACAACAGACGCATGGCGCGACCTGCAAACAGCGGTGCCCCGCGGTAACCGGAGACCTGCAATCTGTGCTCCAGATAGGCGCGGGTCTCGTCAAAACGCAGCGGCCGCAGGCAGTAGGAGAAGCCAATCCGCTGGCGCAGTTGGCGCAGATGCGGCTTGGCCAGTCTGGCATCCAGCTCCGGCTGGCCGAACAGCACGATCTGCAGCAGCTTGCTCGATTCGGTCTCGAGATTGCCGAACAGGCGGATCGCCTCCAGCGTCTCGTCCGGCAGCGCTTGCGCCTCGTCGATCAGCACCACCACCCGACTGCCCTGCTGGTGCAGGCTGATCAGGTGACGATGGATACGATCGGTCAGATCCAGTTCGCTCTGATCCCGTACCGCCAACCCCAGCTCCAGCGCCAGCGCGATGCGCAGCTCGGCCGGAGTAAGGTGGGGATTAGGCAACCAGGCAAGCCGCACCGGGCGCGCTTCCGAACCCAGCTCGCTGAGCAACTTGCGGCAGAGCAGAGTTTTGCCGGTACCCACCTCGCCGGTCACCTTGATAAAGCCCTCCCCCTGCGCCAGCGCCCAGTTGAGCACCTGCAGCGCCTCTTCGTGAGGCGGCAGGCCGTAGTAGAAGCCGGTATTGGGAGTGAGGCTGAACGGTGCCTCCTGCAGGCCGAAGTGGGTCAGGTACATGAGACCTCACCTGCCACGGCGAGCAAGCAGCCTGTGCTGGCAAGGCAGCACAGGCCGTTCGGGATAAGGGTGACCGCATCTGGCGTCATGGGTCAGCCCTTGGCCGGATACCACTTGTCGAGCAGCTCGGAGGATCGTTGCAGCTCATTTTGCCAGGTATCTTTCTCCACCACGGTCGGTTTGAGCATGATCACCAGCTCCACCTTCTTGGTGCTCTCGCGGCGGTTGGTAAAGGCTTCGCCCACCCAGGGAATATCCCCCAGCAGCGGCACCTTGCTGACGATCTCCTGCTTGTCGGTCTTCATCAGACCGCCGATAACGATGATGTCACCGTTATTGGCCTGCACCACGGTATCGGATTCGCGGATCGAGCTCTTGGCGAGCGGCAGTTGCAACTTGCCACCCGAGGTACCCATGTCGATCACCTTGTTTTGCTCTTCGGTATCGATAACCGAAGGATGGATATGCAGCAGCACCTTGCCCTCTTCATCGATCTGCGGCGTTACGTCCAGTGCGATACCGGAGAAGAAGGGGGTCAGCTCCACGTTAGGTGTCTTGTCTGTGCCCGTCGAGGTAGTGGTAATGGTGGTGGACGCATTGGTGACGTAATACTCGTCCGTCCCCACCTTGATCACCGCTTTCTGGTTGTTGGTTGCGGTGACACGGGGACTGGAGAGGGTATTCACATCGCCCTGGGTCTTGAGCAGGTTGACCGCCACATTGAAGTTGCCATCAGAGATCTTGAAACCGGCGCCGCCGCCCAGCGCACTGAAGATCTGGTTGGGGGTGCTGGGCAGCTGAGTATTGGCAAGCGACTGGCCACCGGTAATCCCCTTGTTGCCATCCCAACTGGCGGAGAGACCGCTCCAGTCGACCCCCTGTTCATACCCTTCGTTGAGGGCAACTTCGATGATCCGCGCCTCCAGCACCACCTGCCGCTTGAGGTGACTCTCGGACTGAGTCAGGAATTCACGCACCGCCTTGAGCTCTTTCGGGTAGGCGCGAATGGTGACCAGACCCGCCTGCGGGCTGGTGATCACGGCGCGACCGTCACCCGTGCCAATCAGGGTCTGCAGGGAGTCGCGCAGATCAGTCCAGTAGTCGCTGTTGGTGTCGGTTTCGATACGGGTGCCGTTGTTGTTGTCACCGCTCGAGTTGTTGCTGGTTGAGCTGTTGCTGCCGCTGTTGTTGTTCGATGCACTGTCAAAACTGCTGTCGCTGCTGTTATTGCTGTCATTGGCCGTCACCCCGCCGGTGCTGACCGAGGTGCGGGAGAGACCACGACGGGACATCATCAGGTAGTTGACCGGGATGGTTTCGGTACGCAGACCCGCCGGATAGATATGGAAGACATTGCCCTTGCGCTGCACGTCGAAGCCGTACATGTCGCCCACCACAGCCAGCACCTCTGGCAGAGTCACATCCTTGAGCTCGACGGAGACCAGCCCGGCCACCCCGGGGTGAACCGCCACGCTGTAGCGGGAGCCCTTGAACAGGGAACCGAAAAACTCTACCGCCTCCACGTCGTGAGCCGCGATACGCAGCCGCTTCTCCGGCATGCCGACCGGCATCTGCGGCCGGTTCAACTGCAGCAATTCACTTTGCACCGATTTGGGCAACGCGGTCAGAGGGGCAGCCTGTTTCTGCTGTTCGTTCATGGCCTGTTTGAGAGCATCCTTCGCCTGGGTCGGCTCGGGGTGCTGATACGTGGTACAGCCTGTAGCCATCATGGCCACGGAGATCAGACAGAGACGGTGTTTTTTCATGTAATTAGGGCACCCTGACTTGCAATTAAACTCGATAAAGCCGATTCACCTCTCGAGAGGCAAGCACGACTCAAACCCGGATCTTGCTGGCAAACAGTGTTACCGCATGGCGTTTTCCCGCCTTTTCCAGCACCACGGCATCGGCATTGATGGCCACCAGCGTATAGCCGTCCACCTGTTGTCCGACCCGATAACTCTTGCCATTGAGTACCGCCAGTGCCGGGCCATTGCCCAGCACGACACTCTGCAGCTTCGGCAAACCGGCACTGCTCTCGCCAGTTGCACGGGCACCAACCGCCACATCCGCCAGTGGCGCGGTGGGATCCTGCAATACTTCGACCTGCTCCGCCTGTACCAGCAAGCTGAACAGGCAACAGCACAACGCAAACACTCTAGCCACGGATAAACTCCTTGCTGGTACTCAGGGTGTAGATCTCCATCTCCACCACCGCGCCGGGATAGGCTTTGACCTGATAGTCGAACTGCTTCCAGTAGAAGTGACGCGGCAAGGCTTCCAGCGCTTTAAGATATTGATACACATCGAAATAGCCGCCTTCAAGCTGAAGCCGGATACCATGCTTGTAGAGATTGACCTTCTGCTCTCCCGCCATCAGCGGGGTCGGCTCCAGCGAACTGAGGGCCAGCATGTGAAGGTTGGCGGAGCGGGAGAGCAGCGCCTCCAGCACCAGCGGCATCTCGTGCGCCGGGATCAGATCGACGGTCTGGGCCTTGAGCTCATCGTCGATCCGGGCCAGATCCGCCTCGACCTGTGCCAGCTGGTCGCGAACCCCCTGATTGGGATCCCGCTTGAGCCGGGCCTGTTTGCCGAGGTTTTCCAGCTCCATGATCTCGAGGTCGCGCTCGGCGGCGTTCAGGGCCATGCGATCCTGCTGCAGGCGGGTATCGGCACCATCGAGCCAGCCGTAGAGTCCGGCCGCGCCCAGCAGCACCAAACCAGTCAGCAGGATCAACACCCGCTCCCGCTGGCTCAACACGGCGATACGCTGGCCCCATGCCTGCCATTGTGCTTTCAGGTTCATCAGGGTTTCTCCCGCGCAATGCCGCTCAACTGGAAGGTCAGACGCCCCTCCTTGTCACGGCCGAGGGTCAGTTCACCAAACTCCTTGCCCACCAGACTCGGGGTCTGCTTGAAGCGGTTGACCCAGGCCGGCACATCCTGACTGCGTCCGGCAAAGCCGGAGAGGTTGATCCGCCCTTCGTTGATCTCGATGCGCTGCAACGAGAGGTTGCTGTTGCGAATGCGGGAGAGATCCGCCATCACGCTGGCATAGCCCTGGGATTTTTGCAGGGTCAGACTGCCCAATTGGCGCATCAGCCCCTGCTTGGCCGTCAGCTCATCCTGCTTGTTGACCAGTTGCTGTTGCAGCCGAGGATCTGCCTGATGGCGCGCCAGCTCGGCATCGAGCCGCTGCGCCTCGCTGCGCTTGAGTTCCAGCTCGGCAGAGCGCTGCGCCAGCGCCCGGCTGACCTGCTGCTGCTGCCAGCTGTAACCGACACCCGTCAACAGGATCAGCAGCAGCGCAAAGCCCCATACCAGCGCCATCTGATTGAGGCTGGCCCACTGCCACTTGGGGCGAAACTCGGCGCCATAGAGGTTTATCTGACGTTTCATCACGCATCCTCCCCGATGGCGGCTGCGTAGGCCGAGAGGTATTCGACGCCGGCCAGGATCGCCTTGTTGGCCATGGCGGAGACGGCAAAACCGAAGGTCTGCTCCATGTGGCGCACCAGGGTACCGATAAAGGGCGAGGCGACGGCAAACTGCATCTGCCCCAGCTCGGGCAATTTCAGCTGGCCCGCCAGATAGTCGAGGGAGCGCTGGATCTCCAGCGCCAGTGAATCGAGCAGCATACTGTCCGGCTCATGTTCGCCAGTCAGGCTGGTGAAACCGCGCAGCTGGCGGGAGAAGCAGAGCCCGCCCTGATGGAAGACCAGCAGTTGCAGATCCTGCCCCTTGGGCTGCCACAGCAGCATGCGCACCGTCTCGTCAGCGTCATAGAGAGAGGTGAGCGCCAATTCGTCGCTGATGATGGATTGCAGGGTGGCGATGCCGTTGATGGCATCGGCCAGCTGTTGCACCCGGCTCTTGGGCAGGCAGATCACATTGATGCGCGGACGACCGGCAGGCGGGGTGGGCAAGTCCACATAATCCATCGCCAGTTGCAGCACGGGTTCGCTGACATAATCCTTGATAGCCCAGGGGAGCGCCCCCGCCATCTCGGCGTCAGGCACGGCAGGCTTGTCTATCTGGATCTGTTGATAAAGGCTGGCGGCGAGGGCCACCCGCACCGTAGACTTGGCCAGCCCATGACGGCTGAACAGCTCGTTCATGGCCACTGCCCACTCCTGTGGGCCGTTGATGGTGCGCGTCGCGAAGACGGGGGGATTGCCCACCGCAGCCAGCATGATCCTGTCATTGGCCAGCAAGAGCCCGACCTGGCGGCTTGGCGTCGACCGTCTGAACAGTTGTTTCATGTAAGCCCGCCCATCAATAGTGATTAAATGTATGAAATATTAACATAAACAGCAGATTAGCCTCCAGATTAAAAGACGGACTCACCATTGCAAGCCATCCTTTCCGCCGAGCCAGAGGGTCAAGCCATCCTCCCTTCCCCCCTGCAACGCCTCCACCATCCGTTGCTGACCTGCTATGGCGTCGAGCTGTGGTGCAAGCGGGATGATCTGATCCATCCGGCCATCTCCGGCAACAAGTGGCGCAAGCTCAAATACCACCTGCTGCATGCCAAAGAGCACGGCAAACGGCATCTGCTCTCGTTTGGCGGCGCCTACTCCAATCATATCCACGCGCTGGCGGCAGCGGGGTGCCAATCTGGTCTTCGTACTACCGGTATCATACGGGGCGAATATGACGCCGTCAGTAACTCTACCCTGCAGGATGCCCGGCGCTGGGGCATGGATCTCGTTTTTGTCGACCGCCAGAGTTACCGGCGACGGCAGGATCCCGACTGGCTGGCCCAATTCGATGCCCCCGATACCCTGATCGTGCCGGAAGGGGGTAGCAGCCCGCTGGCCATCCCCGGCGTGGCGGAACTGGTCGGCGAAGTGCCCTTCTCGCCGGATCTCTGGGTACTGCCCTGCGCCAGCGGCGGCACTCTGGCGGGCCTGCTCACCGGCAAACGGGATCGGGAGCAGATCCTCGCCATTGCGGTACTGAAAGGAGGCAGCTTTATCGCTGACGAGGTGTGTCGCCTCCATCCTGCGGCTGCCAATATCCCCGGCTGGCGCATCGCGCTCGATCACCACGATGGTGGCTATGCCAAATTCAGCCCGGCCCTCTGGCAGTGGGTACAGGATTTCAGCGCCACGACCGATCTGCCCCTTGAGCCTATCTATAGCGGCAAGGCAATGTGGGGACTGTTTCGCGAGCTGGCGGCAGGCCGTATCGCCCCCGGCAGCAAAATCGTCTTTATCCACACCGGCGGCATGCAAGGGCTCGCCGGGCTGCGGGAGCAGGGGCGACTGTGATCCCTGACTTACGGCAACCGCAAACAACAGAGGGTCGCCCCAAGGCGACCCTCTGTTGTTTATCTCAATCACCAGCCGGTTCCAGCACCAGACGCTGGGGCTCGGCAAACCAGGGCCCCTGCCCGGCATGCACCCCGAGGTGGCGCAGCATCTTCCACTCATCGCCACTCTCCACCCCCACTGCCAGCACCCGGGTGCGGGTATTGGCACAACCCCCAACCAGACTGCGTACCGCCATCTGGTTGACCTGACGGGCATGGATTTCCCGTACCAGGCTGGGGTGTAGCTTGAGGAAGTTGATCTCGAACTCCTTGATGTACTGGGTGCTCACCACATCCTGACCGGCATGATCGATGGCCAGCTGGCAACCCAGCATCCGCAAGGAGCGCAGCGGCCGCTTTAGCGCCTCGAAGTGGCGGGTCACCTGGGATTCCGAGAGTTGCAAAATCAGCCGCTCGTTGGTGCTGCGCGGCAGCTGGAACAGAGCGAAGAAGAGCCAGCGCTGGAACTCGCGGTTGAGCAGGCTCTGGGCACTGAGGGTCAGGCTGATGGGGCAGCTCTGCTCGGAGCGCTGACGCAGCAGAGCGAGGGTCTGCTCCGCCACCAGCCGATCCAGTTGCAGCAACAAGCCCACCTTCTCCGCCATCGGCATGAAGATCCCCGCCTGCAAAGCCCGTCCCTGCTCGTCGTGCAGATAGGTGAGCAACTCCTGCTGCAACACCACCTGCCCCCGATCCTGCTGGATCGGCTGGGTATAAAATTCGATGCCGTGCTCTTCGAGACGGCGGCTGATCAGGGTGCGCCAGCGTACTGTGCCCTTGCTGCTCTGCTCCTCATCCAACTGCTTCTCGTAGAGGAACCAGCCGTTGTGGCCTTGCAGCCGGGCACTCTTGAGGGCCAGCTCCGCCTCCTCCTGCACCTTGAGCAGGCTGTCTTCTGCCTGATAACAGACGGCGCCGAGATAGACCGCAGTCTCCGGATTGACCTCCTGCGGCCAATGCAGCCGTTGCAGGCTCTTGAGCAGCTGGCTGGCGCTATCCACCATCTCGCTCTCGGACATATTGGGCAGCAACACCGCAAAAACCTGACCGGCATAGCGGGCCTGCAGGGCACCGTTGTGTTTGCGCACGAAGGCACCTATGGTGGCGCTCGCCTCCATCATCAAATCATGCCCCAGCAGCTCGAACTGATCGGCCTCCAGCTCCTCCAGACAGGCGAGATCGATCAGCAGCACGCCGCCGCTCATCACGCTTGCCTCCATGATGGCGCTCTCCAGCCGGTTGTCGAAAAACAGCCTGTTGCCGATGCCGGTCATCTTGTCGACGAAGGCGTTGCTGCGAATGAAGTTGTCGAAGCGGCTGCGCTCCTTGCGGGCATCCGCCAGCTCGGCGAGCAAATGGTCGAGGGCCTGACTGGCGGCCACCGGCCACTCTTCGGCGGGGTCATGACTCAGTTTGGAGAGCTTGTCATCGAGGATCAGCTGGGCGCGAATGCCCAGCAGCTCGGCCCCGCGCAACTGCTGGCGCAGCCAGCGGATGGAGTACCAGAGACCGAACACCACGATAAAGATGCCCAGCGAGATGCCGGACATTGCCTTGATGGAGTATTCCGCCTCCTTGAAGGGGCGCTCCAGTTTGAAGTTGGCCTGCATGCCGGCCTGATGGGGCAGCGGGTGGCTGTATGGCACCAGCAGCTGTTCGTCGACCGGATTGCGCACATCGCGGAACCAGTAGACCCGCTGGTTATTCTGGCGCACCTCCAGCTCTACCACATGGGCAGCCCGCAGCAGGGTGGGCAGCCAGTGGCTCATATCCTCCATGTCGTGAGCAACATCGAGCTGCTTGTCGATCACTTCGACCAGCGCATCGACCTTCTTTTGCTGCAGCTCCATGCCCAGCTCGCGAAAGCTGAACACCCCGCCAATCAGCACGGTCGCCATGGCTGCAATCACGCAAAGGGTGATAAATGAGACAAGCTGTGTAGTGAGTTTCATGCGCCTTTCCGTATGCCCAGCATCATCCATGTCGCCTCATGGTAGCAGCGGCGATCGGGCCACAGCTATGGATGAAGATCCCGCTTCTGCAATTTAAGCGGGCAAGCATAACTCAAAGCAGAGGGAGAATACCAAGGATGACGGGCTACAAATGCGGGAAAGGGCGGGATGACAGACAGAAAAATGGTCCCTCAAAGGGGACCAAAAGGAACACTCATATCAAAACTAACACTCTGTGCTACTGACAAAAAACAGATACAGGAGTATTGAACACACGGTGAGTCAAACCGCAGGGCTACTCTAATGCAGTTCGGATAAGCTGAGCAATTGTCATTTATGACAGGTCAGCGATTGAATCTAGCCAAAGTTAATAATAAACACATTTAAAATCATGCAGTTAAAAAATCAATCAACAAGTGTGACAACTCGGACTCAAATTGATTGCACTAATGCTCTATGATGGCTAAGTCCATTTGTGTCTCATGAAACTGGCAGGTACTTCCTTTGCGTAAATCACCCGTCTGGATCGCTCTGTTGCTGTTCATCCTGCCTGTCGTGGGCAGCCAGTTTCTCGGCCTGTGGTTTGCCAAGCCGATGGCCTTTCATCTGCTGGAAGAGAAGGTTGCCGAGCTCAAGGGAGCCATGGCCGTACGCCACCGGGAGCTGGATGCTGCCATCAACAAACAACTGGCACAATTTGAGTTCAACTGCGGCGCCAAAGACATGGAGCTGCTGCGCGATCCGCGCTTCTACAGCGCTCATATCCGCCTGCAAGGGTTGGAGCTCGCCTCCGGCAACAGCTGCTCCAGCCTGGGGGTGGAGATCCCGCTGATCAAAGAGCTCCAGAACAGCGGGCAGAAGTTTGGCAAGTTGGGGATCACCGCCACCGTGGCCAAATACAATACCGAGCAGGAGCTGGTGGCCTTTTACCGATCCGGTGACAACCTTGCCTACTGGGTGCTGGATAACAGCTGGAGCCACGACCTGCTGCAACACCCCTGCAGCCACTGCTTCTATCTGGAGTTCAGCCGACAGGATACCGATGCAAGCACAGTCCACTTTCCCCGTGGCGACAAGGAGATCAAACAGGAAGAGAGCAATATCAGCCTCAGTTTCTTCGATCCCAATGAACTCACCAAACAGACGGTCTGGGCGGGAAAAGCGCTGGAGCAATATGCCCATGACCAACTCAATCACTACGGTCTCTGGTTCGGTATCGCGCTCGGCGCCCTGTTAAGCGTCACATACTGGCTGCTACGCAGCTATCGGCGCTCCCTCAAAGGACTGCTGCAAACAGGATTGATACGCAAGGAATTTATTCCCCTCTACCAGCCGATAGTGGATGCCCGTACCCACCAAGTGGTGGGATTCGAGGCGCTGCTGCGCTGGCAGCGGGGAAACGAGCTGATCCCCCCGGGCACCTTTATCGAATATGCAGAGGAGCAGGGGCTGATCCTGCCGATGACCGAACAGTTGCTGGAGCAGGTGATCACCGACCTGCCGCAGCTGGCACCGGAGCAGTGGGTCAGCGTCAATCTGGTGGCGGCCCATATCGAGCAACCCCTGCTGCGCTCCTTGCTCGCTCACAGCCAAAACCCCTCACCCACCCGGCTCACCTTCGAGCTGACGGAGCGCAAGCCGATCCTCGACATCAAGGCGGCCACCGAGGAGATCACCCTGCTGCAACAGATGGGGTATCACTTCAAGCTGGATGATTTCGGTACCGGCTACGGCGGCTTTGCCTACCTGCAGAGCCTGGGGATCCGCCAGATCAAGATCGACAAGATGTTCGTCGATACCATAGGCACCAACGACCTCAAGCGCAGCGTACTGGATGCCATCATCGTCTTCGGTCGGGAATCGGGCATGGAGATGATCGCCGAAGGGGTCGAGAGCCAGTTGCAGGTCGACTATCTGAGCCAGCACGGCGTCTATCTGATCCAGGGCTACTTCTTCGGCAAACCCATGCCGCTGAAGATACTGACCCATTGGCAACGGGAGTGGCAGCTGCAACACCAGCAGGCCAGCTAACGCAGATATGGCAGGATCTGGCCGCGAAAAGGTTTGGCCAGCGGCTCGACATCATCAGGTTGATGCTGGCGGTAGCGCCGTAACCCAGCCCGGCCATCAGGCGGATAAAGCCTCCTGCAGGCCCTGACCCGGCTCCATGGTGAAATCAAACCGTCTCCTGCCACCCCTTATTTACATTCAGCAACAAAATGATCTGCCCTGACGGGGATAACAACCTTTATCATAAGGAGCCGGTTATTGCGCAACCGATAACCGTGCAGCCTGTTTATGTCATCCGGTCGTCAAGACCCCCAATAGAGAACCATTGCCTATGAAGACAGTTATCCGGCAAGAGATTGCCCTGCCCGTTGGCCTGCTGACCCTGCTCTTTTTCAAGACCCTGGGCAGTGACCTGCTGACAGAGACAACTCCGCTCGGGATCTATCTTCCGGTTTCGGCGGCACTACTGGCCATCGTCACCTGGGCCATCTTCTCGGTGGTGCGCCACTCCGATGCCCTCGCCATCAAGCTGGGCGAGCCCTTCGGCACCCTGATCCTCACCCTCTCGGTCATCTCGCTGGAGGTGGTGATGATCTCCTCGGTGATGCTGACCGGCGAGCCCAACCCCACCATGGCCCGCGATACCATGTTTGCGGTAGTGATGCTGGTGAGTACCGGTCTGGTGGGCTTCACCCTGCTGTTTGGCGGCTGGCGCTACCACACCCAGAGCTTCAATCTGGACGGGGTCAAATCCTATCTGGTGGCCATCATCCCGCTGGCCCTGCTCTGTCTGGTGCTGCCCAACTTCACCGAGGGTGGTGCAATCGGCAGTATGTCGCGCGCCATGTCGTGGATGCTGATCATCATCTCGATCCTGCTCTACGGGGTCTTTCTGCTGATCCAGACCCGCAGCCACAGCCACTTCTTCGTCGACAGCGATCACGAGGATTACGAGGAGCACCACGGCCCGCTGCAGAGCAACGTCTATCACACCATCCTGCTGCTCGCCTACCTGCTGGTGGTAATCCTGCTGGCCAAGACCCTGGCCATCCCCATCAACTACGGGGTGCATGTGATGGAAGCACCCGCCGCACTGGGCGGCTTTATCGTGGCCTGCATCGTGCTGGCCCCCGAAGCAGTCGGTGCCATCAAGGCCGCCTTCAACAACCAGCTGCAGCGAGCAATGAACCTCTACTTCGGCTCTGTGCTGGCCACCATCGCTCTCACCGTGCCTGCCGTGCTCTTTATCGGCTCCATGCTGGATCAGGAGGTACGCCTCGGCCTCTCCCCCGCCGATATGGTGCTGCTGGTCACGACCCTGATGGTCTGTAAAGTGACCTTCAGCAGCGGCCGCACCAATGTGCTCCATGGAGCGACCCATCTGGTGTTGTTCGTGGTCTATCTGTTCCTGATGTTCGAACACGAATAACCGCGTTCAACCAACGTCAGAAACGCAAAGACCGCCCGATTGGGCGGTCTTTTGTTATCTGCTCCCGGCTGTCACCGGCGCCTGTGAAGCGGCTTCCCCCTCATCCCCAACCCTTCTCCCGCCAGGGGAGAAGGGTGATCAAGGCTTACAGGCTGGGCAGCACCCCGGCCGGGATCAGGTCGTTGTAGCTGGCACGGCCCAGCAGGGCGGCGGCCGCTTCGATGTCCGGCGCGAAGTACCTGTCCTTGTCGTAGAAGCTCACCTCTGCCCGCAGTCGTCCCTTGGCCAGCTCGATCAGCTCGGTACTGCGCAGCGGCGCGCGAAAATCGAGCCCCTGTGCCGCAGCCAGCAGTTCGACCGCCAGAATGCCACGGGTGTTCTCAGCCATATCGGCAAGCCGGCGGCCAGCGAAGGTCGCCATGGAGACGTGATCCTCCTGATTGGCCGAAGTCGGCAGGCTGTCCACCGAAGCGGGATGAGCCAGAGTCTTGTTCTCGGAGGCCAGCGCCGCCGAGGTGACCTGAGCGATCATAAAGCCGGAGTTGACCCCGCCGTTGTTGACCAGAAACGCCGGCAGACCGGACATGCGCGAGTCGATCAGCAGCGCCATTCGTCGCTCGGAGAGGGAACCTATCTCGGCGATGGCCAGCGCCAGATTATCGGCGGCGAAGGCCACCGGCTCGGCGTGGAAGTTGCCGCCGGAGAGGATCTCCTCGTCATCGGCAAACACCAGCGGGTTGTCGGAGACCGCGTTGGCCTCACACACCAGCACCTCGGCGGCCTGGCGGATCTGGGTCAGGCAGGCTCCCATCACCTGCGGCTGGCAGCGCAATGAGTAGGGATCCTGCACCTTCTCGCAGTTGTGATGGGACATGCCGATCTCGCTGCCATCCACCAGCAGGTGGCGATAGCAGGCGGCCGCATCGATCTGGCCACGCTGACCGCGCACTTCGTGGATGCGGGCATCGAACGGCCGGCGGCTGCCAAGGGCGGCCTCCACACTCATGGCGCCTATGGTGATGGCTCCGGCGTAGAGATCCTCGGCGTGGAACAGCCCTTCCAGCGCAAAGGCTGTGCTGGCCTGGGTGCCGTTGAGCAGCGCCAATCCTTCTTTGGGCGCCAGTGCGATGGGCTCGAGCCCGGCAATTTTCAGCGCCATGGCGGCGTCGATCAGCTCGCCCTTGTGGCGGGCCTTGCCTTCACCGATCAGCAGGCAGCTCATATGAGCCAGCGGCGCCAGATCGCCGGAGGCACCGACGGATCCCTTCTTCGGCACCACCGGATAGACTTCAGCGTTGATGAGGGTCATCAAGGCCTCAAGCACCGTCAGCCGGATGCCGGAGAAGCCCCGCGCCAGCGAGTTGAGCTTGAGCACCATCATCAGCCGCACGGTAGCGTCATCCATGTACTCTCCAATCCCTGCCGCGTGGGAAAGCACGATGGAGCGCTGCAACTCGTCCAGCTGCTCCACCGGAATGCGGGTGTTGGCCAGCAGGCCAAAACCGGTGTTGATGCCATACACCACCCGGTTCTGCTCGATCACCTTGGTAACCACGGCAGCGGAGGCGTGGATCCCCGGCAGCGCGGCCGGATCCAGTGAAACATGTACCGGTTCGCGGCTGACGCGGCGCAGGGTGGCAAGATCCAGCTCGCCCGGAGTAATAGTCAATTCAAACATGGTGTTACACCTTTCCTTTGACACCGTTGGCGCCGTCAATCATCGGCAGATCCAGTTTCTCATCAACGGCACAGTTGATGGCAATCTCATAGCCCGCATCGGCGTGACGCATCACCCCGGTGGCCGGATCGTTGCGCAGCACCCGACCGACGCGACGGGCCGCATCATCGCTACCGTCACAGACGATCACCACACCGGAGTGCTGGGAGAAGCCCATGCCGACCCCGCCGCCGTGGTGCAGCGACACCCAGGTCGCGCCGCCAGCGGTGTTGAGCAGGGCGTTGAGCAGCGGCCAGTCGGAGACGGCATCGGAGCCATCCATCATCGACTCGGTCTCGCGGTTCGGGCTCGCCACCGAGCCGGAATCCAGATGGTCGCGGCCAATGACGATGGGCGCTTTCAGCTCGCCGTTTTTCACCATCTCGTTGAAGGCCAGACCGAGCCGTACCCGATCCTTGACCCCGACCCAGCAGATCCGCGCCGGCAGCCCCTGAAACGCGATGCGCTCGCGGGCCATGTCGAGCCAGTTGTGCAGGTGAGGATCATCGGGGATCAGCTCTTTCACCTTCTGATCGGTCTTGTAGATATCTTCCGGATCGCCGGAGAGCGCAACCCAGCGGAACGGACCAATCCCCTCGCAGAACAGCGGACGAATGTAGGCGGGGACGAAGCCGGGGAAGTCGAAGGCGTTCGCCACTCCCTCCTCCAACGCCATCTGGCGGATGTTGTTGCCGTAATCCAGAGTCGCCGCGCCACGGGATTGCAGGGTCAGCATGGCTTCCACCTGACGGGCCATGGAGCGACGGGCGGCCAGATTTACCTCCTGCGGGGCGCTCTGTTGCAGCTCGCGCCACTTTGCCACGCTCCAGCCCTGGGGCAGGTAACCGTGGATCGGGTCGTGGGCAGAGGTCTGGTCGGTCACCACGTCCGGCGTGATGCCACGAGCCACCAGCTCGGCGAAGACGTCGGCGGCGTTGCCGAGCAGGCCGACGGAAACGGCGGTGCCGCTCTGCCTGGCCTCTTCGACCATCGCCAGCGCCTCATCCAGGCTATGAGCCTTCTTGTCCACATAACGGGTGCGCAGACGAAAATCGATGCGGGTTTCGTCGCACTCCACGGCGATCATCGAGAAACCGGCCATGGTGGCGGCCAGCGGCTGGGCGCCGCCCATGCCACCGAGACCACCGGTGAGGATCCAGCGGCCCGCAGGCGAGCCGTTGAAGTGCTGATTGGCCACCGCGAAGAAGGTCTCGTAGGTGCCCTGCACAATCCCCTGAGTACCTATGTAGATCCACGAACCGGCGGTCATCTGGCCATACATCATCAAGCCCTTCTTATCGAGCTCGTTGAAGTGCTCCCAGTTGGCCCAGTGGGGCACCAGATTGGAGTTGGCGATCAGCACCCGCGGCGCATCCTTGTGGGTCTGGAACACCCCGACCGGCTTGCCGGATTGCACCAGCAGGGTCTGATCCTCCTCCAGCCGGGTCAGCACCTCGACGATCTTGTCAAAGCAAGCCCAGTTGCGGGCGGCGCGACCAATGCCGCCATAGACCACTAGCGACTGAGGATGCTCGGCCACCTCGGGATCCAGGTTGTTCATCAGCATCCGCAGCGGCGCTTCGGTGAGCCAGCTCTTGGCGGTCAGTTCGGTGCCGCGCGGGGCACGGATCACGCGGTTAGGGTCAGTTCTGGAATCAGCGCGAGGATCCTGCTGTTGCACAGACATACACACTCCTTGTTGTATCAATAGGGTGCCTTCGGCGGTATGCGGCCAAAGGGTTAACGGGTCAACAGATGAACCAGTCGCGCGGCCACGCGGGCACTGCGGTTATCCTGATCCAGCGTCGGGTTGTACTCGGCCAGATCGGCGAGCCTCAGCTTGCCGCTGGCCCGGATATGGGCGATCAGCGGTTCGATCACCGCCAGCTCCACACCGCGGGCGGCGGGGGCGCTCACTCCCGGCATCAGGTTGCCGGGCAGCACATCGAGGTCGATAGTGAGATAGAGGTGATCACAATCGTCGATAAAGGCGTCCAGCCCTCTTAGCAAGGCTGGCAACTCGGCCTGAGTCATCGCCTCATCCAGCACATGCCACACTCCCAGCGCCTTGGCACGGGCAAACAGGGCTTGAGTATTGGCGGTCTCGGCCACCCCGAGGCAGGCGTAGTGAAACGGCGTGCCCTGAGCGGCGCACTGCTCGGCAATCTGGAAGAAGGGGGTACCGGAGCTTGCCAGCTCCTGTTTCATCCGCAGGTCAAAGTGAGCGTCGAGGTTGATAATGCCGACCCGACCTTCGCCGCCAAGATGACGGTTAAGGCCGCTCCAGCTGCCGAAGGCCACCTCGTGGCCGCCCCCCAGCACCAGCGGGAAGTGGCCCAGCTCGAGCGCAGCGGCGACCCGCTCGGCCAGTCGGCCGTGGGCACCATCGAGATCGCCATCGGGGCAACTCACATCCCCGCCATCGTAGACAGGCCGATTCAAGTGCCAGGCGGTGTTGGCCAGCAGCTTGCGCACCGCTTGCGGCGCCCCGGCGGCGCCGACACGCCCCTTGTTGCGGCGCACCCCTTCATCGCAGGCAAAACCGAGCAGCACTACACCGGCCGCCTCTGGTGCCCCGGCAGGCTCTTGTGCCCCGGCGGTCCAGGGCTGCACCTTATCGTGCCAGCGCAGGGCCAGCTCACCATCTTCCGGATCCTGCCGCCCCTGCCAGAGCGACATGTCGATCGGGTTGACCTTATCCATGGAGGCTCTCCTCACCGTTGAAAACACGGCCTGCCAGCTGATCGACGCCGACCATGTAGCTCAGCTCGGCCGGATGGGCGCAATTCCAGATCAGAAAATCTGCCGCCATCCCCACCTTAAGCTGGCCAAGGTGCGCCTGCTCGCCGAGCGCTTTGGCGGCGTGGCGGGTTACCCCGACCATCGCCTCCACCGGCGTCAGGCCAAACAGGGTGCAGGCCATGTTCATCGCCATCCGCAGCGAGACGATGGGGGCGGTGCCCGGGTTGATGTCGGAGGAGACCGCCATCGCCACCCCCGCCTTGCGCAGGGCGGCAACCGGCGGCAGCTTGGTCTCTTTGAGGAAGTAGAAGGCGGTGGGCAGCAGAGTGGCGACCACGCCACGGTGGGCCAGCGCCAGGATCCCTTCCGGATCCAGATACTCCAGATGGTCCACCGAGAGGGCGCCAAAGTTGGCGGCGAGTGTGCTGCCACCGAGATTGGAGAGCTGATCCATATGCCCCTTCACCGGCAGGCCGTACTGATCCGCCGCCAGATAGACCTGCTCGGTCTGGGCCAGCGAGAAACCGATATGCTCGCAGAAGACATCCACCGCATCGGCCAGACCCGCCTCGGCGGCGGCAGGGATGATCTCCTGACAGATGGTCTCGACCCAGCTGTCGGAATCGTCGCGATATTCAGGCGGCACCGCATGGGCCGCCAGCAGAGTGGTCTTGACCCGGATCGGCAACGCCTCTCCCAGTCGACGGGCCACCCGCAGCATCTTGAGTTCATCATCCAGCGTCAGGCCATAGCCGGATTTTATCTCCACCGTAGTGACCCCTTCGCGGATCAGGGATGTCACCCTCGGCAGCGCCAGCTCGAACAGTTGCTCTTCGCTGGCGGCACGGGTGGCACGCACCGTGCTGATGATGCCACCGCCCCGACGGGCGATCTCGGCATAGGGCACTCCCTGCTGGCGCAGCTCGAACTCCTCGGCGCGGCTGCCGGCAAAAACCAGATGGGTGTGGCAATCGATAAGGCCGGGGGTGACCAGCTTGCCCTGCATATCCTGCCAGTGGGTGGGATGGGGCCCCTGCAGCTCGGCCATCGGCACCAGTGCATGGATCTTGCCATCCTTCACGCCGATGGCGTGGAGCGGCAGCAGGCCGTAGTCGGCCAGCTCGTCATTCAGGGTGGCGAGCGTCACGTTGAGCCAGACCCGCTCGCAGTTCAACAGTTCCTTGTTCATAGCGACCTCAAATGTATATACATATCCTTATAGTCGATCTCTATGACGAAAGAAAGAGCAGAGTTCACATCCTGATAACAGCATCAAACTTAGAGTTTAAGCACAAAAAAACCCACCAAGCGGTGGGCTTTGAAAAACCTAGTTGTATAGACATTTACTCCAGCTGAGTCTTGGAGCTGAGCTTGTAGCGGGAACCGGGGGAGAGCAAACGGGCGTAGGAGACCAGATGCCCCTCCGACCAGGTGCGCCGGTGCAACAATAGGCAGGGGGAATCTACGCGAATTTGCAACAATCCCGCCTCACCGGCGCTCGGCAACACGGCTTCCACCACGTGCTCCATCTCGGAGAGGGGGCAGACATCCATCAGATAGCGGTTGGGGGTCTGTTGGGTAAAATCCTGCTCGCCATAGCCCGGCAAGCGCCCGGCATCGACGAAGCGCTCCTCCAGCTGCAGCGGCTCGCCATCGGCCTGATGGACGATCAGGCTGTGAAAGATGGGGGCGCCAACCCGCAGTCCCAGTTGTACCGCCACCTTCTCGTCGGCGGCCAGCCGCTGCAGCCGGATCACCCGGGCACTGTACTCGCCGCCACGCTCGGCGATCTCGTCAGCGATGTTGCGAATGGCCAGCAGCGGCGATTCGGTACGCCGGTCCGCCACGAAGCTGCCGGAGCCGGCGGTACGCACCAGCCACCCTTCCGCCACCAGCTCCCGCAGCGCCCGGTTGACCGTCATCCGGCTCACGGTGAACTGCTCGCACAGGGCCGCTTCGGTCGGGATCCTGTCCCCCGCCTGATAGTGGCGTTCGCGGATCCGGTCCAGAATGTGCTGCTTGATCTGCAGATAGAGGGCTGGCGCCACCATGAAGCTCCCTAGCGCCGACGGTGGGGCGGACGCATGTCCGGCCAGGCGCGATAGACATCTGGGATCTGATCCGGCCCGCTGATGCAGAGATCGAGATCGTGCAGCAAGCCATCCTTGATCCCGTAGATCCAGCCATGCACCGCCAGCTCCTGCCCCTTGCGCCAGGCGTTCTGGATGATGGTGGTGTGGCAGACATTGGCGACCTGCTCGGCCACGTTCAGCTCGCACAGGTAGTCGAAGCGCTCATGCTCATCCTCGATGGCCTCGAGCTCTTCACCGTATTTGAAGTAGACATCCTTGATGTTGCGCAGCCAGTTGTCGATGAGCCCCAGCTCCTGGTTCTGCATCGCGGCCTTGACGCCACCGCAACCGTAGTGACCGCAGACGATGATGTGCTTCACCTTGAGCACTTCTACCGCGTATTGCAGCACCGAGAGGCAGTTGAAATCGGTATGTACCACCAGATTGGCGACGTTGCGGTGGACGAAGACATCCCCCGGCAGCAACCCCATCAGCTGGTTGGCGGGGACCCGGCTGTCGGAACAACCAATCCAGAGGTATTCGGGGGCCTGCTGGGCAGAAAGAGTGGCAAAGAAAGCGGGATCTTCGGCTTTGATCCGTTCGGCCCACTCACGGTTGTTGGTAAACAGGTCGTTCAACAGTTTCACTTCTGCTCTCCCTAATGTGGCAGTGGCGGCAACATAACACACTCAAGGGTAACCAAAGCAAGGCCGACCAGATCCCTGCGAAACAAAAACAGGGCCATCAGGCCCTGTTTTTATGAGAGGAAGCATCAGGCTTCCATGGCATCTTTCAGCTTCTTGAGTGCGTTTTTCTCAAGCTGACGCACACGCTCGGCGGAGACGCCGTAGGTATCGGCCAGCTCCTGCAGAGTGGTCTTGCTGTCATCATCGAGCCAGCGGGCGCGAATGATGTGCTGGCTGCGCTCATCCAGAGTGGCGAGGGCCGAGCTCAGACGACGGGTCGCGTGATCGTCCCAGTTGTCGTTCTCGATGGTGGCGGCCAGATCGGAGGATTTGTCCTCCAGATAGTGAACCGGAGCGAAACCGCCCTCTTCCTCATCGTCACCCACCAGATCGAACGCCTGATCGTAGTTGGCCATCCGCGCTTCCATTTCGGTCACGTCAGCGGCAGAAACGCCGAGATCGGCCGCCACGGCCTGAACCTCTTCGTGGTTCAGCCAGCCCAGACGTTTTTTGGATTTGCGCAGGTTGAAGAAGAGCTTGCGCTGGGCCTTGGTGGTCGCCACCTTGACCATGCGCCAGTTGCGCAGGACATATTCGTGGATTTCGGCCTTGATCCAGTGCACGGCAAAGGAGACCAGACGCACGCCGACCGTCGGGTCGAAGCGCTTGACCGCCTTCATCAGGCCGATGTTGCCTTCCTGAACCAGATCGGCCTGAGGCAGGCCGTAACCGGCATAACTCTTGGCGACATGAACGACAAAGCGCAGGTGCGACATAACCAGCTGACGGGCAGCCTCGAGATCGCCATCCTGCTGCAAACGCTCAGCCAGTTCACGCTCTTCCTCTGCGCTCAGCACAGGAATAGAGTTTACTGCCTGGATATAGCCTTCCAGACTACCTTGCGGAATCAGAGCCATAGTGCGCTGCAATGAAGTTCCCATCTGTTACCTCTTACTTTTCAATCGAATCAGTCTAACACCCTGAGAGGGTCTGTCTACTGACCGGATGCCATTCTGCGGCGTGTATCAAAGAACATGCCCAGTTTTAGACCGGCTTATCTTAAGCCTGCAGGATGAATCATGAATGAACAGTCAAAAAAAGGGGGTCACAATGAAGGACCCCCGAAAAGTAGCATGCTAAGTCCATTGTTGCGGAGCTCGCAACCTTCACATGCTTGCCAAGTCTGACGAGCAAGGCAGAGGGGCCACACCCGTATAAATGCTTCAGCTTTAATAGACTGCTTATAAATCAGAAGGTTCACTGGATCTAGCGAAGATCCGGAAGATCATTGTTATTCAGAATACTCTGACTATGGGGGCCAAGCCAGAAACGGCCCCTCTTTTACTTGATCCGCCTCTCAAAATCCAGCGATTTACTTTGATGACAAAGTAATCAGGATGGTTCGATGTCGCGAATGTGGCGATGGACCGAAAACCAGGAGGCAATCAGCCCCAGCAGGGCGCCCAGCAAGATCAGATTGATCCCGTCTACCGCCCCCATGCCAACCAACCGGAAGTTACTGTTATACAAGCCCGCCAGCTCCTTCACCACCCCTTCGCTCCAGATCACCATCACTTCGGTCAGCCACCAGGCCAGCATGCCGCCGATCACCCCGAACCAGATACCGGTATAGAGGAAAGGGCGATGAATGAAGGAGTCGGTCGCCCCCACCAGCTTGAGCACTTCAATCTCGGAACGCTGGTTGAGGATGTTGAGACGCAGAGTATTGCCGACGATCAGCAACACGGCGGAGAGCAGCAGCACCGCGATACCGGTAATGGTGTGGCGCAGCAGGTTCATGATCCCCTGCAACCGGGTCAGCCACTGCAGATCCAGCTTGCCCTGCTCGACTCCCACTTCGTTGTTAAGCTTGCTGAGCAGCTCGGCGGCCCCTTCCGGGTTCTGCCAGCGCGGATCCGGGATCACGCTCAGCACCGGCGGTAGCGGGTTGCTGTCCAGATAATCGAGGGCATCGCCGAAGCCGGAGATCTCGCGAAACTCCCGCAACGCGTCGTCACGGCTCAGGTAGGTGACCGAATCTACCTCGGGATAGAGCAGGATCCGGTGCTGCAGATCGAGAATGCTCTGCTCCGGCAGATCCTTGCGCAGGTAAAGGGAGATCTGGGAACTGGTCTGCCAGCTCCCTTCCACCACCTCGGCGTTTTTCAGCAGCACGTGGAAGCAGGAGGGCAACGCCAGACTGACGCCGAGCACCGCCAGCGTCATCAGAGAGGCGAGCGGATTGCGCCACAACTCCCCGAGACTGGCAAACGCCTGCCGTACATGGTCAACCCCGTACATCATCAGACGGCGCAGCGGCGGTTGTTTATGACGAACGATAGCCATCAGAGCTCCTCCCCGGCCGAATACATGCGGCCCGCCTTGAGGGTCAGGGTGCGATAGCGCATGCGGGCGATCAGCCCCAGATCGTGGGTGGCAATCAGTACCGAGACCCCAAAATTGTTGAACTCCTGGAATAGCCGCATGATATCCATGGAGAGCTGGGGATCCAGGTTGCCGGTCGGTTCATCCGCCAGCAGCAGCGGCGGCTTGTTGACGATGGCACGGGCGATGCCGACCCGCTGCTGCTCACCACCGGAGAGCATCCGCGGCTGGTAGCGCTCCTTGCCGAGCAGCCCAACCTTGTCCAGCGCCGCCGCCACGCGCTTGTTGATATCGGCGTGGCTGTAGCCATCGATCACCAGCGGCAGCGCCACGTTGTCGAACACGGTTCTGTCCATCAGCAGGCGGTGATCCTGAAAGATCATCCCGATCTGGCGGCGAACATAGGGGATCTGGCTGCGCTGGATATGGCTGACATCATCACCATGAAAGAAGACGCGACCATCGGTCGGACGCTCCATCACGCTGATCAGTTTGAGGAGGGTACTCTTGCCCGCCCCCGAGTGCCCGGTCAGAAAGGCCATCTCTCCCTTTCGCAGGTGAAAGCTGACCTTTTGCAGCGCCTGATGGCCGCCGCTGTATACCTTGCTGACCTTGTCAAAACGAATCATAACGGTTCCCTGAAATTGACAAACCCCGACCGGAGTCGGGGCATGGAACACTTACTCATCACGGCTGAGCTGACTCATCACGGCCGGACTTATTCATCGCGGCTAAAGAGCGCCTCGATGAAGTCGTTGGCAACGAAGGGACGCAGATCGTCGATCCCCTCGCCCACCCCGATGTAGCGGATCGGGATCTGGAACTTGTCGGCCACCGCGAAGATGACGCCGCCCTTGGCCGTGCCATCCAGCTTGGTGAGGGTGATGCCGGTCAGGCCAACCGCCTCGCTGAACAGCTTGGCCTGGCTCAGCGCGTTCTGGCCGGTGCCGGCGTCCAGCGTCAGCATGATCTCGTGGGGCGCCTCTTCATCCAGCTTCTTCATCACCCGCACCACCTTCTTGAGCTCTTCCATCAGGTTACTCTTGTTCTGCAGGCGGCCGGCGGTGTCGGCGATCAGCACGTCAGCTCCGCGGGAGCGGGCAGCCTCGATGGCGTCATAAATGACGGAAGCGGAGTCGGCACCGGTATGCTGGGCAATCACCGGAATGTTGTTGCGCTGACCCCAAACCTGCAGCTGTTCGACCGCAGCAGCACGGAAGGTGTCACCCGCCGCCAGCATCACGCTCTTGCCTTCAGCCTGGAACTGCTTGGCCAGCTTGCCGATGGTGGTGGTCTTGCCGACGCCGTTTACGCCGACCATCAGGATCACATAAGGCTTCTTGCTGGTGTCGATCACCAGCGGCTGTTCGACCTTGGCCAGCATCTCGCCCATGTCCTGCTTGAGCAGGCCGTAGAGCGCCTCGGCATCCTTGAGCTGCTTGCGGTCCGCGTGCTGCACCAGCCCTTCGATGATGCGAGTAGTGGTATCCACACCGAGATCGGCGGTCAGCAGCTGGGTTTCCAGCTCTTCAAACAGCTCATCGTCGATCTTCTTGCCACGGAACAGGCCGAAGAAACCGGAGCCGATATTCTCCTTGGTGCGCACCAGACTGCGCTTGAGGCGAGCAAAGAAGCCCTCCCGCTGCGGTTTGTCCTGGGTGTCGTCGTCTACCTTGGCGGCCAGCGGCAGAGCGGCCAGGGCGGCGGCCTCAGCCTCCATCGCGGCGACCAGGCGCATATCTTCCGCGCGCTGTGCCTCTTTGGCGATACGGGCTTCTTCCGCAGCCTGAGCTTCAGCGGCAATGCGAGCCTCCTCCGCAGCGCGAGCCTCGGCAGCAATGCGAGCTTCTTCCGCAGCGCGGGCTTCGGCGGCGATACGAGCCTCTTCCGCGGCGCGGGCTTCGGCGGCAATGCGAGATTCTTCCGCGGCGCGAGCTTCGGCGGCGATGCGGGCCTCTTCTGCGGCGCGAGCCTCGGCAGCAATGCGAGCTTCTTCCGCAGCGCGAGCTTCAGCAGCAATGCGAGCCTCTTCCGCAGCGCGAGCTTCAGCAGCAATGCGAGCCTCTTCCGCGGCGCGGGCTTCGGCAGCAATGCGAGCCTCCTCTGCAGCGTGAGCTTCGGCGGCGATGCGGGCCTCTTCTGCGGCGAGAGCCTCGGCAGCAATGCGAGCCTCTTCCGCAGCGCGAGCCTCGGCAGCAATACGAGCCTCTTCTGCGGCGCGAGCTTCGGCGGCGATGCGGGCCTCTTCTGCGGCAGTGCGAGCGGCTTCAGCGGCACGCTCCTCTTCGGCGATCAGCGCTTCGTTGACGATCACCGGCTCCAGATCGGAGGCGCACTCCTCCACCACCAGCGGGCCGTGGTCGTCCAGCTCGGTCGGCAGGCAGCAATCATCTTGCAAAACGGAATTCTGTGCGCTGGCAGGCACTTCGGGGGCAACGGCCGGCGTACTATCGGAAACAGTTATTTCGGAAACGGGAGCGGGGGTAGCAGTGACCTCGGGCTCAACGGTAACGGGGGTGGCTTGGGGTGTCTGTGGTTGGACAGCCTCAGCCTCTTCTTTCTTGCGGCCGAAACCCAGCCAGGAAAACAAACCTTTTGCCATCTAAAAATACTCACATCAAAGGCTGACTGCTAAGATAGCCGTCCCTTGGCGGGTCGGCATAAAAATGAACCGCCTTATACTACCACTTTATTTTCTGACGATGAAACGCGATGCCCAGAGTGAAATCCAGCCGTAGCAACCCGAGCAAGAGTCCCGCCCCGCAAGGAAAATCGGGCTTTGTAAGAATCATCAGCGGCCAGTGGCGAGGCCGCAAATTGCCGGTCAAGGATGTGGAGGGGCTCAGACCCACCACGGATCGCGTCAAGGAGACCATCTTCAACTGGCTGGCCCCCCACATTCGTGGCACCCGCTGCCTGGATCTGTTTGCCGGTAGCGGCGGACTCGGACTGGAGGCTCTGTCGCGCTATGCCGAGCAGGTGACCCTGATCGAGATGGACAAAGGGGCCGCCGACCAGATCAAGAAGAACCTGACCGCCCTCGGCAGCAGTCAGGGTCAGGTGATCCAGTCAGATGCAGTGAGCTGGCTGCAAGGCCCGGCCACGCCGTTTGATCTGGTGTTCCTCGATCCGCCGTTTCGCCGCGAGCTGCTGCCGCAGGTGTGCGAACTGCTGGAGCAGCGCGGCTGGCTGGCACCGGACGCCCTCATCTATCTGGAGCGGGAAAAAGAGATGGCCGATCTGGCGCTGCCCGCCAGCTGGCAACTACTCAAGGACAAACAAGCCGGTCAGGTCTGCTATCAACTCTATCTAAGGGAGGTAAACAATGAAGCGAGTCTTTAATCTGTTGGCGATGGGGCTGATATTGTTCTTCTGGTTTGGCGTGCTGGTGAGCCTGATTGCCCCGCTGCCCGGCAAACTCAACGGCTTTCTGCCGGTCTGCGGCGTGATCGTCGCCCTGCTGCACTGGCTGCAGGCCAGCATGATCAAGGCGGCTTGCAAACGCTACTTCGCTGTCACCAAGGCCGAGTTTGTGACTGTGCTGATCTTTGGTGTGTTTGGCATGGTCGACATTCGTCAGCGCCTGCAAGAGATCGTCAACGCCGCCCAGCGCGGCAATCTCTCGGACAAACCATAAAAGAAAAGGGGACGGCGGTAGCCGTCCCCTAGAGTCGTGTCGTCCTGTCCGTAGAACTGCAATGCTCCCTGCAATCCCTGACGTTATCCTAATCCTTTGGAATATCCCCTTTCCAATCCGTTGGCGTGTCCTGCGGCGTTCCTGGCCTGGCAATTCATCCTGAACTGCTTCACTGTCTCCATCCTGGAGGTGTCCATTACCACGTCCTGTGGGGTTCCTTGCGTCTTCCTGACAGATAACCATCCGGGTTATCTCACTTCATCCTGAAGTATTCCTCTCGCATCCGGCGAGGTCCTGTTCATCCTGAAGAACGAGGTTCCGTTCGTTCTGCTCCCATCCCGAGAGTGTCCTGCCGCATCCCGCGGTGTTCCTTTATTCATCCGTGACGATAATCATCCTGATTATCGAGCTCATCCTGAGGTGTCCCTTGTCCACATCCTGCGGACTATTCCATCTTTATGCGCTGTCCTGCATCCTGCCGAACCAGCTCCGTCCTTGTGAGACCCATACTAAGGAAATGCGCACCCCGAACAAGGGCCATCCGATGATAAAGATCCGATGCAGCTCCCATCTCAAAAAACGAACTTAAAAACTAACCCTTTAATATCAGCCACTTATTTAGTTTCACGGGAAAGCTCGATCATTCTGGCATGGCTTCGCGTACGGCTCAAAGCGCCAGCCTCTTACAGTCGCTATGGCAGATCTCTTACACGGGTTTCGCCCCCAAAAACGGGGCAGGAAAACGGTTCAATCCTGACGTTAAGACTTAAAAATTAGTTGAATAAATATGCTTAAAAAAACCGCAAAAAAAAGAGCCGAGACCAGGCTCGACTCTTCAACATTCCAATTTTTTAATCAGCTCAAGCGGTTGGCCGGATTGAGATAGGCCTTGCGCAGCGATTCAGGTGCCAGCACCTCCAGTTCACCGCCGATGTTGTTCAACCAGCTGCGAAACTCCGGGGTGTCCTGCACTTCGGTCTCCACCACCACACTGCGCTTGTCATAGCGGGTCATGCGCGGATTGTTGCCGGGGATCTGGTTATCCACCAGCGACTGGCTGTTGGCATCGATCCGGCCGACGAAGCGGATCGGGCCACTCACATCCTGATAGCCCTGATCGCGGATCAGCTTCTGGATATTGAAATCCTTCGGCTGGGTGGCGCTGAAGTTGGTCAGCTCCACGTTCTTGATATGGTCAAACGGGATGCCGTAGACCTTGGGATCCAGCTCGGACAGAGTGCAGAGCAGGATCGGACCGTCCGGCTGATTGAGAATGCCGAGCGGGTTGATACGGTCGTAGCAGAGCCACACGGTGCGCTCTTTGATCACGCGCTGGATCTCGGCACTGAACTTGCGACCACGCCAGAGCGCATCGCGGATCAGGGTGCTGCGGCGGATCTCCGGGTTGCCGGCAAACGGACGCGGTGACTGGTGGACACTCTCCAGCCAGCGTTCGGCCAGTTCGCTCTGGCTGTCGCGGATCACCTGACTCGCCTTGTCGACCAGCGGGTTCAATTCGGTCAGTACACTCGCCGGCAACAGTTGGCTCGCCTGATCACTCCAAGTTTTCAGGGCCACCGCCAGCGAGAGCGGCATGATATTGGCAAAGTCGTTGAGGCCGTGGCGCTCGAAGCACCAGCCATGGGGTTTGCTGCGCTCGTCCGAGGTGAGGTCGAACAGTCCCATGCCGGACATCTCCTCCAGGTCCCGTTGCACGGTACGCAGACTGACGTGGATGCCTTCCTCTTCCAGTTTTACCTGGAGTTGGCTGGCGGTCAGCTTGTAAGGGCGGTGCGGGATGCAACGCGCCAAGGTCAGTTGTCGTAACAGCTTCTTGCTCATGGTGCTTGCCTTCACTGGTTTAGCGTTGACTGTATGCTAGTCGCGACTTGCGACAGTCTATGTCGCAAGTTTTGCTGCGACAACTGTCGCCATTTTCATACAAAACACACTAAGCAATTGATTTACAAAGACAAAACACTCAAAAAAGGAGCCGCTAGAGGCTAAAATTAGCCAAAAATTCCTCAAATGAAAGTTCTATGTTGCGATCTATTGCCAGCATAAAACTCCGATTAATTAATTTATATCAGAATATGATTTCAGGGGAGAGCATGACTCTCCCCTTTTGTTCACATCAGCCACGACCAGGCTGACTTGGTGATGGCCGCACCGACCATGTAGCCAAACACCGCCAGTGCCGCCACACCGGCTACCAGCTTCTGACCGCGGGCCGGGCGCTTGAGCGCCATGACACCCAGACCGATATAGAGCACCAGTGCAATCAGCTTGGCCATCAGCCAGGGTTGTTGACCCGGGCTCAACTGCAATGCCACCGCCAGCAACACACCAAACAGCAGCAGGAAAGTGTCGTTGATATGGGGCAGGATCTTCAGCCACTTCTGCTGCAACCGATCGCTGCCGGCCAGCGCCAGACTCCAGCGATAGATAAAGAGCAGCAGACTGACCAGCGCCAGCGTCATATGCAGGTGTTTGAACATGGGATAATAGGCAATCATTTTGCTTCCTTGTCGTCGTCGGGTAGCCCGCTGTTCCAGTTGTGGGCATGGATACGCTCCTGCCCCTCCTCGTCGTCTTGCAACAGATCGGAGAGGATCTCCCGGTATTGCAGGCTCTTGTTGATATAAGTGTGTTCGTCGTCCAGATAGTTGACCTGCTCACGCAACAGCCAGTTATCGTGCTGCTTGAAGGTCTGCCCCGCCCGCCAGGCCTGGTTGGCCCGAAAACCGAGCTGGGTCAGGGCTTCCACCCCCAGATCGACCGCCGAGCCCAGGGTTTCCCGGTGCACGCTCTCGACCCCGTGGCGCAGGATCTCGTGGGCATGGGGTCGATCCAGCGCTCGCGCCAGGATCTTCAGGTGCGGGAAGTGCTTCTGCACCATCTCGATCACCGCCAGCGAGGTAGCTGGATCGTTGATGGAGAGCACCAGCAGCTTCGCCTTGTGCGCCCCTGCGGCATGGAGCAGATCGATCCGGCTGGCATCGCCATAGAAGACCTGATAGCCATACTTGCGCAGGGTCTCTATCTGGCTAGCATCCTGCTCGAGGATGGTGGTACCGATGCCGTGACCGTGCAGCAGACGCCCCACGATCTGACCGAAGCGGCCGAAGCCCGCGATGATCACCGGATGCTCCACCAGCTCAGGTTGCTCATGCTGCGGTGCGTCGCTCTGGTTACGGTAATCGAACCAAGGCTGGATCACCCGATCGTTGAGGATCAGCAGCAGCGGGGTGAGCGCCATCGAGAGCGCCACCACCAGCGTCAGCAGCGAGATGGTCTCGCCGGGCAGCACCCGGTTCTGGGCGGCAAACGAGAAGAGCACGAAGGCAAACTCGCCCCCCTGCGCGAGCGCCAGCGCGAAGGTCCAGCGTTGACTCGGCGAGATGCGGATGATGAAGCCGAGCGCCATCAACACCAGCCATTTGAGCACCATCAGGCCAACCACCAGCGTCGGGATGAGGAAAGGGTGTTCGGCAAACAGCCCGAAGTCGATCCCCGCCCCCACCGACATAAAGAACAGGCCGAGCAGCAAGCCCTTGAACGGCTCTATGTCCGCTTCCAGCTCATGGCGATATTCGCTGTCGGCCAGCACCACACCGGCGAGGAAGGAGCCAAGTGCAGGCGAAAGCCCCACCGACTCCATCAGCACAGCGATAGCGATCACCAGCAGCAGGGCGGCGGCGACGAAGATCTCCCGCATATGGGACTGGGCGATGGCACGAAACACCGGCCGCATCAGGTAGTGGCCACCCAGCACTATGCCGGAGATGGCCGCGACTACCAGCAGACCATGCTGCCAACCTGCCAGCTCGGAGCCACCATTGCTGGCGACCGGCGCCATGGCCAGCAGTGGCAGCAGCGCCAGGATCGGAATGACCGCAATATCCTGAAACAGCAGCACCGCAAAGGCGGAGCGACCGCTCTCGCTCTGCATCAGCTTGCGCTCCTGCAGGCTCTGCAGAACGATGGCGGTGGAGGAGAGCGCCAGAATGAGGCCGATGGCCAGCCCCTGTTGGAGTGGCAGACCGATCAGGTGCGCCACGCCTGTCAGTGCCGCCGTGGTGAGCAGCACCTGCAGGCCGCCGGTGCCGAGGATCGGCCCCTTCAACTGCCACAAGAGGGCCGGACGCAATTCAAGACCGACCAGAAACAGCATCAGCACCACGCCAAACTCGGCGAAGTGCATCACATCCTTCTGCTCCCCCACCAGCCCCAGCAGAAAGGGGCCTATGATGATCCCCGCCAGCAGGTAGCCGAGCACCGAACCCAGCCCCCAGCGTTTGGCCAGCGGCACCGCGATGACGGCGGCAGAGAGATAGATAAAGGCATCAAACAGGATCCCGTGGCCCATCAGTCAGCCCTCCGTTTGAACGTCTGATCCGACTTATAAGCTCGACCAACAAGCTGTCCGTGTTTCATCAGAGCACCTCCAGCAAGTCGCGCAGATAAGGGCGCCCGGCCAGCTGCTCCGGGGTCAGCTGATCGTCACGCAGGGCACAGAGCAGCTGGCGGTAGTCCTGACCACAGCGGCGCAGGGCTGCGGGATCCTTGATCTTGTGGAACGAGTGGAGCACAAAGGGCGGCAACCAGTTCATGCCGCACAATCTGGCCGCCTGTTGAAAGGGCAGCAGAAAATCGAGCAGCGGCCGGCTGTTGTACCCCTCGCTGCAGTAGGACTCCGGCGCACCGCCGGTGGTAATGGCGCTCAGCCACTGCTTGCCCTTGAGGGCATGAGCCTCGGGGCCGTAGGCGTAGCCGTACTCCAGCACCAGATCCATCCACTCCTTCATGATGGCCGGGCAGGAGTACCAGTAAAACGGGTGCTGAAAGACGATGATGTCGTGCTCCGACAGCAGCGCTTGCTCCCGCTTAACATCGATGAACATGTCGGGATAGTGGTGGTAGAGATCGTGAACCGTGACCCCCTCCAACCCCTCAATCGCCTGCAACAGCTGCTTGTTGGCCCGCGAGCCCTGCAAGGCGGGATGGGAAAAAATAACCAGAATGCGTTTCATGACAACATCACCCGAACAAGCGCCAGAGCTGGCGCGATAAAAGAGAAAAGGGGTGTGACAGACGCATCGTAAAGATGCACAGGAAAGCGACCTTATCAGGAAGCACCGTGGCCTGCCAACTCGGGGATCAGCTCCCGCAGCGCCGGATTGAGGGTCTGATGAGCGGGGTAACAAAGCCCGATCCGGCGAAACATCCGCGGCCCGCTCACTGGCAAGGTACAGAGCCCCGCCTCATCCTCCACCAGCCCGTCCGGCAGAAAGCTGATGCCGACCCCGGCCAGCACCAGCGCCATCACCAACCCCTTGCTCTCGGCCTTGGCCACCAGATTGAGGGTGAGCCGGTCACAGGCCAGCAGACCTATGGTCTGCTGGTGGGCTTCACAAGGTGGGCACTCAATAAAATCATAATGTTGCAGCTCGGCCAGCTCGATTTTCTCACGGCTGGCCAGGGGATGGTCGACCGGCACGCAGAGCACGTAATCCTCTTCCCAGAGCGGCAGAAAGATCTCGTCCTCCCGGCGCAGGGCGTCCAGCGTCAGCCGACAGTCGGCTGGCGTGCCGTAATCGGAGAGAGTGAGATCCAGCTCGGGCAGTACCGTCTGTACCCGTTGCAGCAACCCCGCCACCCGACGCCGGCTCAGGTCGGGCATGATGGCGATATTGAGCCTCGCACGCGTCGCTTTCTGGCGAAACAGCTCCGGCAGACGGCGCGCTTCCTCCACCAGCTTGACCGCATGGGGATAGAGATAGTGGGCAGGATCGCGCGCCTCCACCCCCTTCTTGCCACGGATGAAGAGGCTGTCACCGAGCGCCTCTTCCAACTGGCGCAGCCCAGCCGAGAGAGAAGGCTGGCTGACGTGGCAGCGTTCGGCCGCCGCCGTGATGTTCTTCTCTTCATAGATGGCGATGAAGAAACGCAGCAATCTCAAGTCCAGCATAAACCCAACCATAGTTTTTTCAGATGATAACCAGCGGAAAACAATATTTATCACTTATAGATGCAGTGACTATAGTGACCCTGTTCCGCGCTGGCCAGCAGCTTGTTGGCTCAAACCGACTATCGAATCTGAAGGAAAAAATCATGTCCAAAGCTCTCGTCGTTATCACCGGTGCCTCTGCCGGGATCGGTGCCGCCATCGCCCGCGCATTCTCTGCCGCTGGCCATCCCCTGCTGTTGCTGGCCCGCCGGGTCGAGCCGATGCAGGCACTCGGTCTGCCGAATTCCCTCTGCATCGGGGTCGATGTGACCGACACCGCCGCCATGAAGGCCGCCGTCCAGCAGGCGGAAGCCAAATTTGGCCCGGTCGGCTGCATGGTCAACAACGCCGGCGTCATGCTGCTGGGTCAGGCTGACGTGCAGGATCCGGCCGAGTGGCAGCAGATGCTCAACATCAACGTCATGGGTGTGCTGAACGGCGTCCATGCGGTACTGGCCGGGATGAAGGAGCGCCGCAGCGGTACCATCATCAACATCAGCTCCATCGCCGGTCGCAAGACCTTCCCGAACCATGCCGCCTACTGCGCTACCAAGTTCGCCGTCCACGCTCTGACCGAGAACATCCGCGAAGAGGTGGCCGATGTCGGCGTACGGATGGTGACCATAGCTCCGGGTGCGGTAGAGACCGAGCTGCTCAGCCACACCACTGACGAAAGCATCAAGGCCGGTTACCACGACTGGAAAGATCAGATGGGTGGCGTCATTGCGCCGGAAGTGATCGCCGATGCAGTACTCTATGCCTGGAACCAGCCGGCCAACGTCTGCGTGCGCGAGATCGTGCTGGCGGCCACCCGTCAGCAACCTTAATCTGCACTGACGGGTACTATGGGGAGGGCTTGACCCTCCCCGGGGGCACAGGGTTACCATGTGCCCCTTGTTATTTTCGAGTCATTCCATGGTTCTCACCCGTCGCCAACTCGCTCACGCCCGTCGCTGGCTCCCCCTGTGGAGTCTGGTGCTGGTGTTGATGTCGTTTGGCAGCCGGGCTGCAACCGATCTCTGTACCCTGACCACCCACTGCAGCCAGAGCGAACGTTCGCTGGAAAAAGCGATGCCCTGCGGCAGTTTCACCACAGCACTTTCGATGACGCTGCTGGCCAGCGACAGCCTGACGGTCGCCGTGCTGGAACCGGATACCCCCGACTTCGCCTCCCCCTCTCTCTTTATGCCGGACGCCCCGTGCGAGCGGCTCGAACGTCCCCCACGCATCCAGATCTGAAACGCATCCCGTATCGGGCATCTTTTCTTTCAATCTGAGGTGAGTGATGTACAAACCCCTGTTACTGGCCATGCTGGCCGGTACCGTCAGCTTTTCGGCCCTCGCGGCCGAGAAGATGACCGTCTACAAATCCAAATATTGTGGCTGCTGCCAAAGCTGGAACGAGCACATGGAGCAGAATGGCTTCGAGCTGGAGGTCATCGAAACCGAGCAGCTCGGCGCAGTGAAGCAGCAATACGGTATCGCGCCGGAACTGGCTTCTTGCCATACCGGTATCGTAAATGGCTATGTGATCGAGGGGCATGTACCGGCCGCCGATGTACAAAAGCTGCTCAGGGAAAAACCGGCGATCCGTGGCCTGACCATTCCGGGCATGCCCCAGAGTGCGCCGGGCATGGATATTCCGGGCCATCCCTACGAGGTACTGAGTATCAGCAACGAGGGCGCGACCAACCGCTGGTCGAGCTACCCCGGCTGACGAAAACTGGCCATGAGAGGGCACTCCCATATCATGTGAGGCACACCTGAGCGGACTCTTGCCGCTCATAGCCAGAAAGAGGGCCGCTATCGCGAGATAGCGGCTTTTTTTGATTACATTTCCTGCAATAACAAGGGATTGCTTGCAACCACCGGCAACAAGGGGCAGATTTAACGCCAATTCATGGAGCCGATGCTCAGGTCTACCAACCCTTTCCAGCGCCAAGGATGCGACATGTTTACCTTTTCCCGAGGAGTTCTGCTGCTAGCCTTTCTGACAGTTCTCCCCCCCACTTATGCCAATGAAGAGCCCGCCATGCTGACAAGCGAACATCCAATCCAGCCGCCCGTGGCCCCTAAACATCCCCGCACTCTGAAAAAACATGGGGATACCCGCATCGACAACTACTACTGGCTGCGTGACGACGAGCGGCAGAAGCCCGAGGTGTTGGACTATCTCAAGGCCGAGAACGCCTATACCGAGGCCATGCTCAAGCCGACCCAACCCCTGCGCGAGCAGCTTTACAAAGAGATGGTCGCCCGCATCCCCCAGCAGGATGAGTCGGTACCTTATGTGAAAAATGGCTACCGCTACCAGACCCGCTATGAGCCGGGCAAGGAGTACGGGATCTACTCGCGCACCAAGCTCGGTGAAGAGCAGTCGAGCCTGTTGCTCGACAGCAACCAGCGGGCAGAAGGGCACGAGTTCTATGCCCTCGGCGCTCTTGAGGTGAGCCGCAACAACCGCTGGCTGGCGGTGGCGGAAGATTTCCTCTCCCGCCGTCAGTACCAGATCCAGTTCCTCGACCTGGAGAGTGGCCAGTGGGCCACCGACAAACTGGAAAATACCTCCGGCAATCTGGTGTGGGCCAACGACAACAAGACCGTCTTCTATGTGCGCAAGCACCCGCAGACCCTGCTTCCGTATCAGGTCTATCGCCACACGCTCGGAACGGATCCGGCCACGGACAAGCTGGTCTATGAGGAGAAGGATGACTCCTTTTACATCAGCCTCTACGCCACCACCTCGGAAGATTTCATCGTCATAGCTCTCTCCAGCACCACCACAGGCGAAGCGCGGCTGATCGATGCCAACCAGCCGGAGCACGCCCCCCGCCTGTTCCTGCCCCGTCAGGTGGATCACGAATACAGCCTGGATCACTACCGCGGCCGCTTCTATGTGCGCTCCAACAAGGACGGCAAGAACTTCGGCCTCTACGAGACCAAAGAGAGCCCGGTCGATCGCTGGAAGGCGGTGATCGCCCCCAATCCGGAGGTGCTGCTGGAGAGCTACGCCCTGTTCAAGGATTGGCTGGTACTGGAAGAGCGCAACAAGGGGCTGACCCGACTGCGCCAGATCAACTGGCAGAGCGGTGACGAGAAGGAGATCGCCTTCGACGATCCCGCCTATGTCACCTGGCTCGCCTACAACCCGGAGCCGGATACCAGCGCTCTGCGCTATGGCTACTCCTCCATGACCACCCCCGCCTCTACCTATGAGCTGGATATGGCGAGCGGCAAGCGCACCCTGCTCAAGCAGCAGCCGGTGGCAGGCTTCAAGGCCGACCAGTACGCCAGCGAGCGGCTCTGGGTGACCGCCCGCGACGGCGTATCGGTGCCGGTGTCGCTGGTCTATCGCAAGGACAAGTTCAAGAAAGAGCAGGCCGATGCGCCCAAGAATCCGCTGCTGGTCTATGGCTACGGCTCCTACGGCGCCAGCATGGATCCCGACTTCAGCAGCTCGCGCCTGAGCCTGCTGGATCGCGGCTTCGTCTACGCCATCGCCCATATCCGGGGTGGTGAAGAGCTGGGCCGTCACTGGTACGAAGATGGCAAGTTGCTGAAAAAGCAGAACACCTTCAATGACTTTATCGATGTCACCAAGGCGCTGGTTGAGCAAGGCTACGGTGCCAAAGATCAGGTCTACGCCATGGGCGGCAGCGCCGGTGGTCTGCTGATGGGGGCGGTCATCAATCAGGCGCCCGAACTCTATCGCGGCGTGGTGGCGCAGGTGCCGTTCGTCGATGTGGTCACCACCATGCTGGACGAGTCCATTCCCCTCACCACCGGGGAGTATGACGAGTGGGGCAACCCGAACCAGAAGCGCTACTACGACTACATGAAGAGCTACAGCCCCTACGATCAGGTCAAGGCGCAAGCCTACCCCAACCTGCTGGTCACCACCGGGCTGCACGACTCCCAGGTGCAATATTGGGAGCCAGCCAAGTGGGTCGCCAAGCTGCGCGAGCTGAAGACGGATGATAACAAGTTGTTACTGAACACCGACATGGATGCCGGCCACGGCGGCAAGTCGGGCCGCTTCAAAGCCTACGAGGATATCGCGCTGGAATACGCCTTTATCCTGGCTCTGGCCACTCCGGCCAACTGATCTCTCATGACTCCGGCCCTTGTCATTCAAGGGCCGCATAAGAATCCTCTCGTAGTTTTTCCCTCTTCCATTTCCCTTCATATCAAATTAATCTTCGGCAAGAAAATGAATGATCGAGGTCATGTTTCTCAAGATTTAACTCCGCTATTTTGCCATTTCGTTTGATTTATGTTGGGTGAATGTGCTTAATCGGAGTGCTTGCAACTTTTTATTTGGCCCCTCAGGGGCCAATTTATCTTCGACCGACAGGAGGTCGGTAGCCTCACCACAGGATGAGGGTGACTGCCGGAAAGGGGGTGATCAACGCCCCCCACTTTCGTGCAACGAGAAGAGCGGGCAAGCCCGGCGCAGAACGGGATTGCCATCAATTTATCCGGGGATCGGATAAACAAAATCAAAGAAAAGGGAGAAAAAATGAAAGGATTAACTTTGGCATGCGCCCTGTCGGCGGCTCTGGTCGGTGTCTCATTCGGTGGTCCGGTGCAAGCGCAGGAGCGCTTCGTGACCATAGGCACCGGCGGTCAGACCGGCGTCTACTATGTCGCTGGCCAGTCCATCTGCCGCTTCCTCAATCGCGGCGCCGCCGATCACCAGATCAAGTGCAACGCTCCGGCCAGTGGCGGTGGTGTTGCCAACGTCAACGGCATCCGCAGCGGTGAATTCAACTTCGGCATCATGCAATCCGACCACCAGTTCAAGGCGATGAAGGGGCTGCCACCGTTCCAGGCCGAAGGGGCCATGGACGACATGCGCGCCGTCTTCTCCCTGCAGAGCGAGGTGTTCACCATCCTGGCTCGCCGCGATGCCAAGATCGCCAGCTTCGACGATCTGAAGGGCAAGCGCGTCAACATCGGCAACCCGGGCTCCGGCCAGCGTGACACCATGGAAGAGATCATGGCGGTCAAAGGCTGGAAAAAGGGTGACTTCGGTCTGGTCTCCGAGCTGAAACCGGCCGAACAGGCCTCCGCCCTCGGTGACAACAACATCGACGCCATGAGCTACTTCGTCGGTCACCCGAACGGCGCCATTCAGGAAGCCTCCACCACCACAGATGCAGTACTGGTACCTGTGACCGGCGCCGACATCGACAAGCTGCTGGCCGAGAAGAGCTACTACAGCAAGGCCGAGATCCCGGGCGGCATCTACAAGGGCAGCGACAAGCCGACCCCCTCCATCGGTGGCAAAGCGGTGCTCTCCACCAGCGCCAAAACCGATCCGGAAGTGGTCTATCAGCTGGTCAAGTCGGTGTTCGACAACCTGGATCGCTTCAAGCGCCTGCACCCTGCCTTTGCCGACCTGAAAGAGGCCGACATGATCAAGGTGGGTCTCTCTGCACCGCTGCATGAAGGGGCTGCCCGCTACTACAAAGAGCGCGGCTGGCTCTGATTGAAGGCCCCGGGGCCTTTGTCACTCTCTTCGACACCCGTCTGCCGCCTGATTGCGGGGGCGGGTGTCGCTCTTGTTGTACTCGTTGGCACAAGTTAACCCTATGCAAGATAAACAACTCTCTACCGAGGAACTGATCGCCCAAGATGTGGGCGCTCGCCTGCCGCTGGGCATCATGGGCTGGCTCATCACCGCACTGGCGCTGGCCTGGTCCCTGTTCCAGCTCTGGATCGCCTCGCCACTCCCCTTCATGGTGGGGTTTGGCGTACTCAATGACACCGAAACCCGCTCCATTCACCTCACCTTTGCCCTGTTGCTCGCTTTTCTGGTGTTCCCGGCATTTCGCTCCTCGCCGCGGGATCGGGTTCCCCTCGGCGATATCGCCCTCGGCCTGATCGCTGCTGGCGCCGCCTCTTACCTGTTTGTGATGTATGAAGCACTGGCGCTGCGTCCCGGCACCCTCACCACCGCCGATCTGGTGACCGCCTGCATCGGCATTCCGCTGCTGCTGGAAGCGGCGCGCCGCGCCCTGGGGCCGGCACTGGCGGTCATCGCCATCGTCTTTCTGATCTACAGTCTGGCGGGCCCCTGGATGCCGGGACTGCTGGCACATCGCGGAGTAGGTTTCACCGCACTGGCCAACCACCAGTGGATCACTACCGAAGGGGTGTTCGGCATTGCCCTTGGCGTCTCCACCAGTTTCGTGTTCCTGTTCGTGCTGTTCGGCGCCCTGCTGGAGCGTGCCGGTGCCGGTCACTACTTTATCCAGCTCGCTTTCAGCCTGCTCGGTCACTTGCGCGGCGGCCCGGCCAAGGCGGCAGTGGTCGCCTCCGGCCTGACCGGTCTGATTTCCGGCTCGTCAATTGCCAACGTGGTGACCACCGGCACCTTCACCATCCCGATGATGAAGAAGGTGGGCTTCAGTTCAGAGAAAGCGGGGGCAGTGGAAGTGGCCTCCTCGGTCAACGGCCAGATCATGCCGCCGGTGATGGGGGCTGCGGCTTTCCTGATGGTCGAATACGTGGGCATCCCCTATGTGGAGATCATCAAGCACGCCTTCCTGCCTGCCGCCATCTCCTACATAGCGCTGCTCTACATCGTCCATCTGGAGGCGTTGAAACTGGGCATGCAGCCCATCGGCAACCATCAACCCAAGCCCTGGCTGCGCCGCCTGACCGGCTTTGCCTTTGGCGCGGCCCTCATCAGCGGCCTGTCACTGGCGGTCTACTATGGCCTCGGCTGGCTCAAACCTGCGCTGGGTGACTACGCCCTGCCGGGGATCTCGGTACTGCTGGCTGCCACCTATGTGGCTCTGTTGAAGATCGCCGCCAGCAATGAACCGCTGCCTGCCGAAGATCCCGACAAGCCGCTCACCGAGTTGCCCAACACCCGCGCCGTGCTGCTCTCCGGCCTGCACTTCCTGCTGCCGGTGGTAGTACTGGTATGGTGCCTGATGGTGGAACGCCTCTCGCCGGGGCTGTCGGCCTTCTGGGGTACCGTGATGCTGGTGATCATCCTGCTGACCCAGCGCCCGCTGCTCAACTGGCTGCGCAAGGACGGCAAGCACGACTACGGCACCGTCGCTGATGGCGTGGTGGATCTGCGGGAAGGGCTGGTTGCCGGTGCCCGCAACATGATTGGTATCGGCATTGCCACCGCCACCGCGGGGATTATCGTGGGTGCGGTCTCCCAGACCGGGGTTGGTCTGGTGCTGGCGGATCTGGTGGAGTTCCTCTCCATGGGTAACCTGCTGCTGATGCTGCTGCTCACCGCCCTGCTGAGCCTGATCCTTGGCATGGGGCTGCCCACCACTGCCAACTACATCGTGGTGTCCAGCCTGCTGGCACCGGTGGTCGTGACGCTGGGGCAGCAAAACGGGCTGATCGTGCCGCTGATCGCGGTGCACCTGTTCGTCTTCTACTTCGGCATCATGGCGGATGTGACGCCGCCGGTGGGACTGGCTTCCTTCGCGGCTGCCGCCGTCTCCAAGGGCGATCCCATCAAGACCGGGATCACCGCCTTCTACTACAGCCTGCGTACCGCAGCGCTGCCGTTCCTGTTTATCTTCAACACCGATCTGCTGCTCATCGACGTGGACTTCGCCCACGGCGTGCTGATCTTCATCGTGGCGACCATCGCCATGCTGATCTTCGCTGCCGCCACTCAGGGCTGGTTCCTGGTGAAGAGCCGCTGGTACGAGAGCGTGCTGCTGTTGCTGGTCGCCTTTACCCTGTTCCGCCCGGGTTTCTGGATGGACATGGTGCACGACCCCTATCGCGAGACCCCGCCTGCCCAGCTGGCCCAAACCATGGGTGAAGTGGAGGCGGAGAGCACCCTGCGGCTGCGGATCCTCGGTGAAGATGCAGTGGGCAAGCCACGCAAGTTCACCCTGCTGGTCGCCGTACCGGATGGGGCAAATGGCGAGGAGCGGCTGGCCAATCTGGGGCTGAGCCTCTATGAGCAGGATGGCAAGACGCTGATCGACAACGTCGCCTTTGGCAGCCCGGCCGCCACCATGGGACTGGAGTTCGATCAGGAGATCCTCACCGTCAAGGCGCCGACCGAGCGCTGGACCAAGGAGTGGATGTGGATCCCGGGCTTCCTGCTGTTCGGGGCGATCGTCTGGCTGCAGCGTCGCCGCAGCGTCAAGGCCGGTTAACCCACCGGGCAGATGAGACCGAGGGCCGCTATTGCGGCCCTCTTTTTATTGCCTTGCCCTCTGCGGCTCTTGCGATGAGCAACAGTCATGGAAAAAGGTAAACGGTGGCTAGCGGCCAAAAAAGTGGGGTGACATGTCCATGTCACCCCCTCGCAAATAGCATGTTCCATATTGGAGTCCGGCCACGCCGTGTCTCTGTTTCACTTTCCGATAGTTCGCGACCCATCTGAAGTGAGCGCCAATTGCAGCAATGCAACTGGCCAGCAACCCGTTACAACCTTCGTCCACACGGCAGACAAGCCGCCGTGTTTGTCCTTGCAACTGAAATATTACGCAGAAAAACAAAATAAAAAACGTTTTTATGCCTATTCCATTCACATCAGAGTACAAAAAACAGCCTTATCATCACCACTAAATTGTTATAAAACAGCAAGATAGATTCATGCATGGTTATTCACCCGCAAAGGGCGTCAGCAATGGCTTACAAGGCTTTGCGAGATCTCGCACAAAAAATGGCCGCCTTACAGCCAACGGCGCAGTGGCAACCAGTCGCTAAGGCGGGCTATCAGTCGCCTTGACCACCCCTCGGGTTTGCGCGGCAATCCACCCGCCAGCTCCTGCCAGCGAGCCAGCCACATTCGCAGCGCCTCGCAGATCGGCGGGCAGTGCAGATGCAGCATCAGTTCGGTATTGAGAAACAGCGAGCGAGGATCGAGGTTGAGGCTGCCAAACAGCGCCCGCACCTCCCCCAGCAGGATCAGCTTGGCGTGCAGGCTGCCGTGGCCGTGGTCAAACTCGGCGACCCGGATCCCTTGGCGCAGCAACCAGCCGAGATAGCGCTGATAGGCGCCATAGACCAGCGGCACATCGGTGCTGGCCAGGGAGTTGGTGAGAATGTCGATGGCGACCCCCTGCTGGCGCAGCCGCGCCAGACGGTGCCGGAACCCGCGAGTAAGGATGAGGTAAGGGGTCACCAACCCCAGCGAGCCGGGATTGTCAGCCAGCTGGCGCCAGAGCTGACGGGCGGTGGTGGGACGGGAGATAAGCCCCTTGCCGGGACGGTCGAACCATACCTCGGCCCGCCCCTCATGCCATTGCAGCGGCAAATCGCTCTCGTCAAACAGCGCCGCGGGCAGATCGTAAACCGTGGCCACCGCCGGATCCGTCATGGTGAACAAGAAGTCGTTGACCACCTCTATTTCGGCGGGCAGCAGCTCGCGGCGCAGCAGATGGCGGATGGGGTGACTCCAGCGGCTGTGCCAGAACTGCTCGAACCCCTGCGCCATCTGCTGGCACAGGCCCCCCTGACAGGCGAGATCGAGATCCACAAAGGGGGCCTGCGGATCCAGACCGAAGTAGCGATCGCCGATGTTGCGCCCGCCGATCAGCGCCAGCTTGCCATCCACCAGCAGCAGTTTGTTGTGCATCCGGTGGTTGATGCGGCGAAAGCTGAGCAGCCCCTCCAGCAACAATGCCAGCGGGCGCCAACCCCGCAGCCAGAAGGGGTTGAACAGCCGCACCTCGATCCCGGGGTAGTGAGCCACCATCTCCAGAAAGCGGTTGTCACCGGCATAGAGATCATCCACCAGCAGCTGCACCTTGACGCCACGCCGGGCGGCGTGGAGCAGCTCACTCAGCAGCAGCTTGCCGCTGCTGTCCTCCTCCCAGCTGTAGTACTGCGCCTGGATCCGCTCGCGGGCATGGCGGATCCAGTGACAACGCACCTTGAGCGCCAGCTGGGGATCGTCGATCAGGGCAAAGGATCCGGGGATCATGGTGTCATCCTGCTGTCATGGCCGGGTGTCATAACGCTGGCGAGCCTCTTCACATATTCAAAAGGAGTTGCTGATGGAACTACATGATACCCCGATGTTGCGCTATCTGGGCCAGCTCAGCCAGCCAGATCTCATCCCGGCCACCGGCCCCGCCCACTGGTTCCTGCAACACAGGGACGGTGGCTGGCAATTGCCGACCGTGCAGGCGACCCTGCCGGTCAACCGGCTCAGGGCTGAGCCGCTTCGATAGCGGCAGCCTTGCCCTCGATCTGGGGCAGGCTGAAACGATAGGCCACGTAGTACTTGTAGATGGTGCCGACATAGTTGATCGGCCCCTGTCCGACTTCGTTGGCCACCAGCTGATCCACGTTACCGAACCAGACGTTGGGATCGAGCCCCAGCTTCTCCGCCTTGCCTCGCAGCGCCTGCACCCGGTTCGGCCCGGCGTTGTAGGCGGCAAGGGCAAACAGGTGGCGGTTGAGCCGATCCAGCTTGGGATCATTGAAGTAGGTATCGAGGATCAACCGCATGTAGCGACAGGCGGCCTCCACATTGCCCTCAAGCGTGGTGAGTCTGGCGCCGTTGATGCCGACTTCCCGCCCTGTGCTGGGCAGCAGCTGCATGAGGCCCACGGCCCCCTTGGGCGAGCGCGCCTTGGGATTGAGGCCGGACTCCTTGTAGCCAAGCGCCGCCAGCATCAACCAGTCGAGATCGTATTGATTGGCGTACTTCTCCAGCACCTTGCGAATGGTCGCGAGGCGCCCCATGGGATCCGGCGCCAGGATATTGCTCATCTGATCGCTGTGAACCAGCAACCGGCGCAGGGTCATGTCGCTGTAGAGGCTGTTGCGGCTGACGCTCGCCAGATAGCCATTGACCGCCTTGAGCAGCTCGGGGCTGTTCTTGCGCAGTGCCCAGGCACTGGTGCCGTTGCTGCGCAGGGGGATCAACTTGTGGGCCTTGAGGCCGGAGATCATCCCACCCAGCCAGATCCGCCCCTTGTAGCTGTCAGTCACTGTCAGGGGAATAATGCCAGCAGCCACCATCTCCAGCAGATCGCCATCCTGCAGATATTCGGGCACCGTTTCGATATAGACGGGGGGCAGCCCCAGCTCGCGAAACAGCCAGTTGAGCTGGCGCAGACTCTCGTAGTAGCTGGAGCTGGCGCGCACCCAGACCCGCCTGCCGGAGAGCTGGGTAATGCGGCTGAAGGCGGGCAGGCTCTGCTGGCTCACCACCCACTCCTCTATGGATGAAATGAGCGGCCGGGAGAAGGCCACCTGTTCACGCCGGGTCGGAGTCACCGTCATGGTTGCCGCCACCAGATCGCCGCGCCCCTCGGTCAGATAGTCCAGCAGCTTGTCTTGGCGCACCGGGATGTAGACCACCTTGAGTTTGACCTTCTCTTTGGCGAGATAGGTCTTGTTCAGCCAGCGCTCGAACCCTTGCAGCTGATTGACCAGAATGCCGTACTGGGCGCCGCGATCGAGAAAGTAGAAGCCGCGCTCATAGACCACCAGAGCCCTGAGTTCGCGCTTTTGCAGAATGCTTTCGAGATCCCCGGGTTGGGGCAGACGCTGTGGCTTGAGTTCAGCCGCGAGCAGGGGAAAACAGCAGAGGGCCAGCAGAGCCCAAATCCAGCGTCGCATCACGATGGCTGCCCCTGTGCTGAGGTCACGTCTGCTGCCTGTTGGCAGCACGGATCACGATAGAGGGTGGGATTGGGGGCAGAGATCCATCGCTGCGTCATGATATTTACGCCTTCTGTTGGCCGACTCGCGCCGGGCAAAACGTCTGTGGGATAGAGTAACTATAGAACGCCGACCCACAGCAGAAGGGTCAACACGGCAGGCAAACCTGCCGCGTTATCAGACAACTCAGATAGAGCGGGCCCGCATTTCGAAAATCAGTTTTTCGGCGGTGCAGGTGAATTGCAGGCGGGCTTTCAGGATCACGCCATTGGCGCCCTGGGTCAGTTCGCTGCTCACTTGAGCTTCGGCGGTGACCTGTTTGGCCAGTGCTTCATAGGCAGCCAGCTTGGCGCGGGCATCTGCCTCGGCCGCGGCTTCAATAACCAGCTCCATCACATCGTCACCTTCGCCGATGATGGTGCCGATCTCGGCAAAACAGCCGCAGCTGTCACAGGTTTCGTTCAGTTCAACTTTCTCGTCTACAGACATTTTCTACTCCTACTGCTTATTTCGGATGATTTGCGTCGTCACGCATCGCCTTGCGAAAATCTTTGATGGCGGTCCCCAGATCCTCACCTGCACTGGCAAGACGCTTGCTGCCGAAGACCAGCACAACGACCAGCAAGAGGATCAGCATATGCCAGATATGAATTCCACCGAGTCCCATAGGGATACTCCCTCACAAAGAGATATCTGTTACTTGTATCAAAATAGAGCGCAGGGATTGTTGGGCAAAATCAAGGCAGGTGCAAGTGAGCAAATAAATCATAGCCAAAAAATAGGGCGACCCTGAGGTCGCCATATTGATTGTGCTACATGTCCCCTCAACCGCTACATCCTGTACCAGTGGTTCATGCGAACCTGAGACCATTCGAGGATAAGATCGCCAAGATATGAAAACAAATGGTATAAATTCATCTTAGAATTGAAGAGGATTCATATCATGCTGCTGGAACAACTGGGTCGCATCGACCTCAATTTGCTGATTATCCTGCAGGTATTGCTGGAAGAGCGCAACGGCAGCAAGGCGGCACGCCGCCTTCATCTGAGCCAGTCCGCGGTCAGTAAAGCCCTCGGCCGTCTGCGCGATACCTTCAATGATCCCCTCTTCATCCGATCTGCCTACGGGCTGGAACCCACCGGCCGTGCCCTTGCACTGCAGCAGCAGTTGCAACCCATCCTGCTGTCGCTGGATAACCTGATCCAGCCGCCCGAGTTCGACCCCGCCAGCTCGGAGCGAGAGTTCGTCATCGCCAGCATGGACAGCGCCTTTACCCTGTTTGCCCCGCTCTACCTGAGCGAGCTGAAGCGGCAGGCACCAAGGATCCGCTTGCGTTACGAGGAGTGGACCGAGAACAGTCTGACCGAGATGAGTCAGGGACAGGTGGACATCGCCTTCGCGGTGCGGGAGAACTGCATCAGCTCCGATTATCGGCTCGATACCCTGCCCGACAGCATCTGTCAGCGAGTGCTGGCGGTCGATGACCTCACCTGTCTGGTGCAGCAGCACCACCCCGCGCTGCGAGAGCCCAACTGGAATCTGGAGCACTACCTCAGTTATCCCCATGTGCAGACTTACTGCGAGGGACGGGACCGCTGGATGCTGGATCACAAGCTGGCAGAGCAGGATCTCTACCGGCGTATCGAGGCAACCGTGCCCTCCTTCGAGGCGGCGCTGCGGATGGGGATGCACTCCGACATGATAGTGACCCTCTCCAGGCTCTACGCTCGCCACGCTACCCAGGTCTATCCGCTGTTGCAGCTGCCGCTGCCCATCGGGTTGGACAGCATCTCCCATCTGCTCATCTGGCATCAGCGTCACAGCGAGGATCCGGGCCACCGCTGGCTGCGGGAATTGCTGCTCTCCCTCATCATGAGCAAACTGGAACCCGCAGCGACCACTCACGAGTGACGACACGCCCTCTCGGCAGGAAGAAAAGAACGGGGCTCTGCGTAGCCCCGTTTCATTCACTTCAAGATGTAAACCGCTCAGCCTTGGCCGGTCACTGCCAGATAGTGATGTACCCCGTCCAGCAGCATCTGGACCGAGATCATCACCAACAGCATACCCATCAACCGCTCCACCGCAGTGAGTCCCCGCTCACCCAGCAGCTTGTTGAATACCTCGTAGAACATCAGGATCACCGCGCTGGCAGCCCAGGCCATAAAGAGTGCCAGCGACCAGTCCACCATCCGGGTCGGCTCCTGATTGGCCAGCAGCATCAAAGAAGCCAGGATAGAAGGACCGGCGATCATCGGGATCGCCATCGGCACCAGGAAGGGCTCCTCGCCCGCCGCCAGCCCGGTCACGCCCCCCTCACTCGGGAAGATCATCTTGATGGCGATCAGGAACAGGATGATGCCCCCCGCAATGCTGACCGCCTCCTGCCGCAGGTTGAGGAAACCGAGGATCTGCTGACCGACGAACAGGAACAGCATCATGATGGCCAGCGAGAAGAGCAGCTCGCGCACCATCACCTTGCGGCGCCGCTTGGGATCGATATGACGCAGGATAGAGAGGAAGACCGGCAGGTTGCCCAGCGGGTCCATGATCAGAAACAGCATGACTGCGGCAGAGAAAGTATCCATACAACGCCCGGGCTACGCCCTGAATAGGGAAAAGAGAGGGGGCGAAATATAGCAAAGGGCGAAGAATTGAGCGAGCGCCATGATGCGCTCGCAGCGGGATTAACCGTGGTTGCAGATCTTGTCGGCGCGGGTCTGGAAACCCTCAGCCGAGTCGATGAATTTGCCGCGAGCGGCCAGAAAGTCGATCAGCGCTTCCGCATCCATCTCGCTGGCGCTGCAGGTATGAAAACGGGCCTCGGCACCGAACCGCTCGGCCATCGCCTGTTTCAGGCTGGCACGGGTAAATTGCCCCCCTTGTGCCAGCATCATCTCCATCACTTCGTGACCATGAACCGATTGCGACATCTCTCACCTCAATAATGAACATATTTAATGCCAATTAAATATCTCCCCGCCCGGAGGGATCTTGATATAGGCCAATAAATTGCGCATTACCTGGTCAGGGGAGTAGTCACCGCCACCGCTTTGTCGATAATGTGGCAACCCGCGTCAGGGATCGCTACACTGGCGCCCCTTTTTGGCCATCGCAGACAATGTATAAGGATATTGGCGTCATGCTGTTCCATGGAGAGGCTCTCAAGCCCTGGCAGATCTGGACCCGCCGACCACTCTGGCTCAAGACCCTGATCGGCATGCTGACGGGGGTAGTTCTGGGCGTCGGCTTTGAAGAGCAAGCCCTGCTGCTCAAGCCCCTTGGCGTCTTGTTCGTCAACACCATCCAGATGCTGATGGTGCCTCTCATTTTCTGTTCGGTCATCGCCGGCCTCACCTCGCTGCTCAAGGGCAAGGCCCTCGACCGCATCGGCAGCAAGGCGATTTGTCTCTACTTCTTCTCGACCGCCATCGCCATCTGCATCGGCCTGATGATGGGCTGGCTGCTGGAGCCCGGCATGGGTGCCGACATGGGGCCCCATCAGCGACTCGGTGTGGCAACCCAACCCACCCTGGCCAGCGTGCTGAGCCATCTGGTGCCGAGCAACCCGGTACAGGCGATGGTGGATGGCAAGATCCTGCAAGTGATCGTCTTTGCAGTGGCGTTGGCGGTCGCCCTCAACGCCAGCGGTCGCCGTGGCCGCCCCGCCATCCTCTTCTTCACCTCGTTGGCCGAGGGGATGTTCAAGCTGACCCAGATGGTGATGGCGCTCGCCCCTTACGGTGTCTGCGCCCTGATGGCCTGGATGACCGGCAAATACGGCCTCGACCTGCTGCTGCCGCTGCTCAAGGTGATCGGCGCCGTCTACCTCGGCTGTCTGCTGCACGTGCTCGGGGTCTACAGCGGCCTGCTGCTCCTGCTGGCACGGCTCAATCCTTTGCACTACTTCAAGAGCATCGTTGATGCCCAGGCGGTTGCGTTTACCAGCAGCTCGAGCAGCAGTACCCTGCCCATCAGTCTGGCCTGCGCCGAGAAGCGGCTGGGAGTCTCCCCCGCCATCACTGCCAAGGTGCTGCCCATCGGCGCCACCATCAACATGGATGGCACCGCCCTCTATCAGGGGGTCACAGCGCTGTTCGTGGCTCAGGCATTCGGGGTGGATCTGCACATGGTCGATTACCTGACCATCATCAGCATCGCCACCCTGGCCAGTATCGGCACCGCAGGCACCCCGGGCACCGGGTTGATGCTGCTGACCCTGACCCTGACGGCGGTGGGCTTGCCGCTGGAAGGGGTGGCACTGATTGCAGGGATTGACCGGATCCTCGACATGGCGCGCACCACGGTCAACGTATCGGGGGATATTCTGGTGTCGGTGCTGATCGCCCGCAGCGAAAACGAGCTGGATCTGGCGACCTATCACGATGCCAGCGCAGGGGAAGATATCGAGTTCCCGCCGCGCTAGCGGAAGAAAGATCAGCTGTCGTGGGGATCGTGATGACAGCGCCAGCAGACGTCGAAGTTGGCGCCGTTCTCCTCCCCGCACTGGCCGCACAGCCAGCCGTTTCCCTGACGCTGCTGGTAACGCTCGATGACCCGTCCTGCCTTGCTGCGATCCTCGGCCCGCACCATCAGGGTCACCTGCAACATGTCGACCGGCAGCTCGCCAAGGGCGCCAGACAGCCCCTCGCCATTGAGGCGCACCAGCACCCCTTCCGCCTCCAGTGCCCCTTTCAACGCGTGTGCCTCCAGGGTGTGTGAGGCGCGATAGAGATTGATCCAGTTATCCATAGCTCCCCCTTACAACAACTTGTCGATGCCAAACTCGGCGCCGTTCTCAATCATGAAATCGATGAATGCCCGCAACTTGCGCGGCATCAGTTGCCGCTCCGGAAACAGCAAATAAATCGGCACCCTGGGCTGCTGCCACTCTGGCAGCAGGATCACCAGCTCGCCGCTGGCCAGCTCATCCTGACAGAGCATAGCGGGTAACGAAGCCAACCCCAGCCCCGCCTTCGCTGCCTCCCGGGCACAGGTAATATTATTGACCCGAAAACGGGATGGGGGGTCAACCAGCACCTCTCTTCCATCCAGCTCGAAGCACCAGTGAGAGGCGAGAAATCCGCTACTTACCGTCACCCGCTCGTGGTTGGCCAGATCCTCCGGCCGCTCGATGACCGGACTACGGGCCAGATAGTCCGGGCTGGCACAGAGCAGCCTCCCGGTGCTCCAGAGCCGGCGCGCCGCCAGATTGGAGTCGCTCATGTCGCCAATCCGCACCACCGCATCCAGCCCTTCGCTGATGGGGTCCACCACCCGGTTGGTCAGTTCCAGCTCCACCTGCAGGGCGGGATAGGCCTGCAAAAACTTGGCGACCAAGCGCCCGACCACCAGTTGCCCCGTCTCGATGGGTACCGCCAGTTTGAGGGTGCCGGTCACCTCCTGCTGGCTGGCGCTCAGCATCAGCTCGGCTTCGGTCAGGGCATCGACCGCCTTGCTGCAGTGCAGGTAGTACTTCTCCCCTTCCTCGGTCAAAGTGAGCTGACGAGTGGAGCGATAGAGCAGACGCACTCCGAGCCGCTGTTCCAGTTCGGCGATGCGGCGGCTGACCATCGCCTTGGTCATCCCCAGCTCGCGGGCGGCCCCCGTAAACGAACCCTTGTCGACGATACGCACCAGAATTAACGCGGCATTGAGATCCATTGTTGCACCAGTGAAACTGTATATCTCGTGAACCAATACTAATCGAAACAGTTGACCAGTGTTAGCCTGCGCCCCTTAAGTTCAGGAATCACAAAAATGAGTCAACACAAAAAAATTCCCCTGCTGGCAGCCATGATATTGGCGCTGCTCGGTCTGCTGTTCGCCGGTTACTGGTATCTTCACGGCCGCTATTTTGAAAGCACCGACAACGCCTATCTGCAAAGTGAAGTGACCGGGATCAGCTCCAAGCTGCCCGGCTATATCCGCGAAGTTCTGGTCACCGACAACCAGCCGGTCAAAGCGGGCCAACTGATCGCCCGGCTCGATGATCGCGAATACAAAACCAGGGTCGCGGAGGCCGAAGCCGACCTGCGCCTCAATCAGGCGACGGCCGAAAATCTGGCCGCCACCCGCACCCAACAACTGAGCCTGATCCAGCAGGCCGAGGCCAAGGTCGCCTCAGCCAATGCCGAACAGCTGCGCGCCAGCCAGCAGGTCAACCGGATCAGTCAGCTCAACCAGCGCCACTACAGCTCGCAAGACAGTCTGGACGAGGTGCGTGCCGGCCTGCAGGTCAATCAAGCGCAAGCCCGGGAGGCCCAAGCCGCCCTGCAAGCGGCCCGTGAGCGACTGCTGGTACTGGATGCCGAGCGCAAACAGAATCTGGCCAAGCTGGCATTGAGCGAAGCACAACTGGAGCAGGCCAAGCTGGAGCTCGGCTACACCGAACTGCGGGCACCGGCCGATGGCATCATCGGCAAGCGCAGCCTGCGGGAAGGGCTCTACGTCCAGTCCGGTATGCAGGTCGCCAGCCTGGTGCCGCTGCAGCAGGTGTGGGTCGAGGCCAACTTCAAGGAGACCCAGCTCGCCCATATGCAGCCGGGCCAGAAGGTCGAAGTAGTGCTCGATGCCTACCCGGATCAACCGGTCGAGGGGATCATCGACAGCCTGGCCCCGGCCACCGGCGCCAAGTTCGCCCTGCTGCCACCGGAGAATGCCACCGGCAACTTCACCAAAATTGTGCAACGGGTACCGGTCAAGATCCGCATCCCCGAGCCGGGCCCGCTGGCAGGCAAGCTGCTGCCGGGTCTCTCCACCGAAGTGATCGTGGATACCCGCACTCCAGGTCCCGTGGTGGCTGCCAACTGATGGAACCCATTCCACGTCGCAACTGGATCGCGGTCATGGGGGGCCTTATCGGCGCCTTCATGGCCATCCTCGATATCCAGATCACCAATGCCTCTCTGAAGGATATTCAGGGGGCCCTGTCGGCCACCCTGAGCGAGAGCTCCTGGATCTCCACCTCCTATCTGGTGGCGGAGATGATCGCCATCCCCCTGAGCGGCTGGTTGAGCCGGGGGCTGAGTGTGCGCCGCTACCTGCTCTGGACCACCGGCGCCTTTATCGCTGCCTCCGTGCTCTGCTCGTTCAGCTGGAACCTCACCAGCATGATCGTCTTCCGGGCGCTGCAAGGCTTCACTGGCGGGGCACTGATCCCGATGGCCTTTTCCCTCATCGTCACCCTGTTGCCGTTACAGAAGCGGGCCACCGGCATGGCGCTGTTTGGCCTCTGCGCCACCTTCGCCCCCGCCATCGGCCCAACCCTCGGCGGCTGGCTCACCGAGCAGATGTCGTGGCACTACATCTTCTATCTCAACGTGCCGCCGGGACTGCTGGTGATGGCCATGCTGGCCCACGGGCTTGATAAAAAACCGGTGGACTGGGAGGTGATCAAGCGGGCAGACCTCATCGGCATCGTCACCATGGCGCTTGGCCTCGGCCTGCTGGAGGTGGTACTGGAAGAGGGCAACCGGGAAGACTGGTTCGGCTCAAGCTTCATCGTGCGACTGGCGGTCATCTCGGCGGTGGCGCTGGTGTTCTTCGTCATCAGCCAGCTGATCCGCCGTCACCCGCTGGTCAATCTGCGGCTGCTGCACAACCCGCGCTTCGCGCTGGCCTGCTTCGCCTATCTGATCCTCGGCATGGCGCTGATGGGCTCCATCTATGTGCTGCCGCTCTACATGACCCAGATTCACAACTACAACGCGCTGGAAATCGGCGAAGTCCTGATGTGGATGGGGCTGCCGCAACTGCTGGTGCTGCCGTTGGTACCCAGGCTGACCCACAAGATAGACCCGCGCTATCTGGTGAGCTTCGGCTTCCTGATCTTCGCCGTCAGCTGCTTTATGAACGTCAACATGAGTGCCGACTACGCCGGGCCGCAGCTGATCCAGTCGCTTATCGTGCGGGCGCTGGGGCAACCCTTCATCATGGTGCCGCTCTCCCTGGTCGCCACCGCCAGCCTGAGTCACGACGAGATCCCCTCCTCCTCGACCCTGCTCAACGTGCTGCGCAACCTGGGTGGTGCGTTCGGTATCGCCATTATCGCAACCCTGCTCGACAACGATACCCGCACCCATGTGCTGCAAATTGGCAGCACTCTGGCCGCCAGCAGTATCGAGGGGCAGAGCTATCTGCTGCAACTGGCCCAGAGCATGATGGCGCAGGGTTCAGGCCCCGAGATAGCCCAGCAGCAAGCACGGGCCATGCTGGCCAATACCATCAACCGGGAGGCGGCCATCATGGCCTACAACCAGGTGTTCTACATCATGGGGATCTTCCTGCTGATCGCCAGCGCACTGATGCTGTTGCTCAAATCCCCCGCCCCACGGGCTGCGGATGCCGAACCGCTAGAGGCGTGAAAAAACGCCAGGCATAAAACGAAAAACAGGCCAATGCCCGTTTTTCGTTATCTGTTACCTGCACTCAACCAGAAGGCGTTATCCCGCCAGCGACCCTGCAATCAGGAATTGCGCTGCGAAGTAGCTGCTCATCACCCAGGCGCGGGCGTGGGGAAAGGGGCGACGGAAGCGATCGAGCGCCAGCATGCTGTCGGAGAAGAGGAACATCAGCGCCCCCACCAGAGCGGCAGCAGAACCGGCTGTGAGAGAGGCGTGCCAGGCCCCGGCAGCCACCCAGGCCATGCCGATGATCACCAGCATGTAGCAGAAGACCGGGATCCGCATCTCCCCCAGCTTGCCCCACAGCAGGCCAAAAACCATGCCGGCGATCAGCAACAGCAGCAAACCATCCACCAGATTGAGCAACAACGGCCCTTGGGCAAAACCGACGATATAGCAGAGATGCGCGACAAGAAATGCCGCCAACCCCTGAATGAAGCGATCGCTTGGCAGCATCAGCAGCACATCGCCCGCCAGCGAGAGGCAGAGGCCAAGCAGGATCCAGGCGTGTGAGCCATCGTGGTCATAACTCTGGTAGCCGAACGCCAACGCGATGATAAGCAGCATGGTCAGCGGCTTGCTGATATAGAACTGGCGGCTGTCTGAACCGTAGGCAGCACGGATGTGCCACCAACCTGAAGCGATGATCAAGAAACTCAATAACATGCCCTGCTCCTCACCTGTTGCTCGCAGTCATACGGCAACCGTTTTTATCATGGTGCAGGGTAACAAATTCCCTCCCCCAGTGGCAGGGGTGCTTATCAAATGGACAGACTAAGCCTAAAGTCTAATTGCCGCACCGAGTGGTTCAGGGCATAAGTGACGGGTCTGGAGGATCACCATGGAAGAAGCTATGAAAAACTATCTGCCCGCCATCGATATCATGATGTGCCATCTGGGGATCAGCTTTGAGCAGGCCTGTGAACAACTGGGTCTTAGCCAGCAGGAGCAACAGGCACTGGATCAGTTGCAGCAACAGCAGAGCCAAGCCAACTAAGCCCTCCCGTTATTGGATATCATGATGCGCCATCTGGGGATCAGCTTTGAGCAGGCCTGCGAACAACTGGGTCTCAGCCAGCAGGAGCAACAGGCACTGGATCAGTTGCAGCAACAGCAGAGCCAAGCCAACTAGCTTGAGTTGAATCATAAAGGAGAAGACCGCCAGCAGGCGGTCTTCTCCTTTAGTCTCTGTGATAATCGGACGGCATCATGCAATACCTGCCAGCAAACGACTCCAGTTGCGTTTACCTGCGATAAAGCCGTCCCGCAGGGCCCGATACTCCAGTTGCAGCTTGAGGCGGTCATAGCGCGCCAGCGCCTTGCGCTTGCGCAGCTCCAGCAGCCGCTTGCGACTGGCGTAATAGTGTTGCAACTGCTGGCTCAGTTTGTCGTACTCCTCCTGCAGCAGCGCCTGCCATAGCTCGCGATCTTCCTGCTTGCGCAACTTGGCTTGTGCCCGCTTCAGCTGCATCTGTAACCGGGCTTGTTCGATACGCTCCTCCGGCGAGGATCTGAGATCCCCCGCCAGACCACACAAGGAGGCGAGCCGGATCAACCACTTGGTCGGATCGAACTGCCACCAGTGAATGCCGTTGCGGTAGTCATTCTCGAACAGGTGGTGAAAGTTGTGATACCCCTCGCCAAAGGTGAAAAAGGCCAGGATGCCGTTATCGCGAGCGGTATTGCGGTCGGTATAGGGCTGACTGCCCCAGATATGGGCCAGCGAGTTGATGAAGAAGGTGGTGTGGTGAGTCATCACCATCCGCAGTACGCCCGCCAACAGCAACATGCCGAGCATATCCCCGTGCCACAGGCCAAGCAGCAGCGGCAGCCCCAGATTAGCCGCCAGCGCCAGCGTCAGATAGTGACGGTGCTGAAACGCGACCACCGGGTTGTTTTGCAGGTCTCGCACATTGCTGTAATCACCATAGCGATCTCCCTGATGCTCCCGCAACATCCAGCCGATGTGCGAATACCAGAAACCGCGCCCCGCGCTGTAGGGATCTTTATCGTTGTCATCCACATGACGATGGTGACGGCGGTGATCGGCCGACCAGTGCAGGGCCGAATTCTGCAGCGCCAACGCACCGCCGATGGCAAATAACCACTGCAAAGCGGGGTGCGCCTTGTAAGCCTTGTGCGACCAGAGCCGGTGATAGCCTGCGGTGATGGAGAGACCACTCAGGCAGAACAACAACAGGAAACTGGCCCACTGCCAGAGATCGTAACCGTGGCTCATGCCGTACCAGGGCACGACAATCAACGCCACTATCCCGGAGAGGGAGAACAGCAGGGTATTAGTCAAAATAATGGGGGGTCTGGCCATCTCATTGCATCCTTTCAGCGAACAGCTGTTAGCCATTTTCTATGGTGATTTCCTCACGGTCAATGGTAAAAAAGTAGGATACAAACCTGATCCTGAGGCGCCTTCGGGTTATCATTTGTCCTCGTTAAGCTGAAGGTGACTGATTTCGTGGGTATTCGCGCTCAACAAAAAGAAAAAACCCGGCGTACATTGATCGATGCTGCATTCAGCCAACTGTGCGCCAATCGGAGTTTCTCCAATCTCAGCCTGCGGGAAGTCGCTCGCGAAGCGGGTATCGCTCCTACCTCTTTCTATCGCCACTTTCGCGATATGGAGGAGCTGGGCCTGACCCTGGTTGACGAAGGAGGTCTCACCCTGCGCCAATTGATGCGCCAGGCACGCCAGCGCATTGCCGGTGGTGGCAGTGTCATCAGCACCTCGGTGCAGACCTTTATGGAGTTCGTCGAGAACAACCCCAACATCTTCCGGCTACTGCTGCGGGAACGCTCCGGCACCTCGGCCGCCTTTCGTCAGGCGGTGGCTCGCGAAATCCAGCACTTTATCGCAGAGCTGACCGATTATCTGGAAGCCACCACAGAAGCACCACGGGAAGATGCCTACATCCAGGCAGAAGCCATGGTCACCATCGTCTTCAGTGCCGGTGCCGATGCACTCGACATGACCAGCGAAGAGTGCCGTGCACTCTCCGATCGCACTATTCGCCAACTGCGGATGATCGCCATGGGCGCCGAGGTACAAAACCAGAAGCGCCGTGAACCTCACCCATGACCACAGGATGGAGAACGACATGCCTGAACAGCTTATGATCCCGAAAAAACCGCTCGCCATGGCCATGCTGATTGGTATCTGTGGCGATGCCTCTCTGGCCGTGCTGACCAACTCGGTTGTGCCCTTCTCCTTCTTCCCGCTGATTGCCCTCTGGCTGGCGGCCTATCAGCTGTTCCAGCACTATCGCCATGAACCCATGGTGGGCAACACCCCCATCTGCACCCTGCTCTGCTTCTTTATCGGTGTCTTCGGTCACTCCGCGCTGCTCAAGGTGCAATACCCGGAGCTTGGCAGCAACTTCTTTTCCCTGATCATGATGCTGCTGTTACTGGCAGCCCTCTCCATCAAGCTCGGCCTGAGCATTGGCAACAAAGAGAAGCGCTGATAAATCGACCGAGTGATGGTAATCAGCTGATAGATAAAGCAAATAGGCCTTCCCGTCGGGAAGGCCTATTTGCTTGAGCGATACCTGATTAATACGGCAATCTCGGTATTCCCAACCTAGCCAAGCTGCTGGGCTTCAAGATCGATGTGCAGATGGAAGAGGGGGTCGTCAATATGGAACTGCCCTGTAGTCAGCAAGCGGCAGAAGCCTGATTTGACCACCTGCTGGATCGTTCAAATGGCTGTAAATGAAGCTGATATAACGCAGATATAGCCAGAAAATGATGGAAATAACCGGCTATCTGGCACTCTCTTGACAGGTAAAAACCAAACGTTGACGGTTTAACATGCTAAAAACACCAAAGCCCTGTCGAGAGACTGGGCTTTGTGTTGGTTCCTGTGTGCAAATCTGGAGGTCACTGGGCAAAAACGCCCATAGCAAAAAGGCCTTCCCAATCGGGAAGGCCTTCAAATTAGTGGCGGAGCGGACGGGACTCGAACCCGCGACCCCCGGCGTGACAGGCCGGTATTCTAACCGACTGAACTACCGCTCCGCATTCGGTTAGCTTGCGCTAAATTGTTTGCCGCGTCAGTGAGGTGTCATCCTCGCAGCCGGTCATGTGATTTCACATCACCGTTTAATTGGGTACCTGGCAGTGTCCTACTCTCGCATGGCGAATGCCACACTACCATCGGCGCTACCGCGTTTCACTTCTGAGTTCGGCATGGGATCAGG
>NZ_JBFODP010000014.1:0-64647 GCF_040908375.1 Aeromonas sp. R2-3 | reverse complement strand
GCCCACACAGATTGCTTGATTCAAATTGTTAAAGAGCGTCACGCTTGTCGCGTTGAGGAGGCGCATATTACGCTTCTCACTTCGAAAGTCAAGCGGTTGTTTTCGCTTTTCTTTCGGCGCCCACTTCGCTAGGAAGCTGGCTCATCAGTTTGACGTGTTCCGCCGTGCTGGTAGGGGCGCATTATAGGGAGCCGCGCCGGGATGACAAGAGGAAAACTGCAAAAAATGGCACTTTTTACAGTTTTCCGGTTCAACCGTTGTTTTATTAAACAAAAGCCCCGCATCGGCGGGGCTGTTTCGGGCAAGAAACCCTGAATTCACATCACACAGCTACCTTTTCGACCAGAATTCGCGGGCAAAGCTGCGCACCTTTTCCCAATCGGTAAATTCAATGTCCTTACTGGTGTCTGTACTGCCACCGGTGATCTTCATGATCAGCTGGATGATGCGAGTCTGCCACCAGTTATAGCGGGAGTACAGCAGCGCACCGGCAAAGACGCCCAGGGTTTTCGGCTTCCAGGGAGAGAGGCGCAGGAACTTCTTCATATAGGCATTGGTTTGCGGCGTCTGCTTCTCTGGCTTGCGGGCCGTCAGGTTGACACAGAAGAAGGCCGCATTGGCCACCTCCAGCTGCTCCTGATGAGCGTGAATAAAGCTGAACAGGCTGGGGTGGAAGTTGCCATAACGAATGGAGGCGCCGATCAAGACCTTGGCATACTTGCTGAGGTTGCACATCGGCAAGGTGTGCAGGTCGTGCATCACCACTTCGCATCCCGGCATCTGCTCCAGCATGACATCGACTATTTTGCGGGTTTGGCCATCCCGAGAGGAATAAAGCACCAGAATCTTGTCCATAACAACCTCAACTACGCCAGAATGCAGGAGTAAACAGTACCAGAAGCGTGAAAATTTCCAATCGGCCAAACAGCATGGCCACCACCAGTACCCACTGGGCCGCCGGCGAGATATTGCCGAAGTTGGCTGATACCTCTCCCAATCCCGGGCCTACGTTGGTGAAAGCCGCAGCAACAGCGGTGAATGCTGTCACTTCGTTCAGCCCCGTCATTAGCAACAGCAGCATGAACATAAAGAAGAGAATAATATAGGTGGCGAAGTAGCCCCACACCGCCTCGACGATGCGCTCGGGCACCGCCCGATTCCCCAGCTTCAAGGTATAGATGGCTCTGGGGTGAACCAACCGCTTCAACTCGCGCATCCCCTGCATGAACAGGATCATAAAACGCATCACCTTGATACCGCCGCCGGTACTGCCCGCGCAACAGCCAATAAAGGCGGAGAACATCAGCAGCATGGGCAGGAACGAGGGCCAGTCGGCATAGGTAGTGGTGCTATAGCCGGTGGTGGTCCCCAGAGAGACCGCCTGGAAAAGGCCGTGGTTGAGCGCCTCTTGCCAAGTGGCGTAGTGTCCGTGGGTCAGCAAGGCGACAAAGCAGATCATCACCAGGGTCGCCTGAATGGCCAGGAACACCTTGAGCTCCGAATCATAGAGGTAGCGACCGAGCCGCACCGGGCGGTGAGAGAAAACGGTAAAGTGGAGCGCAAAGTTCACGCTGGCCAGCAGCAGGAACACCACGGTAATCAGGTTGATGACCGGACTGTTGAAGAAACCGATGCTGGCATCGTGAGTGGAGAAGCCACCGACCGACAAAGTCGAGAACGAATGGCAGACCGCATCGAACAGCGTCATTCCGGCGAGCCAGTAGGCCAGCGCACAGAGTGCGGTGAGCAGCAGATAGATGAACCAGAGCGCCTTGGCCGTTTCGGCGATGCGCGGCGTCACCTTGGTATCCTTCACCGGCCCCGGGATCTCGGCGCGATAGAGCTGCATGCCCCCGATACCCAGCAGTGGCAGAATGGCCACCGCCAGTACGATGATCCCCATCCCCCCCAGCCACTGCAGCAACTGGCGATAGAACAGAAACGCCTTGGGCAGGTTATCGAGCCCGGTCAGTACCGTTGCACCAGTGGTGGTCAGGCCGGAAAAAGATTCGAAGAAGGCCTCCGAGACCGACATATCCGGCACATCGCTCATGATGAAGGGCACCGCCCCCACACTGCCCAGCACAGTCCAGAACAGCACCACGATGAGGAAACCCTCTTTCGAGCGCATCTCCTTCTTGTGATAGCGATTGGGAAACCAGAGCACCACGCCGAGCAGCAGGGCGATCAGAAAAGAGCTGACGAACTCGGCACCACCACCATCCCGATAGCCAAAGGCCACCAGTGCAGGCAACAGCATGGTCGAGCTGAACAGCGCAACCAGCAGGCCAACAATGCGAATAATGCTCAGAATGTGCATTACAGCTCCCTTTCCCCAATTAAAGAGCGATGGATTCTAGCCATCTAAGGGGCTGAGGGATACCCGCCCATGAGTCCGGTCGGTCAATTCACGGTCCACCTGAGCCCAAACCGAGGACTCCCACGCCACCTGCAAGGTGACCAGCTGACCGTAATCCGCCGCCAGCAATTCGCCATTATGGCTGCTGATCAGCGACTCGACCGTCCCCATGTCACCGTAATCGCAGTGAATGAGAGAGGGAGTGCGCGGCACCTTGAGCAGGGTAGGCAGCTGCTTGAGGGCGGCACCGACGCCGCCCCCATAGGCTTTGACCAGTCCACCGGTGCCAAGCTGGATGCCGCCGTAGTAACGCACTACCACGGCGCAGATTTCACCGAGCCCCGAGCCCATCAACTGGGCTAGGATCGGCTTGCCCGCAGTACCGGACGGTTCGCCGTCATCGCTGAAGCCATAAACCTGACTATCTTGCGGCGCACCAGCCACAAACGCCCAGCAGTGATGGCGCGCGGCCGGATGTTGGCGCTTGATCTCGTTGACCCACCCCTTGGCCGCCTCGACGGTCGGGGTGTGGGCGATCAGGGTAATGAAGCGGCTCTTCTTTATCTCTTCGGTCAACTCCAGCGGGGCAGCCGGAATGGAGTACGCAGCCGCCATCAGAGTCCTGCTTGTCTGGTCATGTTCTCCACCCCGTTGGCGTGCAGCACCACGTTGTCTTCGATGCGGATGCCGCCGAACGGACGCAGCGCCTCAATCTTGTTCCAATTGACCCTCCTGCCCTGTTCGCCCTGACGCAGCGGCTCCAGCAAACTGTCGATGAAGTAGAGTCCCGGCTCGATGGTGAACACCTGATCCACCTCCATCACCCGGGTACAGCGCAGATAGGGGAACAGCTCGGGCGCCGCCAGATGGGTGCCGCGCTCATCCTGCATGAAACCGCCTGCATCGTGTACCTGCAGACCGAGGAAGTGGCCGAGACCGTGAGGGAAGAACACATTGGTCACCCCGGTGTTGATCATCTCGTCTACCGACATATCCACCAGCTCGGTCGCTTGCAGCAGGCGCGCCAGCTTGTGGTGCATCTGCAGATGCAGCTCGCTGTAGCGGCGACCCGGTTTGATCTCCTTGATGATTTCCTGCTGCTGCTCGTCGAGGGCCGCAATCAGATCGGCGAACTCGCCACGCCGCCACGCCCAGGTGCGGGTGATGTCGGAGGCATAGCCGTGAAAATCGACGCCGGCATCGATCAGGAAGGAGTGGCGTTCCGCATCGGGCACCCGCACGGCGGACAAATGGGTGTAGTGCAGGATGGCCGCATTGCGGTTGATGGCGACGATATTACCGTAGGGCGCCTCATTGGCCCCCTGCCCGACCGTTTTCATGTAGGCCAGATTGATCTCGAACTCGCTCGCCCCCGCCATAAAGGAGTCCTTGGCGGCGATATGGCCGCGTACCCCAATCCGGTTCGCCTCGCGCAGACACTCCAGCTCATAGGGGGTCTTGTAGGCGCGGTGATAGTGCAGGTAGTTGAGTACCGCCTCCGGATTGGGCTGGGTCAGCCCCAGCAGCTCGGCCACTTCCAGATGGCCACCCAGATAGGCCCACTCCTGCTTGTTGGCAGGTAGATGGTCGGCCACCTGTTCCGGCCGGGTCAGGAAACGGATATCGAAGAACTCGACCCAGAAGGCATTGGGCAGATCCGCTACTTTGTGCCAGAAATCCACCGGGCGGTAGAACAGCAGGATTGGTTTGTTCACCCCGTCCACCAGCAGCCAGCAGTGGGGATTGTCCAGCACCGGCAACCAGGCCTTGAAGTGGGGGTTTACCTTGAACGGATAATCCTGATCATCGAGGAAGATGCGGTGAGTCTGGCCGGAGTGGATGGCCAGTCCGCTGAGCCCCTGTTGTTGCAGAATGTCGCGGGTGCGCTGCTGCAAGGTATCGAGGTGCTGGGCAAAAAGTTGGCTGTAGCTGCTCATGGCGTCCTGCTCCGAGGTGAATGTGATTGCAGCATAACATCAAGCGCTTGGCGGCTCGACCCGTCAAGCTGCCGCTTCGTGAGGTAACGCATACGTTACAAACGTGTTTGTTATCAACACAAAACCAATCATTAACAAATCAAAAACAATTCAATACACTGCCGGTAGATACATGAAGTCAGGGATTACTCATGGACAACCTCTGCCTGTGGCAACCGGATCCGCTCGGGATGCAGCAATCCAACCTCTACCGTTTTATGGCGGAGGTGAACCGTTTCCACGGCTTGCAGTTGCAGAATTACCCGCAGCTTTATCAATGGTCGGTGGAGAAGACCACCCGTTTCTGGCCGCTGGTATGGCAGCACTGCGGCGTCAAGGGCGAACTCGGCAACATAGTGGCGGAGAACCGTCAGGATATGCAGCGCACCCGCTGGTTCCCCGACAGCCGCCTCAACTTCGCCGAAAACCTGCTGCGCCGTCAGGACGAGAGCCCGGCTATCATCTCCCGCATCGAAGGTAGCCCAAGTCGCACTCTGAGCTGGGGTGAACTGGGGGAACAGGTTGCCCGGCTGGCTCAGTGGCTGCGTCATCAGGGGATTGGTCGTGGCGATGTGGTCGCCGCCTATCTGCCCAATATTCCGGAAACCGTGGTTGCCATGCTGGCAACCACCAGCCTCGGGGCGATCTGGACCTCCACCAGCCCCGACTTTGGCGAGGCCAGCGTGGTGGAGCGCTTCGGCCAGACCCGGCCGCGGGTGCTGTTTGCGGTGGATGGCTATCGCTACAACGGCAAAGCTATCGACATTCAACAGAAGGTCGCCAGCGTGGTGAGCCAGATCGGCAGCATAGAGCAAACGGTGATGATCCCCCTGCTCGGCAACCCGCTGCAGCTTGGCCACAACTGGCAGCAAGTGCTGGCGAGCCAGCACGATGCCCAGCTCACCTTCGAGCCGATGGCTTTCAACGACCCGCTCTATATCCTCTACTCCTCCGGCACCACCGGCAAACCCAAGTGCATCGTGCACGGCATCGGCGGCACCCTGCTGCAACACCTGAAAGAGCATCAGCTGCACTGCGACATCAATCCGGGGGAACGGATCTTCTACTTCACCACCTGTGGCTGGATGATGTGGAACTGGCTGGTGAGCGCGCTCGCCTCCGGCGCCACCCTGGTGCTCTATGACGGATCGCCGTTTTACCCGGATGGCAACGTGCTGTGGGATCTCGCCCGTGACGAGCAGGTCAACTTGTTCGGCACTTCGGCCAAGTATCTCGATGCGCTGCACAAGCAGGGTTATGCCCCCATCAAAAGCCACGATTTGCCGCACTTGCGGCTGATCTGCAGCACCGGATCTGTGCTGTCGCCGGAGGGATTTGACTACGTCTACCAGCAGATAAAGCAGGATGTGCAGCTCAGCTCCATCTCCGGCGGCACCGATATCTGCTCCTGTTTCGTCATTGGCAACCCGCTCAGCCCGGTCTATCGCGGCGAGAGTCAGGGGCGCGGCCTCGGCCTCGCGGTGCAGGTGTTCAACGAAGCGGGCCAGCCGGTGCAGGGGGAGAAGGGCGAGCTGGTCTGCACCAAGCCGTTCCCGGCACAGCCCATCTACTTCTGGGGGGATGAGAGCGGCGACAAGTACCACGCAGCCTACTTCGAGCGGTTCGACAATATCTGGTGCCACGGCGACTGGATCGAGCTGACCCCGACCGGCGGCATTCTGTTCTACGGCCGCTCCGACGCCACCCTCAACCCGGGGGGCGTGCGCATCGGCACCAGCGAGATCTATCGCTACGTCGAACAGCTCGACGAAGTGGAAGAGAGCATCGTCATCGGCCAGCAGTGGCAGCAGGACGAGCGGGTGGTGCTGTTCGTCAAGCTCAAGGCGGGCTGCAAGCTGGACGAGCCGCTGCGCGAGCGGATCCGCCAACAAATAAAGCAGCACTGCACCGCCCGCCACGTGCCGGCCCGCATCCTGCAGGTGGATGCCATCCCCCGCACCAAGTCCGGCAAGATCGTCGAACTGGCGGTGCGCGAAGTGGTACACAACCGACCGATCAACAATACCCATGCCCTCGCCGATCCCGAGGTGCTGAACCAATATCGCAACCGGCCAGAACTGGCCAGTTGATAACAAACTCATATTCATCCGAGGCGCCGCAAGGCGCCTCTCTTTTGCCCGTTTTGTGATGAAGAGCTTTTACTCGAGATCTGTTAAACAAATGTTTTAAATAGGTGTTGAAAATGTCTCCTTTTGGATCAATAGTGAGCCTCGCCCCCTGCTGGGGATAAAGGAGCACCACCCCCCACCATGTGGGAACAAGGAGACACTCTCATGATCTACCAAGGCGAAACCCTGTCGGTCAGCTACCTCGAAAACGGCATCGCCGAGCTGAGGTTTGATGCCCCGGGTTCAGTCAACAAGCTGGATCGCGCTACCCTGCTCTCCCTGAGCGAAGCGATCGCCGCATTACAACAAGAACGTGAACTAAAAGGTCTGATCCTCACCTCCGGCAAAGACGCCTTTATCGTCGGTGCCGACATTACCGAATTCCTGGAACTGTTCGATCTGCCGCAAGAAGATCTGCTCGGCTGGCTGAAAAAGGCCAACGACATCTTCAATGCCATCGAAGATCTGCCGGTTCCGACCCTCTCTGCCATCAAGGGTCACGCTCTGGGCGGCGGCTGCGAGACCATCCTCTCCACTGACTTCCGTCTGGCCGACACCAGCGCCACAATCGGCCTGCCCGAGACCAAACTCGGCATCATGCCGGGCTTTGGCGGCACAGTCCGTCTGCCGCGGGTAATCGGCGCCGACAACGCGCTCGAGTGGATCACCACCGGCAAGGATTACCGTGCCGATGACGCCCTCAAGGTGGGCGCCATCGACGCCGTGGTCGCCTCGGACGCACTGCAGAGCGCTGCGCTGCAGATGATCAAGGACGCTATCGCGGGCAAGCTGGATTGGCAGAGCCGTCGCGCCGCCAAGAAAGCCCCGCTGCGCCTCTCCAAACTGGAAGCCATGATGAGCTTCACCACCGCCGCCGGCATGGTTGCCGCCGTAGCGGGCAAACACTATCCGGCGCCGATGACTGCGGTGAAAACCGTCGAGGCCGCCGCAGGTATGGGCCGTGACGAGGCGCTGGCCATCGAGGCTCAGGGCTTTATCAAGCTGGCCAAGACCGATGTCGCCAAGGCACTGGTCGGTATCTTCCTGAACGATCAGCACATCAAGGCGCTGGCCAAGAAGGCGGCCAAGCAGGCTGCTAAGGCCACTGGCCACGCCGCCGTATTGGGTGCCGGCATCATGGGTGGCGGCATCGCCTACCAGTCTGCCAGCAAGGGCATTCCGGCGGTGATGAAGGACATCAACGAGAAGGCACTGGCACTTGGCATGGGCGAAGCCACCAAGCTGCTCAACGGCCAGCTCGAAAAGGGTCGCATCGACGGCATCAAGATGGGTCAGGTGCTCTCTGCCATTACCCCGACCCTCAGCTATGACAACGTCAAAGGCGTGGACGTGGTGGTCGAAGCCGTGGTCGAGAATCCCAAGGTGAAAGCCACCGTACTGGGCGAAGTGGAAGGAATCATCGGCGAAGACGCCGTGCTCGCCAGCAACACCTCCACCATTCCCATCTCCCTGCTGGCCAAGGGGCTGAAGCGCCCGCAGAACTTCTGCGGCATGCACTTCTTCAACCCGGTGCACCGCATGCCACTGGTGGAGATCATCCGCGGCGAGCAAACCTCCGATGAAACCATCAACCGCGTGGTGGCCTATGCCGCCGCCATGGGCAAGTCCCCGGTGGTGGTCAACGACTGCCCTGGCTTCTTCGTCAACCGCGTGCTGTTCCCCTACTTCTTCGGCTTCAACAAGCTGGTCGCCGATGGCGCCGACTTCGCCGCCGTCGACAAGGTGATGGAGAAAGAGTTCGGCTGGCCCATGGGCCCCGCCTACCTGCTGGACGTGGTCGGCATCGACACCGGTCACCATGCCGGTGACGTGATGGCGCAGGGCTTCCCGGCGCGCATGAGCAAGGAAGGTCGCACCGCCATCGACGTGATGTACGAAGTGAACCGCTTCGGTCAGAAGAACGGCAAGGGCTTCTACGCCTACGAGCAGGACAAGAAGGGCAAGCCGAAGAAGGTGGCTGACGCAGCTAGCTACGAGCTGCTGGCCCCCATTGCCAAGCCGAAACAGGATTTCGACAAGGACGCCATCATTGCCCGCATGATGATCCCGATGATCAACGAGGTGGTGCTCTGTCTGGAAGAGGGCATAGTCGCCACGCCAGCCGAAGCCGACATCGCACTGGTCTACGGTCTGGGCTTCCCTCCCTTCCGCGGCGGCGTGTTCCGTTATCTGGACACTATCGGTCTGGATCGCTACGTGGCCATGGCCGACCAGTATGCCGACTTGGGCCCGCTCTACCGCGTCAGCGACCGCTTACGCGAGATGGCCGCCCAGGGCAAAACCTTCTACTGATTGCGGAAAGGAGATCCATTCATGAAAGACGTAGTCATTGTCGACTGTATCCGGACCCCGATGGGCCGGTCCAAGGGCGGCGCCTTCCGCAACGTGCGTGCAGAAGATCTGTCCGCGCACCTGATGAAATCCATCCTGCTGCGCAACCCCAACCTCGACCCGAACGAGATCGAGGATATCTACTGGGGCTGCGTACAGCAGACCCTGGAGCAGGGCTTCAACATCGCCCGCAACGCCGCGCTGCTGGCCGGCATTCCGAAGCAGGTGGGGGCGGTGACCGTCAACCGCCTGTGCGGCTCCTCCATGCAGGCACTGCACGACGCCTCCCGCGCCATTCAGGTGGGTGACGGGGATATCTTCATCATCGGCGGCGTCGAGCACATGGGTCACGTGCCGATGAGCCACGGCGTCGACTTCCACCCCGGCATGGCCAAGTCGGTGGCGAAAGCCTCCGGCATGATGGGACTGACCGCCGAGATGCTCGGCAAGCTGCACGGCATCAGCCGCCAGCAGCAGGACGAGTTTGCCGCCCGCTCCCACCGCCGCGCCCACGCGGCAACCGTGGAAGGACGTTTTGCCAAGGAGATCGTCGGGCTGGAAGGCCATGACGCCAGCGGCGCCCGCTTCTTCTACGACTACGACGAGGTGATCCGCCCGGAGACCACGGTCGAAACCCTGAGCCAGCTGCGCCCGGTGTTTGATCCGGTCAACGGCACCGTCACCGCCGGCAGCTCCTCGGCCCTATCCGATGGCGCCGCCGCCATGCTGGTGATGAGCGCGGATCGCGCCAAGGCCCTCGGCCTCACACCGCGCGCCAAGGTACGTGCCATGGCCATCGCCGGCTGTGACGCCGCCATCATGGGTTACGGCCCGGTGCCGGCGACCCAGAAGGCGCTCAAGCGTGCCGGTCTGACTGTTGGTGATATCGACCTGTTCGAGCTGAACGAGGCGTTTGCCGCCCAGTCCCTGCCCTGCGTGAAGGATCTGGGTCTGCAGGACCTGGTGGACGAGAAGGTGAACCTGAACGGCGGCGCCATTGCGCTGGGCCACCCCCTCGGCTGCTCCGGCGCCCGCATCTCCACCACCCTCATCAATCTGATGGAGGAGAAGGATGCCACCCTGGGGGTTGCCACCATGTGTATCGGTCTGGGTCAGGGCATCGCCACCGTGTTTGAACGGGTGTGATAACCAGCCGGATCGACGGGATGCACTACTGAGAGTTGTCCCTTTTCGGGGCCAGTCTGACTGGCCCCTTTTCAAGTCTGTGACGATCGCCACACGGGGTGCTCGTCAGTGGTCAGAAGCTGTCTGTTGGCCGTCCCGTTTGGGTCGGCCTTTTTTCGTTTTAATCTTATCAATAGGCTGTTATTGCCTTAAACCTCACATTAGATAGGGGGCTTGCTTGCTTTTTACTCCCCCGACAGGTTCAATCTGCACAAAAAAATGGGTGGATGCACATACATATGTCAATGAGCAAACAACTGCTGATCGTCGATGACGACCAAGAGATCCGCGAGCTGCTCAATGAGTACCTGACCCGGGCGGGCTTTCAGGTATTGACGGCGGCGGAGGGCAACGAGATGCGTCAGCAACTCGCCCAGCACAGCCCGGACCTGATTATTCTGGACATCATGATGCCCGGCGAGGATGGCTTTACCCTCTGCCAGCAGATCCGTCGTGACTCCCAGGTGCCCATCATCATGCTGACCGCCGCCTCCGACGAAGCGGATCGGGTGATCGGTCTGGAACTTGGTGCCGACGACTATATCGCCAAGCCGTTCAGCCCCCGTGAACTGCAGGCCCGCATCAAGGCGCTGCTGCGCCGCGCCGAATTCCGCCAGCCGGAAAAAGAGAAAGAGCCAAGCCGCCGCCTGCGTTTTGCCGAGTGGACCCTCGACACCCTGAGCCACCAGCTGACCCATGATGATGGCAGCCTGCTGGATCTCTCCGGCAGCGACGCCATGCTGCTCGGCATGTTCCTGCAACAGCCCGGCGTGGTGCTGGATCGCGACACCATCTCCGATGCCACCCGCGGCCGCGAAAGCCTGCCGATGGAGCGCGGCATCGACGTGCAGATCAGCCGCCTGCGCCAGAAGCTGGGCGACAATGGCAAGAGCCCGCGCATCATCAAAACCATCCGCGGTAGCGGCTACATGCTGATCGCCGAGGTGCACGAACTGCCATGAGCAACAAATGGTCCTGGGGGGCGCTGGTGCCCCGCTCTCTGCTGTCGCGGATGATCCTGCTGCTGCTGCTGGCCATCTTGCTCTCCCAGACCATTCTGACCGGCATCTGGATGCAGCAGATCCAGAAGCGGGAGCTGGAGGGGATGCTCAGCACCACCCGCAACCTCGCCATGTCTGCCGCCTCCACCGTCAACTTCTTCAAATCCCTGCCGCTGCAATATCGCCATATCGCTCTCGATCAGCTGCGCAACATGGGGGGCAGCCGCTTCTTCGTCTCGCTGAACGAAGAGGAGATCCACATCAACGCCATCCCCGACAGCGAACGCAAGACGCAGGTGCTGGAGGAGGTGCAGGGAGTGCTGACCCGCAAGCTCTCCGATGCCATGGCGATCAAGGTGGATTTCTCGCGGCCCGAAGATCTCCACGTATTCAACAACGACACCCTGCTGGCGGACCTTCCCTCCTCCTGGGCGCGCTACACCCTGTCGCTCGAGCCCATCAACCCGCCGGTGCTGGTGACCCAGATCGAGATCGAAAAGGGGGAGTGGCTCTATCTGGCGGCCCTGCTGCCCGCTCCCTACATGACCTTGGATGACACCGTCATGCCGAGCAACCAGGTGCGTTTCATCGCCCTGATGACGGTGTTCCTCTGCTTCTTCACCTTTATGCTGGTGCGCTGGCAGACCCGCCCGCTGCGCCGTCTCGCCAAGGCGGCGGTCAATCTCGGCAAGGATATCGATCAGCCTTCGCTCAAGGAGGAAGGTGCATCGGAAATCGTGGCGGCGACCCGCGCCTTCAACATCATGCAGCACCGTATTCGTCGCTATATCGACGATAGAGAGCGGCTGTTCAGCTCGATTTCCCACGACCTCAAGACCCCCATCACCCGACTGCGACTACGGGTCGAACTGCTCGACGACGAGGTGCAAATCGCCAAGTTCAACAAGGATCTCGACGAGCTGGAGCTGATGGTGAAAGGGGCGCTGCAGACGGTCAAAGAGACCGACATTCACGAGAATATCGAGGAGATCGACATCAACGCCCTGCTTGAGCAGATGGCGGAGTCGATGAACCTGCACGACGAGCGGCTGACCATCGAAGGGCACTGCAAGTGGCCCTATCGCGGCAAGCTGCTGGCGCTCAAGCGCTGCATCGGCAATCTGGTGGACAACGGCATCAAATATGGCCAGCGGGTGCGCATCATCATCATGGATGACGAGGAGATGCTGATCCTCTTTATCATGGATGAGGGCCCCGGCCTGCCGGACGATCAGTTCGAGCGCATTTTCGAACCCTATTACCGGCTCAGCACGGATCAGGCCGGCACCGGCCTCGGCCTTGGCATCGCCCGCAACATAGCCCACGCCCACGGCGGCGATCTGGTGCTGGAAAATCGTCCGCAAGGTGGCCTGCAGGCCACGCTCTCCCTACCAAGGCAGTAACCTTATGAAGTGGTTGTCTTTTTCTGTCATCGCCCTGCTCTCTGCTCCCGTTGCCGCCTCCCAGGTGGAAGTGCTGCACTGGTGGACGTCCGGCGGCGAAGCGAAAGCGGTCGAAGTGCTCAAATCCGAGTGGACCAAACAGGGCAACCAGTGGAACGACTTTGCAGTGCAGGGCGGCGGCGGCAAGAGTGCCATGACGGTATTGAAGAGCCGGGCATTGGCCGCCAACCCGCCCGAAGCGGCCCACCTCAAGGGTTACGAGCTCAAGGAGTGGGCCGGGCTCGGTTTTTTGCGCGATCTCACCCCCATGGCCGAACACCTCGGCTGGTACAGTCAGATGCCGCCCATGGTGCGTGCCACCCTCAGCCAGAATGGTGCCCTGATGGCGGTGCCCACCGGCATCCACCGGGTCAACTGGCTGTGGCTCAACCGCAAGATCTTCGAGCGCAACAAGCTGACTCCGCCCACCAGCTGGGCCCAGTTTGTCACCGTCGCCGATCAGCTTAAGAAACGGGGCATCACCCCGCTCGCCATCGGCAACGAGCCCTGGCAGCTGGCGGTACTGTTTGAAACAGTGGCACTCGGTGAGGGCGGAAAAGAATTCTATCGCAAGGCGTTCCTCGAGCAGGACAGCGCCACCCTGACCGGCCCCGACATGGTTCGGGTGTTGACCCGTTTCCAGCAGCTGCGCGCCTACGTGCCGCAAAAATACGCTGGTCTGAAGTGGCATCAGGCCACCAATCTGCTGGAGAGCGGTGGCGCCGCCATGCAGGTGATGGGGGACTGGGTGAAGGGTGAACTGAGCGCGGGCAACTACCGGCCGGGTGAGGATATCGCCTGCCTGCCGAGCCCGGGCAGCGCAGGACTGTTCAGCTACAACCTCGACTCCATCGCCATGTTCAAACAGCGGGATCCGGCCCAGCTGCAGGCGCAGGGGGATCTGGCTCAGCTGCTGATGACGCCGCAATTCCAGGAAGAGTTCAATCGGGTGAAGGGGTCGATCCCGGCGCTGACCAATCCCGACATGAGCAAATTCGACCGCTGCGCCGTCCGCTCCTATCAGGATTTCCTGCTGGCGGAAAAGCAGGACAACCTGCTGCCCAGCATGGCGGAAGGGATGGCGACGCCGACCAATATGCGGCAGGCAATCCTCGATGTGCTGAGCAACTTCTTCAACGACCCCAAGGCCAACCCGGAGCAGACGGCGCTGCATCTGGAGCGGGCCATGCGCTCGACCCGCTGATCCGGGTACATTGCCAAACGGCAGAAATGACAAAGGCGGAATTGCTCCGCCTTTGTTGTTGAATCGTCATCCGATTCAGGATTGATCGTTCTCGTCCTCACCCTCGTCATAGTAATCGCTGAGCTCGATCCAGAGCCCCAACCCGACCATCACCATGGAGCCGAACCAGGTACCGGTATTCCCGATCGGGCTGCCCATCACTATCATGGCGAAGGACAAGAACCCCATGCCTGCATAGGCCTGTAATCTGCCGTAGGAGACCTGCATATTCACCTCCTTGTTGAATATGGTTCAATTTTTATATTACTCGTCCGGCGCAAGCTGGATAGGGCAGAATAACATTTCGGTTACATATGCTGGTTGATGGGGCGTTTGTTTGATTATTTTTTAGCCCTGAGTATCATTGGCAGCCGAATAGGTTGAAGGTTGATAATAGATGAGTGATTTATTCTGCGGCGCAACCCACGAGTTGGACGCAATCGGGCTTCGTTGCCCGGAACCCGTTATGATGGTTCGCAAGAAAGTGCGGCTGATGGCGGATGGCGAGACCCTGCTGGTCAGCGCCGATGATCCTTCAACCACCCGCGACATCCCCAGTTTCTGCCGCTTTATGGATCACACCCTGGTCGCCAGCGAGACAGAGCAGGCCCCCTACCGCTATCTGATCCGCAAGGGTCAATAAGCCCCTGTACCGGAGCACTCCATGACAACCATTACCCGAATCGGCACCACCCAGCGTTGGTCTGACGTCGTCATCCACAATGGCACCCTCTACGTGGTGGAAGTGCCCGTCAGCGAAGAGGCCGACATCCACCAGCAGACCCGCGAAGTGCTGGCGAGCCTGCAACGCCTGCTGGAAGCCAACGGCTCCGGCGTAGACAAAATTCTGATGGCCAATATCTATCTCAAAGACATTGGTGACATCGCGGCCTTCAACGAGCAGTGGGATGCCTGGATCCCGGCTGGCACAGCACCGGTTAGAGCCTGTGTACAGGCCCGCCTCGCCCACGAAGGCTACAAGGTGGAAGTGCAGCTGACTGCAGCTGTCTAAGAGGCGCTTATCCCCGCCCCCCTCTCCCACGAGGGGAGAAGGGAGCAAGCAACAAGGCGCCATTGCTCGCAACGGCGCCAATAGAAAGGCCCCGCCATCACTGGCGGGGCCTTTTCGTTACCAAGACCTGAGCGACTTAGGCGGTCGGGGTCAGGGTAATGGTCACGCGGCGGTTCTGGGCTTTGCCAGCGGCGGTGCTGTTGGTAGCAACCGGCTGATCCGGGCCCACGCCGGTGGTGGAGATGCGGCTACCTGCTACGCCCTGACCAATCAGCTGGGCGGCAACGGCATCGGCACGATCGCGGGAGAGCTTCATGTTCAGATCGCGGGAACCGGTACTGTCGGTGTGACCGACCACGTTCAGGCGGGTCTTGTCGAACTCGGCAACCACCATGGCCACGCCGGAGAGGGTGTTGGCTCCGGCCGCTTTCAGCTGGGAGCTGGAGCTGTCGAAGGTCACGTTGTTCGGCATGTTGAGGATCAGCTCATTGCCATTGCGGGTCACGCTGACGCCGGTGCCCTGCAGCTTCTCGCGCAGCTTGGCTTCCTGCACGTCCATGTAGTAGCCGATACCGCCACCCAGGGCCGCGCCGGCAGCAACGCCGGTCAGGATGCCCTTCTTGCGGTCACCCTTGCTGGAAGAGAGCGCACCTACGGCCGCACCGGCAGCGGCGCCAGCCAGCGCGCCCCAGGCACCTTTGGAGGTCTGGGATTCACCGGTGTAGGGGTTGGTGGTACAGCCGCTCAGGGCAACGGTCAGTGCCAGAGCAGGCACCAGGATCTTGGCTCGCATGAAAAAACCTCTGTGAAAACAATCCGGCACCATGCCGGGGGCCGGATTGTAACGCGCTGGCACGCCATTGTCTGACGCAAGCCTGAACAGATGGCGAGAGTGGTGTTTTTTTGGGCAATCGGCGGATGGTCAGCACGGTAACTGACACTCGGCGTGGCAAGGACAGCTGACCAGATGATCGTTCACCATCCCCACCGCCTGCATAAAGGCGTAACAGATGGTGCTGCCGACAAAGTTGAAGCCGAGCTTCTTGAGCGCTTTCGACATGGCATCCGACTCCGGCGAGGTCGCCGGAATATCGCCGTTGCCCTGCCGCTGGTTGACGATGGGGGCACCGCCAACAAAGCCCCACAGGTAGTCGGCGAAGTCGATCCCCTGCTCCTGCAACGCCAGATAGGCGCGGGCATTTCTGATGATCGACTGCACCTTGAGCCGGTTGCGGATGATGCCGGTGTCCTGCATCAGCCGCTCTACATCCTGCTCGTCAAAGCGGGCAATCTGCACCGGATCAAAGTCGGCATAGGCGCGGTAGTAGCTCTCGGTGCGCTTGAGGATGGTGATCCACGACAGCCCCGCCTGCTGGCCGTCGAGGCAAAGCTTGGCAAACAGCTCGCGCGAGTCATAGACCGGCCTGCCCCACTGTTTGTCATGGTATTCAATGTATTCCGGGTCTTTGGTCACCCAGGCGCAGCGCAGTTCCATTTCCTCTCCCTCGTCATTTCAGCGGTTTACCCGACCCTGCCCACTCTGCAGGCGGCACTGCTCACATCATATACCGGACATCCCGCCCGACCAGCCAGGGCGCAGCACCATCCCGCGAATCCGCTGCAATTTCGCCTATTATCCGACCATGCCAGACGGTATACTCCCTCGGTTCACATTCAGCAAATCTTGCTCTGATTTTCACTTCGCGCGAAAAAAATTATGCAAAAATTCGATGTCAAAACCTTTCAGGGCCTGATCCTGCAGCTGCAGGACTATTGGTCCCGCCAGGGCTGTACCATCATTCAGCCGCTGGATATGGAAGTGGGTGCCGGTACTTCCCACCCCATGACCTGTCTGCGAGCCCTGGGCCCGGAGCCCATCGCCTGCGCTTACGTGCAACCGTCCCGCCGTCCGACTGACGGCCGCTACGGTGAAAACCCGAACCGCCTGCAGCACTACTACCAGTTCCAGGTGATCATCAAGCCTTCCCCCGACAACATTCAGGAACTCTATCTGGGCTCCCTGAAAGAGCTGGGTATGGATCCCGAGATCCACGACATCCGCTTCGTGGAAGACAACTGGGAAAACCCGACTCTGGGTGCCTGGGGTCTGGGTTGGGAAGTGTGGCTGAACGGCATGGAAGTGACCCAGTTCACCTACTTCCAGCAGGTCGGCGGCCTCGAGTGCAAGCCGGTCACCGGCGAGATCACCTACGGTCTCGAGCGTCTGGCCATGTACATTCAGGGCGTGGACAGCGTCTACGATCTGGTCTGGTCTGACGGCCCGCTGGGCAAGACCACCTACGGCGACGTGTTCCACCAGAACGAAGTGGAGCAATCCACCTACAACTTCGAACACGCCGATGTGGAGTTCCTGTTCCACTGCTTCGAGCAGTACGAGAAGGAAGCCCAGAATCTGCTGGCACTGGAAAAACCGCTGCCGCTGCCTGCCTACGAGCGCATCCTGAAAGCCGCTCACTCCTTCAACCTGCTGGATGCCCGCAAGGCCATCTCGGTCACCGAGCGTCAGCGCTACATCCTGCGCATTCGCACCCTGACCAAGGCCGTGGCCGAGGCATACTACGCCTCCCGCGAAGCGCTGGGCTTCCCGATGTGCCAACGTGGCAGCAACGAGAACAAGCAAGGTTAAGGAACGGACATGGCACAACATACATTTCTGGTAGAGATCGGTACTGCTGAGCTGCCGCCCAAAGCCCTGCGCTCCCTGGCCGAAGCCTTTGCCGACAACTTCAAAGCCGAACTGACCAAGGCCGATCTGGCCTTTGGCGACGTCGAGTGGTTTGCCTCACCGCGCCGTCTGGCGCTGAAGGTGAGCGAGCTGGCCGGCGAACAGCCGAGCAAGAGCGTCGAGAAGCGCGGCCCGGCCGTGGCGCAGGCGTTCGATGCCGAAGGCAAGCCGACCAAGGCTGCCGAAGGCTGGGCCCGTGGCAACGGCATCACCGTTGAGCAGGCCGAGCGTCTGGTCACTGACAAGGGCGAGTGGCTGGTTCACACCGCCAAGGTTGAAGGCCGTCCGGCCGTCGATCTGCTGGGTGAGCTTGTTAGCCAGGCACTGGCCAAGCTGCCAATCCCGAAAATGATGCGCTGGGGCGACAAGACTATCCAGTTCGTGCGTCCGGTCTTCACCGTGACCCTGCTGCTGGATGGCGAGCTGGTGCCCGCCCACATTCTGGGTATCGACTCTGCCCGCACCCTTCGCGGTCACCGCTTTATGGGCGAGAGCGAATTCACCATCGACAACGCCAGCCAGTACCCGCAGATCCTGCAGGCGCGCGGCATGGTGATTGCCGACTTTATGGCGCGCAAGGCCAAGATCAAGGCTGACGTCGAAGCGGCCGCAGCCGCCTTCGGTGGCGTGGCCGATCTGGACGACGCTCTGCTGGAAGAAGTGACCGCACTGGTCGAGTGGCCTGTGGTGCTGACTGCCAACTTCGAAGAGAAGTTCCTGGCCGTTCCGGCTGAAGCGCTGGTTCACACCATGAAGGGTGACCAGAAGTACTTCCCGGTCTACGACAAGAACGGCAAGCTGCTGCCGAAGTTCATCTTCGTCACCAACATCGAGTCCAAAGACCCGAGCCAGATCATCAGCGGCAACGAGAAGGTGGTTCGCCCCCGTCTCTCTGACGCCGAGTTCTTCTTCAAGACCGACCTCAAGCAGACCCTGGCCTCCCGCCTGCCGCGCCTTGAAACCGTGCTGTTCCAGCAACAGCTGGGCACCGTCAAGGCCAAGGTCGAGCGCATCGAGACCGTTGCCGGCTTTATCGCCGAGCGTATCGGTGCCGACGTGGCTCAGGCCAAGCGTGCCGGTCTGCTCTCCAAGTGTGACCTGATGACCAACATGGTCGGCGAGTTCACCGACACCCAGGGTGTCATGGGGATGCACTACGCCCGTCACGATGGCGAAGACGAAGCGGTTGCCGTGGCCCTCAACGAGCAGTACATGCCGCGCTTTGCCGGCGATGCCCTGCCGTCCGGTCTGGTTGCCTGCGCCGTCGCGCTGGCCGACAAGTTCGACACCCTGGCCGGTATCTTCGGCATCGGCATGCTGCCCAAGGGTGACAAGGACCCGTTCGCCCTGCGTCGCGCCGCCATCGGTGCCCTGCGCATCATGACCGAGAAGCAGCTGGATCTGGATCTGGTTGAACTGGTTGAAGAAGCGGTACGCGTCTACGGCGACAAGCTGACCAACAAAACCGTCGTCACCGACGTGGTCGACTTTATGCTGGGTCGCTTCCGCGCCGCCTATCAGGACGAAGGCATCGGTGCCGACGTGGTGCTGGCCGTACTGGCCCGCCGCCCGACCCGTCCGCTCGACTTCGATCGTCGCGTCAAGGCCGTCAGCCACTTCCGCACGCTGGATGCCGCCCTGGCACTGGCTGCCGCCAACAAGCGCGTGAGCAACATTCTGGCCAAGGTCGAAGGCGAACTGCCGACTGCCGTCAAACCGGAACTGCTGCAAGATGCTGCCGAGAAGGCGCTGGCCACCCAGGTTGCCGAACTGCAAGCCGAACTGGCCCCGCTGTTCGCTGCCGGTGACTATCAGGCTGCCCTCACCCGTCTGGCCGCCCTGCGCGAGCCGGTCGACACCTTCTTCAACGAAGTGATGGTGATGGCCGACGACGAGGCCCTCAAGGCCAACCGTCTGGCGCTGCTGAACAACCTGCGCAACCTGTTCCTGCAAGTCGCGGATATCTCGCTGCTGCAGTGATTAGGGTTGAGTAAGTGATATTAAAAACGGCGCCGCGAGGCGCCGTTTTGATTAGGTTCACAGTTTTTATATTTAAATTATGTGACATTTATTTCATAAAAATCAAAGAGAGCAATTTCATGAATAAATTTTTCATTGTCATTTTTTTATTGTTTTTCTCTGTTGTGATAAATGCACATGCAGAAAAAACTCTCAGAGCAGCGTAGAGAATGGCTCTCTTATTAATTATGAAACAATTTATAAACTAAAAGCATTTGAAGAGCTTAAAATTGAAAACAAAATAATTAAAGAGTACCATGACTCATTGTTAAGCACCGTGTACTGGGCTATAGGTGCTGTTTTGGGAGTATCAGCATTATTATTTGGTTTCGGATGGTGGTCAAATTTTAAAATACATGAAAAAGATAAATCAACACTACTAAACGAAACATCCAGACTTATCATTGAATCAGAAATAAAGATTGCAGGAATAGTTGATGAAAAAAACTCTAAAAACGTAGATAACCTCTTAGCCTCACTAAAAAGCACCAATGAAAGAATAGATAAAATTTATAATTCAATTGAGGATTATTCCAGCGAACTTAATGAAATAAAATCTGGAATATCAAAAATAAAAATCGAACTCTCCCTGCAAAACAAAACAATTAAATACAATGAATACTCCCAAGAACTAAACCTTCGCTCTGTAGAAGAACGCCTTTGGGATTTAAAAAAGGTTTACAATAACGTTTTACTGGCGCAGTTGGAATCACTGGAGGCCAGTATTAAAATGAACCATATTCTTGGTTCAACTGAACACAACTTTGATCTAACACCAATATTGGAGAGAATTAAAACAACCATTGAGGATAATATCCTAGGGAAACCTTGCTACATATCTGACTTTACTACTTCTCGAACAGTAGAAATTCTTAAATCCATTGGTGGAGAATATAGTATAAAAGTTAATGATATTCTCTCCTTAGTAGAGAGAATAAACGTCACGCCAAGCCCATTTAGCTCGTAGGTTCGATTAGCCGTCAGGCGTAATCGGACGTTCGCGTAAATCAATTCTCCCGCCATAACGGCCAGCCGAATTTTCCCCTCCGGCTGGCCGTCTCTGTTTCACGGCAACAACCGTAATCAAAGCCTCTCGTTCGTCCGATTACGCTGCGCTAATCGAACCTACAGGGGGGTGATCAGCTGTTATCATTTGAGTCAGTCCCCAGCGCCGCCACGCCCCGAGAGGAGAGTCATGGATATACCTGCCGCCCCGTCCCCCGCCATCTGCCAGCTGTGTCAGGAGAAAGCAGATCTCGACTTCGACTTCACCATGGCCTTTCAGCCCATCATCGATTGCAGCCAGCGCACCATCTTCGGCTACGAGGCGCTGGTGCGGGGGCTCAACAACGAGCCGGCGCAGAGCGTGATTGCCCGGGTCAACGATGGCAATCGCTACCGCTTCGACCAGCTGTGCCGGATCAAGGCCATCGCACTGGCCGCCCGGCTCGATATGCGGGGCATGCTCAGCATCAACTTTCTGCCCAATGCGGTCTACCGCCCGGAGCGCTGCATCCGCACCACCCTGCAGGCAGCCCGCGAGCATCTCTTTCCCATCGAGCAGATCATGTTCGAGCTGACCGAGGTGGAGCAGGTGCAGGATAGCCAGCATCTCCGCAGTATCGTCGATCACTATCAGGCGCTCGGCTTCAAAACGGCGATCGATGACTTTGGCGCCGGTTACTCGGGCCTCAACCTGCTGGCCGATTTTCGCCCCGACATCGTCAAGCTCGATATGCACCTGCTGCGGGGCATCGACCATGACCCGACCCGGCAAGCCATAGTGCGCCACTGTCTGGCACTGTTTGCGGAGCTGAAGATCACCCCGCTGGCGGAGGGGATCGAGACCCGCGAAGAGATGGCCTGCCTGCAGGAGATGGGCGTCAGTCTGATGCAGGGCTATCTGTTTGCCCGCCCCGGCTTCGAAACCCTGCCCGAGGTGGATTTCGCCAGCCTGTAAGCCATATCAACCGCGGCTGCGCAAACATCCGGCTCCATAGCGCTGGATGACAAGCGGTTTAGCCAGCACCACTGCTATGATGCTGGCACCTGTTCATCAACGACCGAGATATCATGAAACGCAAAACCATGGCCCTGCTGCTGGGCACCCATCTGCTGGTCGCGGCGGCAGGCTTTGCCGCTGGTGTCTACACCCTGCCGATCCTGATCGCGCCACCCGCCCCTGATACCGAGCAGGTAGCGGCCAGCCAGCAGCAAGCGAGATTCCACGGCACCTTTCGCCGGGATCTGAAAGACAGCGATCGGCTGCACTGGGGGGAAGGCAAGGTGAGCATAGGGCCGGATGCCGTCAGTCTGATGGGCAAGCTGGCCCCCGGGCCGGACTACCAGCTCTACCTCTCCCCCGAGTTTGTCGAGACCGAAGCCGATTTTGCCCGCCTCAAGGATCAGATGGTGCGAGTCGGGCCGGTGAAGACCTTCGACAACTTTATCGTGCCGCTGCCCGCCACGATCGATCCGGCCCGCTACAGCAGCGTGATCGTCTGGTGTGAAACCTTCGGCCAGTTCATCACCGCCGCCCGTTATCAGGATCTGCGTCCGGAGCAGTAACCTCGCCCCTGACCCGCACCATGAAAAAGGGCTGACATCACTGTCAGCCCTTTGGCTATCCGATCCGCTCGTCATTAACGCTCCGGCTTGGTCATCTCCTGCAGCAGCTGATCAATGCAGCCCACTACCTGCTCTGAGTTCTGCTCGATCTCGCGGTAGAGCGCCTCTGCCTCTTCATGCTTGTGCTGATTTTTCAGCTCGATAATCTGCTGGATCACCTGATGCAATCTGGCATGCGGGGCGGCGATCGCCCTGAAGGCGGGTTGATCGCCACAGCATGCCTGCCCTTCGCTGAAGTACCAATGACCAAGGCGGCACTCCTTGTCGCTGACCGCCTCGCTGCGCGACAACCCCTCCTGCCCATCCAGATAGGCGCGCACCCGGGTCTTCCAGCCCATGTGAGCGGCGCGGGCGCGACTCAGCACCATCCGCACGTTGGAACCATCCTGGAACTGCCCGGCCAGATCCCCCAGCTTGTCCACCAGGGTCGCCACATGGCTGGCGATATGGGCGGTATCCCGCGCCACCAGCGTGGTGGCCTGGGAGATCTCGTGGACGCTGACAATATTGCGGGTGATCTCGTCGCTCACCGAGGATTGCTCCTCCGAAGCGGCGGCGATCTGGGTGTTCATGTCGCGGATGCTGTTGACCGCCCCCTTGATCCGGCCGAGGGCCTCTCCCGCCTGATTGGCCCGCTCCACCGACTCCCCCGCCCGCGAGACGCTGTGTTCGATCATGGTCACCGTGCTGCCCACCGCCCGTTGCAACTGCTCGATGGTGCCGCGGATCTCGGCGGTGGAGTGCTGGGTGCGCCCGGCCAGCGAGCGCACCTCGTCGGCCACCACCGCAAAACCACGCCCCTGTTCGCCGGCCCGGGCCGCCTCGATAGCAGCGTTGAGGGCCAGCAGGTTGGTCTGCTCGGCGATGGACTGGATCACCGCCAGCACAGAGCCAATCTGCTCGCTGGCCTTGGCAACCTCTTTCACCGTGTTGCCCGCGCTGGCGATCTCCTCCGCCAGCTGTTCGATCATGTTGACGCTCTGCTGCACCACCTCATCACCGGTGACCGCCTGATTGTCCGCTTCGTTGGCCGCTTCGGCCGCCTGTGCCGTGTTGTTGGCCACCTCGTGTACCGTGCTGGTCATCTCGGTCATGGCGGTGGCGAGCTGGGTGGTCTGCTCCTGCTGGCGCGTCATGCTGCCAAGGTTGCCGGCCGCACTGCGCGACAGCCGCTCACTCTCGCCAGCCAGCTCGCCCAAGGTGGCGGTGAGCTGGCTGATGGTGTCGCGGATCTTGGCAACAAAGCCATTGAACGCCGACCCGAGGCGACGGATCTCCTCCGGCCCTGCCACCGGCAGCTTGCTGCCGAGATCGCCGGAGCCATTGGCCAGCGCCTCCAGCGCCTTGACGCTGTCGAGCAGTGGACGGCTAAGACGCGCCAGCAGCAGCACCAGCGCCACCGCAATCAGAGCGGTGCCAAGTAGCACGATCATTACCATCTGCCAGCTCTGGCGTACCAGCGCGGCTGCAACCTCACTGTGATCACGCGCCAACTCGATCACCCCGACCGCCTTGCCGGAGAAGTCGCGCAACGGTGCCGCCATCACCAGAAAATCGCTCCCCTGCTGCTTGATGGTGGTGAAGCGGCTCTCTCCCGCCAATACCTCCTGATACCAGTCCACCGACTCACCAAGCATGGAGGTACCAGTCAGCATAACGGGCTTACCCTGTTCAAACAGATAGATGGCAAGGCGACTGTCCTTGCCCAGCAGATCGGCAAACAGCGAGGTGTCGAGGGCGCGGCCAAACTCCACCGAGCCGACCGACTGACCATTGAAAGTGACCGGCACTACGCCGCGGATCCCGGTGCCGCCCTGACCGGTCTCCAACCCGCCGACCGGTTGATGATTGCGGTTCACCTCGACCACTGCCAACCGTGTAGTAGAGAGGTCGTCGCCATGATTTGCGGGCTTGTGTACCCGATAAAGGGAAGTAGCCGGGGGAATGTGAAAGTGAAACTGCTGGATCCCCTGCGCCTTGAGGGCGGGCCAGAGCGGATCAAACAGATTGGCGAGGGTCTGCCAATCCTTGTCGGCCACCGCTTTTGCTGCATCCGGCCGCTGGGCGATCAGGGTCGCCGCCAGCACGGTTTCATGGCTGGTGTTTTTGATCACCGCTTCCACATTCTGGAGCTGGCTCCGCAGTGCAGCCTGCTCGGCCGCGAGCGCCCGCTGGCGATTTTCAAACAGATTAAAGGTAAGCAGCACCACGGCGAGCAATACGATGCCGCCGATTGCCAGCAGCGTGATCTGGTGACCCAGCTTGCGAGGGGGGAACATAAGACACCATCCTTGACAGTCATACCCAACCTACAGGATGGAACGGTTAAGTCGGGAGTCCATCAGAACTTAACCCTTTGTTGATATTGATCAAACGATTAACAAGCAAAATGCGAGGCAGCTCAAACGGGGGGAATATTCACTCACAAGGCCGAGATCGGCGCTGCGAGCCACTGGTTGAAAGTAAACCGCCCATAAACAAAAACCCCCTCGTGACAGAGGGGGTTTTTCGTGTTGGCAACGGGCGCGGATTAACGCAACGGTTTGACCGAGCGACGGACGATCAGCTCGGGCTGTACCGTCATCGATTCCACTTCCAGCTCCTTGTTGCGGATCCGGCTGACCAGATGCTTCACCGCCAACTGGCCCAGTTCGGCCTTCGGGTGACGGATGGTGGTCAGCGGCGGACTGGAGAAGCGCGCCATCTCCACATCGTCGTAGCCGATGATGGAGATATCGTCCGGCACCTTGACTCCGGCTTCCCAGGCAGCGCAAATCGCGCCGATCGCCATGGGATCGTCGAAGGCAAAGACCGCGGTCGGACGAGGCTGCAGGGCCAGGATGCGCTGCATGGCATCGAAGCCGCTCTGGCTCTCGTAATCCCCTTCAAAGACCTGCTCATCTTTGAGGGTCAGACCGTGCTCGCCCAGCGCATCACGTACCCCGTCCAGTCGCTGCTGGGTGGTCGGCTTGGAGAGCTGGCCAGTGATGCAGACGATGTCGCGGTGCCCCAGCTCCAGCAGATGGCGAACAGCCATGCGGGCGCCGATGCGGGCGTTGTCGTTGATGACGTTGGCGAAATCGCACTCCGTGCCCCAATCCAGTACCACCTGCGGCACGTTCTTGTGGATGCGCAGCATGTCACGCAACGGGGTGTCGATATCGGTACCCAATACCAGCAGTCCATCCACCCGTTTTTCCATCAGCATTCTCAGGTAATGCTGTTGGCGAGGCGGCTGGTTTTCGGTGTTGCAGAGGATCAGGCTGTAGCCCTGTTCGAAGCAGTACGCTTCAACCCCTTGCACCACTTCTGCGAAGAAGGGGTTTACGCTGGTGGTCACCAGCATACCAATGGTCTTGGTCGAATTTATTTTAAGACTGCGCGCTACCGAGTTGGGCGCGTAGTTGAGTTCTGCCACCGCCTCAATCACTTTCTGGGTCGCGTCTTCGCTGACCCGCCGAGTGTGGTTGAGCACATGTGAGACGGTGGAGATGGATACGCCTGCGCGCGAGGCGACATCCTTGATAGTGGCCATCTCTGTCTCCTGACTGTCAAAGGCGGAACATTAGCAGATTTCCCGAATAAAGGCTTGGTTTTAACGAGCTCTGCCACGGAATTGTCAATGCCGGCTAATTTAGGCGCTCATTTCTGTTTGCGCAAATGGATTCTGGTCAAAATGGGAGCGCTGTCAGAGTAAAATATCGCCAGATTAATCCTCTGGCGTTTGTCAGAATCGCCTCTCGTTACCAAGATGTTAAGTCAACAAATCAAAATTAAGCTCTGATTAGCCGAAAATAACAGGTCATTTATTTCAAAATCCGTCCATCCAACCCCCTCTGGTTAGTATCTTTAACAGCTTGTTATTGCCCCGTGAGGAATGATAGAACCATACCTATAGCCGGATGCACGGGATGTAGATCCGGAATGGCACACGGAAATGAAACAATCCACTGATTAAGGGACGAATCAATGCATAAGTTGAGCAAAATCACAGTTGGCGCAGCGGTTTCTTTGGCTCTGTTTGGATCGATCTCCATCGCCCACGCGGCAGACACCATCAAGATAGGTATCGCAGGCCCGGTTACCGGCCCGGTTGCCCAGTACGGGGACATGCAGTTCACCGGCGGCAAGATGGCGGTAGAGCAGATCAACAAGGCTGGCGGCATCAATGGCAAGCAGATCGAAGCAGTCGTCTATGACGATGCCTGCGATCCCAAACAGGCGGTGGCCGTTGCCAACAAGGTGGTGAACGACGGCGTCAAGTTCGTGGTCGGTCACCTCTGCTCCGACAACACCCTGCCCGCCTCGGACATCTATGAAGACGAGGGGATCCTGATGGTCACCCCCGCCTCCACCAACCCCAAGATCACCGAGCGCGGTTACCAGCTGACCCTGCGCACCATCGGCCTGGATAGCGATCAGGGCCCGACTGCCGCCAAGTACATCATCGAGCAGGTCAAACCCCAGCGCGTCGCCGTTATCCACGACAAGAAGCAGTACGGTGAAGGGATCGCCTCCAGCGTCAAAGCGGCGCTCGACAAGGCTGGCGTGAAAGTGGTGGCCTTTGAAGGGATCACCGCCGGTGACAAGGACTTCTCCGCCCTGATCGCCAAGCTGCAGAAAGAGAACGTCGATTTTGTCTACTACGGCGGCTATCACCCTGAGCTGGGTTTGATCCTGCGTCAGGCTGGCGAGAAGGGGCTGAAAGCCAAGTTCATGGGCCCGGAAGGGGTGGGTAACAAGGATATCTCCGCCATCGGCGGCCCGGCTTCCGAAGGCCTGCTGGTGACCCTGCCGAACAAATACGATCTGGTGCCTGCCAACGCCCCGCTGGTGGCAGCGTTCAAGGCCAAGGGTCAGGACTCCTCCGGCCCGTTCGTCTGGACTACCTATGCCGCGGTGCAAACCCTGGCCGCCGGTATCGCCAAGGCGGGTGAAGATGACCCGGCCGCCGTTGCCGCCGCCATCAAGGCCGCAGCGATCGATACCGTGATGGGCCCCCTGACCTGGGCACCGAACGGTGACCTGAAAGGCTTCGAATTCGGTGTGTTCCAGTGGCACGCTGACGGTACTTCCAGCCAAGTCAAATAATCTGCCGATCGGGGGTGAGTACGCTCACCCCCTCCTCTCTTTGCGGGCAAGTACAGGGAACGCAGTATGTCCGAACACCTCCTCTATCTGGTTCAGCAACTGCTGAACGGATTAACCATAGGCAGCACCTATGCGTTGATCGCCATTGGCTACACCATGGTCTATGGCATCATCGGCATGATCAACTTCGCCCACGGCGAGGTGTACATGATCGGCTCCTATGTCGCTTTTATGGTGATGGCGGGGCTCATGATGATGGGCATCGACAGTACCTTTCTACTGCTGGGAGGCGCCTTCCTGGTCAGTATCATCATCACCGGCACCTATGGCTGGAGCATCGAGCGGGTCGCCTACCGACCACTGCGCGGTGGCAACCGGCTGATCCCCCTCATCTCCGCCATCGGCATGTCGATCTTCTTGCAGAACATGATGCGCATGGCGCAGGGCTCGCGGGATATCGCCATGCCCAGCCTGATCTCAGGTGGCTGGACCCTGGGCGGCGAGGATGGTTTTCAGGCAAGCCTCTCCTATATGCAGCTGATCATCTTCGTGGTGACTTTCATCACCATGCTGGCGCTGACCCAGTTCATCGGCCGCTCCCGCATGGGGCGCGCCTGCCGCGCCTGCTCGGAAGATATCAAGATGGCCAACCTGCTGGGCATCGACACCCACGTGGTCATCTCCATCACCTTCGTGCTGGGGGCCGCGCTGGCCGCCGTCGCCGGGGTGCTGCTCGGCATGTATTACGGCGTCATCAACCCCTACCTCGGCTTTATGGCCGGTCTGAAGGCCTTCACTGCCGCTGTATTGGGTGGTATCGGCAGCATTCCGGGCGCCGTACTGGGCGGCCTGCTGCTCGGGGTGGTTGAAGCCCTCACCGCCGGTTATCTCAGCACCGAGTACAAAGATGTGATGGCGTTTGCCCTGCTCATTTTTGTGCTGCTCTTTATGCCGACCGGCATTCTGGGTCGTCCGGAAGTGGAGAAAGTGTGATGAAACATCAATTTATCCACGCCTGTATCGCCAGCCTGGTGTTGCTGGTGCTCTCCTTCTGGCTGCTCGGCTTCAAGCTGGAGACCGATGGCGCCAGCCTGCAGGTAGTGAGCCGCCTCGATGTGTCGCTGGCCTGGCTGCTGGGGGGAGCCACCATTGTTTTCTGGTTCCAGATGCTGCGCGGCCAGATCGCCAAGCTGTTTCAGGCCTCCATCAGCGGCTTCTCGGTCGGCTTCACCAAGCTGGTGCTGCCAAGCCCGGAAGAAGCACCCAAGCTCTATAACCTCACCGCCGTGCTGGTACTGCTGTTCGCGGTGAGCTGGCCCTTTATGGCTTCTCGCGGCGCCATCGATCTCGCCACCCTCACCCTGATTTACATCATGCTGGGGCTGGGGCTGAACGTGGTGGTCGGCCTCGCCGGTCTGCTCGATCTCGGCTATGTCGGCTTCTACGCGGTCGGTGCCTACAGCTATGCCCTGCTCAACACCTACTTCGGGCTGAGCTTCTGGGAGTGCCTGCCCATCGCCGGGCTGATGGCCGCTACCTTCGGCTTCCTGCTCGGTTTCCCGGTGCTGCGGCTGCGGGGGGACTATCTGGCCATCGTCACCCTGGGTTTTGGCGAGATCATCCGCATCCTGCTCAACAACATGACCACCCTGACCGGCGGCCCGAACGGCATATCCGGCATCCCCAAACCGACGCTGGGGGGGCTGGAGTTCAACCGCACCGTCAAGGATGGGGGCTTTGATACCTTCCACAACTTCTTCGGCATTACCTACAACGCCAACCACAAGGTGATCTTCCTCTACCTGATGGCGCTGGTGCTGGTGGTGGTGACCCTGTTTGTCATCAACCGCCTGCTGCGGATGCCCCTTGGCCGCGCCTGGGAAGCGCTGCGGGAAGACGAGATCGCCTGCAAATCGCTGGGGCTCAACCCCACCATCATCAAGCTGACCGCCTTCACCATAGGCGCTACCTTTGCCGGTTTTGCGGGCAGTTTCTTTGCCTCCCGGCAGGGCTTTATCAGCCCGGAATCCTTCGTCTTTATCGAGTCGGCCATTGTGCTGGCGATTGTGGTGCTGGGTGGTATGGGCTCCCAGATCGGGGTGGTGCTGGCGGCCATCGTGATGACGGTGCTGCCGGAGCTGGCCCGCGAATTCAACGAGTACCGCATGTTGATGTTCGGCCTCTTGATGGTGTTCATGATGATCTGGCGGCCACAGGGATTGCTGCCGATGACCCGTCCGCATCTGGAGTTGAAGAAATGAGCACTCATCAGAAGTTCATAGATGTCTCTGATCTGTCGATGCGCTATGTGGCTGAATGGCTGGTAGTGACTCGCTCCACCTTGAAACGGGAGCTGAGAAAATGAGTACTAATCAAAAGTTATTGGAAGTCTCTGATTTGTCGATGCGCTTCGGGGGCCTGCTGGCAGTCAACGGGGTAAAACTGGATATCGACAAGGGCGAGGTGATCTCCATCATCGGCCCCAACGGTGCGGGCAAGACCACCATCTTCAACTGCCTGACCGGTTTCTACTGTCCGAGCGGCGGCACCATCCGCTACAAGGGTGAGGAGATCCAGGGGCTGCCCGGCCACCTCATCGCCCGCAAGGGGATTGTGCGTACCTTCCAGCACGTGCGGCTGTTCAAGGAGATGACAGCGGTGGAGAACCTGCTGGTTGCCCAGCACCAGCACCTCAACACCAGCTTTATCGCCGGTCTGTTCAAGACTCCGGCCTTCCGCCGGGCGGAGCAGGAGGGGCTGGAGCGGGCCGCCTTCTGGCTGGATAAAGTGGGCCTCAAGGATCTTGCCAACCGCGCCGCCGGTAATCTGGCCTACGGTCAGCAGCGCCGCCTCGAGATCGCCCGCTGCATGGCGACCCGTCCCGAGCTGCTGATGCTGGACGAACCGGCCGCCGGTCTCAACCCGAAGGAGACCGACGAGCTGGACGAGCTCATCATGAGCCTGCGGGACGAATTCGGGGTCTCGGTGCTGCTGATCGAACACGATATGAAGCTGGTGATGGGCATCTCCAACCGTATCTTCGTGGTCAGCCAGGGCACCCCGCTGGCCCACGGCAAGCCGGATGAGATCCGTAACAACCCGGCAGTGATCAAGGCCTATCTGGGCGAGTCGTAAGGAAAACAAGATGTTAGAACTTCGCAACGTATCGACCCACTACGGCAAAATTCAGGCACTGCACGATGTCAGCGTCGAGGTGAAAGAGGGGGAAATCGTCACCCTGATCGGTGCCAACGGCGCGGGCAAGACTACCCTGCTGATGACCCTCTGCGGCGAACCCAAGCCCAGCAGTGGCTCCATCTGGTTTGAGGGGGAACAGATCAGCTCCCTCACCACCGCCCGCATCATGCGCAAGGATATCGCCGTGGTACCGGAGGGGCGCCGCATCTTCGCCCGCCTGACGGTGGAGGAGAACCTGCTGATGGGCGCCTTCTTCGTCGACAAAACCGCGCAGCATGGCCTGCTGGATCAGGTGTTTACCCTGTTCCCGCGCCTGCATGAGCGCCTGCAACAACGGGCGGGCACCATGTCCGGCGGCGAGCAGCAGATGCTGGCCATTGGCCGCGCCCTGATGAGCAAACCGCGCCTGCTGCTGCTGGATGAACCCTCGCTGGGGCTGGCCCCCATCGTCATCCAGCAGATCTTCGACACCATCGAACAGTTGCGGCAGAAGGGGATGACCATCTTTCTGGTGGAGCAGAACGCCAACCAGGCGCTCAAGCTGGCCGACCGCGGCTATGTGCTGGAGAACGGCCACGTGGTGCTGCAAGACACAGGAGCCGCCCTGCTGGCCAACCCGGCGGTACGGCAGGCCTATCTGGGCGGTTAACCCACTGACCCGCATGCCATATCAACAAGGGAGCCGCTGGCTCCCTTATCTTTTGTGGGGTTAGTTTGCGCCCAAGCTTGCGGTACACTGGCCCGTAATCAACCTATTCGCAGGACATCCCGATGGACCAGTTTGCCCATATCAATGCCCATGATGCCCACCAGAAACTGAGCGCGGGTGAAGCCCGTCTGGTGGATATTCGCGACCCGCAATCCTTTGAAGCGGCCCACGCGGTCGGCGCCTTCCACCTCACCAACGGCACCCTGGTGCGCTTTATGAACGAAGTGGATTTCGATACCCCGGTCATCGTGATGTGCTATCACGGCAACAGCAGTCAGGGGGCGGCTCAATACCTGCTGCAACAGGGTTATGACGAGGTCTACAGTCTGGATGGCGGCTTTGAAGCGTGGCGCCGGGAGTTTCCCATCGAGGCAGGCGAGGCATGATCCAGCTGCTGGTGCTCGACAACGCCCGCATGGCACAGGCGCTGGTGGACTATCTGGCTACCCTGGGGATCTCCTGCGAGCTGACCCAGTCCGAGCTGGGGGTCACCATCTGGCTGGCGGACGAGCAGCGCCTCGCTCAGGCCCAGCTGGAGGTGAAGCGCTTTCTGGCCGAGCCGGGCCACCCGCGCTACATGGAGGCCTCCTGGCAATCCGGCCGCGCAGATGCCCGCATCGACTACAGCAAGGGGATGACGGATCCCATCACCGACTTCCTCCATCAGGCAGGGCCACTGACGCTGGTGGTCATCATCGCCTGTCTTGCCATCTACGGCATCGAGGCCATCGGCCTGCCCATTTTTGATCAACTGGCATTCCACCCGACGCTGGCCCAGTTCACCGACTGGCAGGCGTGGCGCTATTTCACCCCCGCCCTGATCCACTTCTCGGTGCTCCATCTGGTGTTCAACTTGCTCTGGTGGTGGTATCTCGGCGGCCAGATCGAACAGCGCCTCGGCAGCGGCAAGCTGCTAATCCTGCTGCTGGTGGGCGCCGCCCTACCCAATATCGCCGAGTTCTTTGCCAGCGGCCCGCTGTTTGGCGGCCTCTCCGGCGTGGTCTATGCCCTGCTCGGCTACTGCTGGCTGCGCAGCAAGCTGCAACCGGCCTGCGGCCTCACTCTGCCACCGGCACTGATGGGTTTTATGTTGTTCTGGATGGTGCTCGGCTTCTTCGACATGCTCGGAACCAGCACCGCCAATATCGCCCACCTGACCGGTCTGTTGGTCGGCCTGCTGCAAGGCTGGCTGGATCGCAACCACCAGCCGACCTGATTTTTCAGCAGCCGCAGAAACGAGAACGCCGCCCCGAAGGGCGGCGTTTGCTTGCCAGCACAAATGGTAAAAAGCCGCCGTGATCTCGGCAAAGTGAGGGAATTGTCGGTAGAATGTCCGCCAACGCTTAAGGAGGACATCATGATCGACCCGAAGAAACTGGAAGAGATCGCCAAGCAGGTGCACAACTCCCTGCCGCCCGGCATTCGCAGCATGGGTGAAGAGGCCGAGAAGAAGATGCGTCAGGTACTGCAAGCCCAGTTGGGCAAGCTGGATCTGGTCAGCCGCGAAGAGTTCGACGTGCAGACCAAGGTGCTGCTGCGTACCCGTGAAAAACTGGCCGCCCTCGAAAGCAAGCTGGCTCAGCTCGAGCAGCAGCTCGGCGCCAAAGGCGAATAATGAAAACCCCAGCTCGGCTGGGGTTTTTGCTTTGAATTGAACCTGTAAAAACCATCACACCTGAAGCAGATACCAGGCTCGCTTGCCGCGCGCCTTGGCCTCATACATGGCACGGTCGGCAACCTCCAATGCCTGCCGGAAGCTCAATGGCTCCTCCTCCCACAGGGCGATACCGATACTCAGCCCCACCCGTTGCGGGCAACCGAGTTTGGGCACATAGCCGTGCATCCGGCTGATCAGGGCATCAGCCAGTTGCGCCAGGCCATGGCTCGACACATCCCGGTGCAGATGCACCACAAACTCGTCGCCGCCGTAACGGCCACATAGCGCCGAGCCAGGCATAATAAGGCGCAGCCAGTCCGCCATCTGCTGCAACACCAGATCGCCGCAGGCATGGCCCAGCTGGTCATTGATCCCCTTGAAATCATCCAGATCGATAAAGAGCAGCGCCCCCGCTCCTTGCGGCTGCAGCTGGGCGAACGCCTTGCCAAACCCCTGCCGGTTGAGCAAACCGGTCAGCGCGTCGCTGTTGGCACGCTCCGCCAGTCGCTGCTCATAAGCCTTGCGCTGGGTGATATCGATATGGGAGCCCATGATCCGCAGCGGCTTGCCATCGCCATCCCGATCGACGACCCGTCCCCTATCCCACAGCCAGGTAACCTCGCCTTGCGGATTGATGGTACGGTATTCGGCTTCATAGAAGGGAGTTTTGCCCTCAAGGTGGGCAAAGTAGCTGCCCATGGCATGGGCGCGATCGTCGGGATGGAGCTTGGCGCTCCACTGATCGAAATGAGGGGCCATGTCACCGGCCTGAAAGTTCTGCAGATTGAAGACGCGCAGCTCGCCGGTGGGAATGGTGCCCTGCCAGAGACAGATGCCGGTGCCATCGAGGGCGGCATTGAGCTTCTCCTGCAACAGGCCGTTTTCATGCTTCAAAGCGGCGATCTCTGCCTGCAAACGGGCCATTTCACCGCCATGAGGGGACGGGATCAGCGTTGCGACCCGCTCGACAGAGCCAGTCTCTCCCCTGTCATCCTCCGCAGATGCCCTGCCCTCTTCACTCAACACTGCGCCTCCTTGTGCTTGCTCTATGGATGCTCTTGTCAATCCCCCACAAAGATGCCATCAGCTACGTTCGATTAGTAGCCATTCATAGCCAAAATATTGAAAAATAATGGGATAACTCCGCGATAATCCAACCATTCGGTACGATCAGGTACTGCGGGAGCCCTAAAAACAAAAGCCCCCGGCAAAACCGGGGGCTGCGTCATCCAGACGGGGATCCCGTCAGATAAATTCGTAGGCGTCACCAAAGATGCGCTCCGGCTCGGCGCCAAGGATCTTGAACTCCTCCCGCGCGGCACCCGCCATCTCGAAACGGCCGGCGACATAGATGTCGTAGTCGTGGAGACTGACGAAATCATCCATGATCGCCTTGTGTACCAGCCCGCTCTTGCCGGTCCAGTCAGCCTCAGGCTCCTGCACCACCGGAATAAAGGTGAGCGGTGCATAGTCACGCTCCCACTGCTGCATCTGCTCCAGCTCATAGAGCCAGTGAGCCTGACGCACACCCCAGTAGAAGAACACCGGACGCTTGCAGCCCGTGTCGATCAGGTACTCCAGAATGGAGCGGGCGTAAGAGAAACCGGTGCCGCCCGCCATCAGGATCAGTGGACGGGGGGATTCATCGCGCAGGAACGCCTTGCCAGCCGGCAATTCAACCTCGATCTCCCCCTGCTCGCGCATGCGGGCCAGCACCTGACCGGCGTAGGCGTTCTCGGGAGTAGCACCGATTTGCAGCTCCAGCACGCCCGGACGGGTCGGCGAGTTGGCGATGGAGAAGGGGCGCTTGTCCGAATCGCTCATCACCACCAGCAGATACTGGCCCGGCTTGAAGCTGATCGCTTGCTGCGGCGTCAGGGCCACATGCCAGATGGTGTCGACATATTCGCGCAGTTCCTCTACGCGGCATTTGATACGTTGCATTCTTGTCCTTGTGGCGGGCTCGCTCGGCCCGCTTCGCTCATTGTTTCACTATGGAGTGACGACCAGCAGCCCTGGCCCCGTCAGTCGAGAATACTCAAATCAGTGCGGATCGCATCACTTTTTGCAGCAAAGCTGTCATGTTTGCCTCATCCGAGGATATTGAGCTCATCCCAGATGGCATCGACCTTCTGCTTCACCGCCTCATCCTGAACTATGGGCTGACCCCACTCCCGATTGGTCTCGCCCGGCCACTTGTTGGTGGCATCCAGCCCCATCTTGGAGCCGAGGCCGGAGACCGGCGAGGCGAAGTCCAGATAGTCGATCGGGGTGTGCTCGATCAAGGTGGTGTCCCGTGCCGGATCCATCCGGGTGGTGATGGCCCAGATCACATCCTTCCAATCGCGGGCGTTGACGTCGTCGTCACACACCACCACGAACTTGGTGTACATGAACTGGCGCAGGAAGGACCAGACCCCCAGCATCACCCGCTTGGCGTGGCCCGGGTAGCGTTTCTTGATAGTCACCACCGCCATCCGGTAGGAGCACCCCTCCGGCGGCAGATAGAAGTCCACAATCTCGGGGAACTGCTTCTGCAGCAGCGGCACAAACACCTCGTTCAGCGCCAGACCCAGTACCGCCGGTTCATCGGGCGGACGGCCGGTATAGGTGCTGTGATAGATGGCATCGCGCCGCTTGGTGATGTGGGTGATGGTGAAGACCGGGAACTCGTCCACCTCGTTGTAGTAGCCGGTGTGGTCGCCATAAGGGCCTTCCGGCGCCATCTCACCCGGCTCCAGATAGCCTTCCAGCACGATCTCGGCGCTGGCGGGCACCTCCAAATCGCAGCTGATGGCCTTGATCACTTCGGTACGGCTGCCGCGCAGCAGACCGGCAAAGGCATATTCGGAGAGAGTATCCGGCACCGGCGTCACCGCGCCGAGAATGGTCGCGGGATCGGCACCGAGTGCCACCACCACCGGGAATCGCTCACCGGGATGGGCCTCCTGCCACTCGCGAAAATCGATGGCACCGCCACGGTGATCCAGCCAGCGCATGATCAGCTTGTTTTTGGCGATCTTCTGCTGGCGATAGATACCGAGGTTCTGCCGCTTCTTGTAGGGGCCACGGGTGATGGTGAGGCCCCAGGTGACCAGCGGTGCCACATCGCCGGGCCAGCAGTGCTGGATCGGGATCTGGTCGAGATCGACCGCATCTCCCTCCTGCACCACCTGCTGGCAGGGGGCGGAAGAGAGGCGCTTGGTCGGCATGTTGAGCACCTGCTTGAAGATCGGCAGCTTCTCCATCAGCTCCTTGAATCCCTTGGGCGGCTCGGGCTCCTTGAGATAGGAGAGCCAGACCCCGACCTGACGCAAGGCGCCCACATCGGGCTGGCCCATGCCCATGGCAACCCGATCAGGTGTACCGAACAGGTTGGTCAGCACCGGCATGGTGTAGCCTTTGGGATTTTCGAACAGCAGAGCCGGGCCACCCGCACGCAGGGTACGGTCGCTGATCTCGGTCATCTCCAGATAGGGATCTATCTCGCGGGTGATGCGCTTGAGTTGTCCGTTTTGTTCCAGCTGCGCGATGAAATCACGCAAATCCTTGTATTTCATGCAAGTTCCCAACCGGGTTCAGGAGGTCACGCATTATAACCCTGGCTGCCCATCGGGTGTACCCGAATCGGGCAGCAGACTCGGTGCAATGGGTGGCATGTCACGCTGGCCGAGGCGTCTGGCCAGTGCAGAGAGCAGCTGGGGCTCGTCCACCTCCATCAACAGACCGGCCACCAGCGCCCCGTATTGACGGTTGGAGAGTTCCGCCAGCAGGTATTTCTGGGCTTGCGGCGGCAAGGGGGAGAGTGCGCTCAGCTGACGCAGGGCGGCCCCCTTCAACCCCTCGTTGCCACTGGCGGCAATCAGCAGATCGCTGGCAGCACTGCCGTGATGGAAGCGGTTGATGGTAGAGAGTGCACGCAGCGCATCCTGATCTGCCGGCCGCCGCCACAGCATGCTATAGAGCGCCGGTTCCCCGGTGCGCTGCAACAGATGGAACAACAGGTGATTGTCGGGCAGATAGATATTCTGGCTGGCCAGCGCTTGCGCCTCCCGCATCCAGATCGGTTGCGGCAAGGTGTCGAGGGCCAGCAACAGGGCTTGCTGCTGCATGGCGAGATCGGGGTTACTGCTGTAGTAGATGGACTTTAGCTGGAAGCTGCCCTGGGCAAGCTGCTGCCGATAGCGCTGCATCAGTGATTGCAGCTGCCACTCCCCCAGCAGCTGACGGGCCTGCGCGGCAAAATCATAGACAGGTTGCTGCACCAGAAAACCGTCGACCTGCTGCTCCATGAGCCACTCGGGGGCCTTGTCGGCCTGAGCCTCGACCCACTGTTGCAACGCAGGAGATGCAGGGGTGGTCGCGGGAATATCCCGCAGCAGCTGCAACAGCAGGAACTCCCGCCGCTCGCGACTCAGGGTCGCCAGCAGAGAGTCGATGGCTGCAAATTGCCCCTCCTGCAGACGGCCCGCCAGATAGCGCTGGTGAGTCTGCAACGTCTCGGCGGTCACCGCGACCGGTGCACTCTGCGCGCAGGCTGGCATTGCACTCAGCAACCCCAGCAATAACCAGAAAACAGGCTTCATGACGTCTCCATCCATGTGACATCGGGATCTCATACTACTAGGGCGACCGGAAAACAGATAAACAAAAACCGCGACCAGGGCCGCGGTTTCGTCATTTTCTGACCGGACTTACTTCTGCTGGCGCCGCATGGCGTCGAAGAACTCGTCGTTGGTCTTGGTCATCGCCAGCTTGTCGATGAGGAATTCGATACCGTCGATCTCGCCCATTGGGTGGACAATCTTGCGCAGGATCCACATCTTCTGCAGCTCGTCACCTGAGGTGAGCAGCTCTTCTTTACGAGTACCTGAGCGGGTGATGTCGATGGCCGGGTAGACGCGCTTCTCGGCAATCTTGCGCGAGAGATGCAGTTCCATGTTGCCGGTACCCTTGAACTCTTCGTAGATAACCTCGTCCATTTTGGAACCGGTATCGATCAGCGCGGTGGCGATGATGGTCAGGCTGCCGCCCTCCTCAACATTACGCGCGGCGCCGAAGAAGCGCTTCGGACGGTGCAGGGCGTTGGCATCCACACCACCGGTCAGTACCTTGCCGGATGACGGGATAACGGTGTTGTAGGCACGAGCCAGACGGGTGATGGAGTCCAGCAGGATCACCACATCTTTCTTGTGTTCGACCAGACGTTTGGCCTTCTCGATCACCATTTCGGCAACCTGAACGTGACGGGAAGCCGGCTCGTCAAAGGTGGAAGCGATCACTTCACCTTTCACCATCCGCTGCATCTCGGTCACCTCTTCCGGACGCTCGTCGATCAGCAGAACTATCAGTTCACAGTCCGGGTGGTTGTAGGCGATGCTCTGGGCGATGTTCTGCAGCAGCATGGTCTTACCGGCCTTGGGCGGCGCCACGATCAGGCCACGCTGGCCTTTACCGATGGGGGAAGCCAGGTCCAGTACACGGGCGGTGATATCTTCGGTAGAGCCGTTACCCCGTTCCATACGCAGACGTTCGTTGGCATGCAGGGGGGTAAGGTTTTCAAACAGGATCTTGTTGCGGGAGTTTTCCGGGCGGTCGTAGTTGACCTCATTGACCTTGAGCAGTGCGAAGTAGCGTTCGCCCTCTTTCGGTGGCCGGATCTTGCCGGAGATGGTATCGCCGGTACGCAGGTTGAAGCGACGGATCTGGCTCGGGGAGACGTAGATATCGTCAGGGCCTGCCAGATAGGAGCCGTCTGCACTGCGCAGGAAGCCGAAACCATCGGTCAGGATTTCCAGCACACCGTCGCCAAAGATATCTTCACCACCCTTGGCGTGCGCCTTGAGGATTGCAAAAATAATATCTTTCTTGTGCGCCCGAGCCAGATTTTCCAACCCCATGGATTCGCCAAGCTTGACCAGCTCGGACACAGGAGTGTTCTTTAATTCAGTCAGATTCATAGTGGTGAAAGTCTGTAAGCAAGGATTGAAATGAGGAGACAGTCTGCTGGATTGATGCTGATCGGATTTGATTGCCAGGCTGTGGTTAGCAAAGAGTCAGGCAAAAAGGTTAGCAAACGAGCGATAAACTAGCACCAATCGGGATGAGCGTCTAGGTGATAAAACACAAGGAGCGCATTATTGCAATGCGCTCCTCTTTAATTATTACAGGTTGCCGTCCAGGAACTCTTTCAGCTGAGTCTTGGACAGTGCACCGACCTTGGTCGCTGCCACTTCGCCATTCTTGAACAGCAAGAGGGTCGGGATACCACGAATGCCGTACTTGGGCGGAGTATCAGAGTTATGGTCGATGTTCAGTTTGGCTACGGTCACGCGACCTTCGTACTCTTGGGCAACTTCTTCCAGGATCGGGGCAATCATCTTGCACGGACCACACCACTCGGCCCAGAAGTCGACCAGAACGGCGCCATCGGCTTTGATTACATCTGCCTCGAAGCTGGCATCGCTCAGCTGAACAATCTTGTCACTCATCTCCAACTCCAGTCAGTAATTAAGGCTTTATTGACATATCAACAAAGGCAATAGTTGCCCTATTTGAAATGATCCTGTTTATTATTGCAAGCCTAACCTGATAACCTACCGCCATGAGCAAAACACACTTAACGACCGACAAATTCGCCCAAATGGGCCTCGAACCCGAAGTTCTGGCTGGTCTGGAATCAAAGGGATTTCACTATTGCACGCCCATCCAGGCACTGTCTCTGCCACTGCTGGTAGAAGGTCATGACCTCGCCGGTCAGGCCCAGACAGGAACCGGCAAGACCATTGCCTTCCTGGCCGCGACATTCAACTATTTGCTGACTCACCCGCTGACCAAGCCCCGTCTGGTTAACCAACCCAGAGCCATCATCATGGCACCCACCCGGGAACTGGCAGTACAGATCTATAACGATGCCGACAGCATCGCCGCTTCTACCGGCCTGAAACTCGGCCTCGCCTACGGTGGCGAAGGTTACGACAAGCAGCTGGCCGTGCTGGAGCAGGGCGTCGACATCCTGATCGGCACAACTGGCCGCATCATCGACTACTTCAAGTCCAAGGTGATCGATCTGAGCAACATTCAGGTCGTGGTACTGGACGAAGCGGATCGCATGTTCGATCTGGGCTTCATCAAGGACATCCGCTTCCTGTTCCGCCGCATGCCGCCCGCGACCGAGCGTCTGAGCATGCTGTTCTCCGCCACCCTCTCCCTGCGTGTGCAGGAGCTGGCCTACGAACACATGAACCACCCGGAACATGTGCAGGTAGAGCCGGAGCAGATGACCGGCGTGCGGATCAAGGAGGAGCTGTTCTACCCCTCCAACGAAGACAAGATGTTGCTGCTGCTCTCCCTGATGGAAGAGGAGTGGCCGGAAAAAGCCATCGTCTTCGCCAACACCAAGCACGTCTGTGAAGACGTCCATGCCTGGCTGGAAAACGACGGCCACCGCGTCGGTCTGCTGACCGGTGACGTGCCGCAGAAAAAGCGGATGAAGATCCTCGAGGATTTCACCAAGGGTGCGCTCGATATTCTGGTCGCCACCGACGTGGCCGCCCGTGGTCTGCACATCCCTGACGTGACCCACGTCTTCAACTATGACCTGCCCGACGACGCCGAAGACTATGTACACCGTATCGGTCGTACCGGTCGTGCCGGCAAGAGCGGTCACTCCATCAGCCTGGCCTGTGAAGACTATGCCTTCAACCTGCCGGCCATCGAGGAATACATCCACCACGCCATTCCGGTCAGCAAGTACGACCGTGAAGCGCTGCTGGATGACGTGACCCCGCCGAAACGGGTGTTCCGCAACCGTCAGCCGGTGAACCGCAACATGCGGGATCGTCAGGGCGGTGGCAACAGCAACAACCGTCGTCGTCCGCCGCGCAAGAGCTAAGGACAGGCCCGTTGCACAACTCGCCTCTCTATGCCGCTATCGACCTCGGCTCCAACAGCTTTCATATGCTGGTGGTGCGCGAGGTCGCCGGTGCCCTGCGCACCGTCGCCAAGGTCAAGCGCAAGGTTCGCCTCGCAGCCGGGCTCGATCCGGAATTTCGTCTCAGCCGTGCCGCCATGGAGCGAGGCTGGGACTGTTTGCGTCTCTTCTCCGAACAGTTGCAGGACATTCCGGCCGACAACATCCGGGTGGTGGGCACCGCAACCTTGCGGCTTGCCACCAACGTCGACGAGTTCCTCAGCGAAGCGGAACGGGTACTCAACCACAGCATCGAGATCATCTCGGGCGAGGAAGAGGCCAAGACCATCTATGAAGGGGTCTCCTGGACCTCCGCCGGGGAAGGCAACCGGCTGGTGATCGACATCGGCGGTGCCAGCACCGAACTGGTGATCGGCGAACATAGCGAAGCAAAACTGCTCAACAGCCTGCACATGGGCTGCGTCACCTGGCTCAACAATCACTTTGGTGATGGTGAGCTCTCCGAAGCTCGTTTCGAGCAGGCGATTGCCGCCGCCAAGGCGGTGCTGGAAAAGGTGGCGGAAGATTACCGCGCCCTCGGCTGGCGCACCTGCGTCGGCGCCTCCGGCACGGTACAGGCGCTGCAAGAGATCATGCTGGCGCAAGGGAAGAGCGAGCGGGTCACCCTGCCGAAGTTGCAGGAGTTGATGGGTCAGGCCATCGCCTGCGGCAAGCTCGACCGGCTGCAACTGGAAGGGCTGGCGGCCGAGCGACTGACCGTGTTCCCCTCCGGCCTCGCCATCCTGATCGCCATCTTCGAAACACTCGATATCGAGAGCATGACCCTCGCGGGGGGCGCCCTGCGTGAAGGACTGATCTACGGTCTGCTGGGCAACAATCACGACTGTGATGCCCGGGATCGTACCGCCGACAGCCTGATCAGCCGCTATCAGCTGGATAAAGAGCACGCCGAACGGGTGCGCGATACCGCCGTCGAGGCGTTCAACCAGCTGCAACCGGCCTGGCGACTCTCCAAACGCTACGGTCGCCCGATCTTGCGTTATGCCGCCCTGCTGCACGAGATCGGCCTCTGTATCGAGTACAAGAAGGCGCCGCAACACGCCGCCTACATCATCGACAACATCGACATGCCGGGCTTTACCCCTGCGCAAAAGAAGCTGTTGTCGGCCCTGCTGTTCAACCAGCGGGACGAATTCAAGCTGGAACCACTGGAGAAACAGGGGGCCGTCACCGGTCGTCAGGCGATCCGGCTGGCCCGTATCCTGCGCATCGCGCTGATCCTCTGCATGCGCCGTACCCAGGGCACAGTGCCCAGCTTCACCCTGCAGGCAGAAGAGGAGTCACTGACCCTGACCCTGCCCAAGGGCTGGATGGATGAACACTACCTGCGCGCAAGCGAGCTGCGCTTTGAAGTGGAACGCCAGCAGAAGATGGGCTGGCCGACCCGCGTACAGGAAGCCTGACTCAGCAACCTGCCCGTTTTGGAGCCGATCATGCCGGATTATCAACCCATCAGCTGCGATCTCTACGACTGGCTCGAAATTGCTGCCAGCTGGCAACTGCCGGTGACCCTCACCAGCCGCGATGGTCGCCAATGGGATGACAAGCTCCGCACTATCGAAGCCAGCGAAGGGGTCGAGTATCTGCTGCTGCACAGTGGCGAGCGGCTCAGTCTGGCAGAACTGGCGACCCTGCGCCTGAACTGGCAAGGGGAAGAGAAGCTGATCCGCTTCGCGCCAACCAACTGAATCTATTACGAAAAAGGAGGGCCAACATGATGTTGGCCCTCCTTTTTGCATCTGCGGCTCACACCGGCCGTTAACCCGCCGCCAGCGCCGCCATCACGTAGACATCGAAGCGGTTGCTCTTGGTCTCGATGGCCATGCTGGGCTTCTGTTCATTGAGCCAGCCGGCGTAGTCGGGGCGTTTCACCACAACCCGCTTCTCAGCCATCTTGAGCGCGGCAGGCAACAAGGCATCCGCATCGAGATCCGGACCCACCAGCGACTGGAACACCCGCATCTCTTTTTTCACCAGCGCCGACTTCTGCTTGTGCGGGAACATGGGGTCGAGGTAGATCACCTCTGGCCGCTCCGGCAGCGCCAGCAGGTTGGCCACCGCCGGGCCTTGCAGCAGGAGCATCCGCTCGCTGACCCAGGGGCCAATCTCGGGATCCTGTGCCGCCCGCGCCAGCCCGTCCTGCAACAGAGCGGCCACCACAGGGCTGCGTTCGATCAGGGTCACCTTGCAACCGAGGGAGGCGAGCACGAAGGCATCGCGTCCCAGCCCGGCCGTGGCATCGACCACGGTCGGAGTCGCCCCCGACTTGAGCCCCACCGCCTTGGCGATAGACTGACCGCGACCGCCGCCAAACTTGCGGCGATGTGCCACCGCCCCTTCCACGAAGTCCACATAGACGGCACCCAGCTTGGGCTCATCCAGCTTGCGCAGCTCCAGTCTCTCTTCAGTCAGTACCAGCGCAAACGGAGCTAGAAACTCCACGTCGGCAAGGCGTAAACGCAGGGTGTCGAGCTCGCCATCACGGGCGGGGACTTCACTGAAAACCTGAATATGGGGCATAGGAGACAGACTCATGGCACGTACAGAAGCGGCCATGATAACAGAAGCGGTGGATCAGCTCACGACAGTGAGGTTCATCCCCTGACGGTTGAGAGCGAGGTAATCAATGAGATCGTCATAGGCCAGCGGGCGGCTGAGCAGATAACCCTGAGTGAAGGCGCACCCTTTCTGGCAGAGGAAGTTGAGCTGCTCGCGGGTCTCAACCCCCTCGATCACCACCTGCATACCGAGGTTGTGCACTATGTTGATGATGCCGTCGAGCAGCATCCTATCCTGCTCGTTGAAGGGGATATGGCGCACGAAGGAGCGGTCGATCTTGACCAGATCGACCGGGAAGGTGCGCAGATAGTTGAGGGCCGAGTAGCCGGTACCGAAATCGTCGATGGCCAGCTTGCAGCCCGCCTCGCGCAGGGCATCGATCCGCACCCTGTGCTGATCGCTGCTCTCCATCAGCAGAGATTCGGTGATTTCGATGACGATGTCGGCAGGATCGAGCCCGAAATGCTGGATCACCTTGAGCCACTCACTCGCCTCGGGGTCGATGGTCTGGAACTCCATGGTGGAACGGTTGATCGACATCTGCAGATCAGGGAAGCCGGATTGCTGCAACCGCGCCAGATCCCGGCACGATTGCCACAATACCAGCGCACCCAGCCCCTGAATCAATCCCGCCTCTTCCGCCAGCGGAATAAACTCGGCAGGGGATACCTGCCCCCAGTGGGGGTGATACCAGCGCACCAGCGCCTCCAGCTTGGCGACCCGTCCGCTGCGATTGTCCCAGATCGGCTGGTAGGCCATGGTCAGCTGCTCCAGCTTGATCGCTTCGGCCAAATCCTGCTGCATCTGGTGGCGCTGGCGCACCTCTTCCCGCATGGATGAGCAGTAGGCACCGAGCAACCTTCCCTGCCGCTTGGCCGCAAACAGCGCCTGTTCGGCATTGCGCAGCAGCTCGTCGCTCTCGCTGCCATCGACCGGACAGAGAGTCATGCCGATGGTCGCGGTCACATAGAGATGCTGGTTGGCCAGCATAAAGGGGCGGGCGAAACTGCCGATCACCTGCTTGGCAAACACCTCGGCCTGACGGCGGGTGACGATGCCGGGCACCAGGAACGCGAACTCATCGCCACCGATACGGGCCACCAAATCTTCGGTGCGCACCCGGCTCACCAGTCGATCCGACACCTCCCGCAGCAGGGCATCGCCAGCATGGTGATCCATGCTGTTATTGACCGCCTTGAAGTTGTTGAGGTCGAGCACCATGAGCGCGAAGCGCTCGCCCCGCTCGCAGAAACGGGTGAGGCAGCGGCCAAACAGCCAGCGGTTGGGCAGGCTGGTGAGGTTGTCGTAGTTGGCCTGGGTCGCGATCTTCTGCTCGGCCACCTTAGTCTGGGAAAGATCGCTGAAAATGGCGATATATTGCTGGATTTTGCCGGCTTCGCGCAGGGTGCTGATCATCAGCTGCTGCGGATAGAGCTTGCCGTTCTTGCGCTTGTTCCACACCTCGCCACGCCACACCCCCACCCGCTCCAGCGCATGGTACATGTCGGCATAGAAGGTCTGATCGTGCAGCCCGGACTTGAGCATGCTGGGACGCTGGCCCCGCACCTCGTCGCTGCTGTAGCCGGTGATCTGCTCGAAGGCCGGGTTGACCGAGATGATGCGGCTGTCGGCATCGCACACCAGAATCGCTTCGGAGAGGTTGTCGTAGACCCGGTGGGAGAGCTTGAGCTGCTCCGCATGGCGCTTGAGGGGATCGATATTCTCCAGCAGCACCATCAGGTAATCCGGCTGCTGCTGCTCGTCGCGGATCAGGGTGACAGTTACCCGCCCCCACAGGATCTCGCCCCCCTTGCAGAAGTAGCGCTTCTCCTGGGTGAAACTGCTGCGATCGCCGCGCCGGATCTCTTCGTAGCACTCAAGGCTGCGCTGCCAATCCTCCGGGTGATTGATGTCGGAGATGGAGCGATGAAGCAGCTCATCGAGGGGATAACCCAGCATCTTCTCGATGGCCGGATTGGCCCAGAGAATGTGGCCGGCGAGATCGAGTTTGCCGATCCCCACCGGGGCCTGAAACAGCATGCTCTGCAGCACATGGGGGGTATCAGGCAAGAGTTGCGGCAGCTGGCGTTGCAGCATCAGCGCCAGTTCACGACCGGCCAGCGGCCCCAGCAACCGGAGCAGCCCCATCACCTTGGTCATATTGACCTGCGGCTGACGATAGAGCAGGCAGCAGATACCTATGGTCTCGCCATCCGCATCCTTGAGGGCGATCCCGGCGTAGGCCTGGGCTTGCCACGCATCGGCAAGCGGCATCGCGGGGAACAGCTGCAACAGACGATCGCTGAACCAGGCTTCCCCCTCCTGCCAGGTAATGGCATCGGGAGAGTCAGTGATTGGCAGTGTCAGGGTATCGGGGTCAAGAGAGGAGGGGTAGGCAGCCTGAACCGTCAGGTAGGTAGCATTTGATTCCCTGCTGGCGATCAGGACGACATCAGCCATCACAGCAGCGGCGATTTCACTCACAAAGGTATCGAAATATCCCTGGCCGCTCGAATGAGCCAGACTTGAGATGATTTGATAGACGGAATCGAGTGCTCGCCTCATGGCAAGTGGCTTTCTCTCCTTGAAGGTTAGAACACGACTCTACTGAAGAGCTGTGAGCAGTGCAAATATGCAATCAGCAAGATATTAAAAAGCCTTGAAAAAAGGGACCAAAAGGTCCCTTTTTGTCGCAGAAATCACGACTCGATCCCACTATGCCGCAAAATAGTGTACCTGCTTGAAGCTCACACAGGCGGCGGGTCAGGAATCTCAGGCAGCGATCCCGCTGTGTCGCAACAGTGCATCCACCTTGGGCTCACGACCACGGAAGGCTCGGAACAGCTCCATCGGCTCCTTCGAGCCTCCCTTCTCCAGAATATTCTTCAGGAAGGATTGGCCGGTGGCCGGGTTGAAGATCCCCTCCTCCTCGAAGCGGGAGAAGGCATCGGCAGAGAGCACCTCGGCCCACTTGTAGCTGTAGTAGCCCGCCGCATAGCCGCCCGCGAAGATGTGGGAGAAGCAGTGCTGGAAGCGATTGAACTCCGGTGGCGTCATCACTGCTACCTGACTGCGCACCTCATCCAGCAGCGCCGGGAGCTGCGCCGGGTTGGCCGGGTCAAACTCCTGATGCAGGCGGAAGTCGAACAGGGCGAACTCCAACTGGCGCAGCATCTGCATCGCCGCCTGGAAGTTGCGGGCGGTCAGCATCTTCTCCAGCAGATCGGCAGGCAGCGGCTCGCCGGTCTCGTAGTGGCCGGAGATAAAGGCCAGCGCCTCGGACTCCCAGCACCAGTTCTCGAGGAACTGGCTCGGCAGCTCCACCGCATCCCAGGCCACGCCGTTGATACCGGCGACACCGGCCACGTCGATGCGGGTCAGCATGTGGTGAATGCCGTGGCCAAACTCATGGAACAGGGTGACCACTTCGTTGTGGGTAAACAGCGCAGGCTTGCCATCCACCGGGCCGTTGAAGTTGCAAGTCAGGTAGGCCACCGGCTTTTGCAGCGAGCCATCCTGACGGTAGCGACGACCCAGACAGACATCCATCCAGGCCCCGCCCTGCTTGTGCTCGCGGGCGTAGAGGTCGAGGTAGAAGCTGCCGCGCAGCTCGTCGTCGGCATCAAAGATATCGTAGAAGCGCACGTCCGGGTGCCAGGTGTCGATGCCGAGGCGCTCGCGCACCTTCATGCCGAACACCCGCTTCACCACCTCGAACAGCCCCTTCACCACCTTGCTGGCGGGGAAGTAGGGGCGCAGCTGCTCATCGGAGATGGAGAACTTGTGCTGCTTGAGCTTCTCGGCGTAGTAAGCGAGATCCCAGGCTGCCAGCTCGCTCTGACCATGCTGCTCGGCGGCGAAGGCGCGGATCTCCTCCAGCTCAGCCTTACCTTGTGGCAGGGATTTGGCCGCCAGATCGGTGAGGAAGCTCACCACCTGTTCGGTCTTGTCCGCCATCTTGGTGGCCAAGGAGAGCTCGGCATAGTTGGCAAAGCCCAGCAGCTGGGCCAGTTCGCGGCGCAGGGTGAGCAGCTCGCTCATGATGGCGGAGTTGTCCCACTTGCCCGCATTGGGGCCCTGATCGGAGGCGCGGGTGGTGAAGGCCTCATACATCTCGGCCCGCAGCTCGCGGTTGTCGGCATACATCATCACCGGCAGATAAGAGGGGATATCCAGCGTGAACAGCCACCCCTCTTTGCCTTTAAGTTCAGCCATCTGACGGGCAGCGGCACGCACACTGTCGGGCAGACCGGCCAATTCGGCTTCATCGGCCACCAGCTTGTGCCAGCCATGGGTCGCATCCAGCACGTTGTTGCTGAAACGGGAGGCCAGCTCGGAGAGGCGGGCCTGAATCTCGCCGTAACGCTGCTGCGCCTCGGCAGGCAGACCGATACCGGAGAGGCGGAAGTCACGCAGGGTATTCTGGATCTCCTTGCGCTGGGCACCGCTCAGCAGCGGGAAATCATCGCTCTGGGAGAGGGAAAGATAGGCCTGATAGAGCCCTTCATGCTGACCGACATAGGTCTGGAATTCGGAGAGCAGCGGCAAGCAGGCGTCATGGGCCTCGCGCAGCGCTTCGCTATTGAGTACGGAGTTGAGGTGGCTGACCGGTGACCAGATCCGTGACAGGCGGTCATTTACCTCTTCCAGCGGGGCAATCAGGCTATCCCAGGTATGGGGATCACGCTGGGCCAGCACATCGCTGATCTTCTGCTTACAGTCAGCAATCGCCTGAATCACGGCAGGCTGAACCTGCTCCGGCTTGATCTGGCTGAAAGGGGGCAGAGAATCCATTGTCAGCAAAGGGTTATTCATCCCGGTTACCTCTTGTTTGGTCTTGAACAGACCGCTTTAGCAGCTCTGTATGGCTTTCTAACATGTGGCCAAGCCACGCAATAATCAAGCGGGAATCCACCTCTCGGCACTGTTTTCCCCTCTTTGTGAGCTCAAACACCTCTCTGCCAGATACTGGACGGCAACAGCATGAATAATCGGTACTTTTTTGCTCTTTTTGCGGCTTTTTCAACTCTCGAACCACAAGGGAGCAGACCAAATCCAATCGACAAAAGAGTAGGTTACAGCGGCCTATCACCGGCCCTTTCCATGCTTGGAAAATAACCAATCAACAAGTTAATAACCAAAACAAATCATACACATACGTTGATTAATTTATTTTTAAGTGCATATCATAAGCAGCCTGTTACTCAGGTCACTTGATTCTCTGTGCTGCACAGAAATCGGGTGAAAAAGGCAAAGTGACCCGAAAGGGCGCGACGCAAAGCCACCGGTCTAAGGGAAAACACCTATGACAGCGGGGCTGCCCCCGGGAGCGTTCGGCCATAGCTGGACGCTCCGTTTGTACTGTATGGAGATATCAAGATGAACAAATTGAAGTTATCCCTGCTGGGCTGTCTGCTCGGCATGGGCGCCCCCATGGCATATGCCGCCAGTGCCGGTCAGGCGATGGTTAACCCCCAGTCCGGCGTAGTGGTCGGCTACTGGCACAACTGGTGTGACGGCTCGGGCTACAAGGGCGGTATCGCCCCCTGCGTCAAGCTCGATCAGGTCAACCCGCAATACAACGTGGTCGATGTCTCCTTCATGAAGGTCTATGGCAGCGATCCCATCCCCACCTTCAAACTCGACCCGGCTATCGGCATGAGCGAAAGCCAGTTTATCGAGCAGATTGCCGAGCTGAACCGTCAGGGCCGTTCCGTGCTGCTGGCGCTGGGCGGTGCCGATGCGCACATCGAGCTGCGCAAGGGTCAGGAGCAGGCCTTTGCCGACGAGATCATCCGTCTGGTGGAGACCTATGGCTTCGACGGGCTGGATATCGATCTGGAGCAGGCCGCCATCACCGCCGCCGACAACCAGACCGTGATCCCGGCGGCCCTGCGTCTGGTCAAGGATCACTACCGCGCCCAGGGGAAAAACTTCCTCATCACCATGGCGCCGGAGTTCCCGTATCTGACCCAGACTGGCGCCTACATCCCCTATATCCGCAATCTGGAAGGCTACTACGACTGGATCAACCCCCAGTTCTACAACCAGGGTGGCGACGGTATCTACATCGATGGTATCGGCTGGATTGCCCAGAACAACGATGCCCTGAAAGAAGAGTTCATCTACTACATGGCGGATTCGCTGAGCAACGGTACCCGCGGCTTCTACAAGATCCCCCATGACAAGCTGGTGTTCGGCATTCCGACCAACATCGACGCCGCCGCCACCGGCTATGTGCAGGATCCGCAGAAGCTCTACAACGCCTTCAACCGCCTGAAGAGCGAGGGGCAACCACTGCGCGGCGTGATGACCTGGTCCATCAACTGGGACATGGGCCGCAACGCCGCCGGTCAGTCCTACAACGAATCCTTCATCAAGAGCTACGGCCCCTTCATCCACGATCAGGAGATCACGCCCCCAGTCGACAACGGCAAGCCGGTGTTCAGCGGCCTGAGTGATACCCGCATCAAGCAGGGTACCGCCTTTGATCCGCTGGCCAGTGTCAGCGCCAACGACAAGGAAGATGGCGACCTGACTGGCCAGATCCAGGTGGAAGGCTCGGTAGATAGCCAGCGCATCGGCCTCTACCCCCTCACCTACAAGGTGAGCGATCGCGACAACAACGTCACCGAGCAGGTACGTACCATCGAGGTCTACAGCATGAAGCCGGTGTTCAGCGGTGTCACCGACACCACGCTGGAACTGGGTACCGCTTTCGATCCGATGACCGGCGTCAGCGCCCATGATGAAGAAGATGGCGACCTGACCGCCCAAATCAAGGTCAGCGGCAACGTCGACAGCAGCAAGGTCGGCCGCTACCCCCTCACCTATCAGGTGAGCGACAGCGCCGGTCAGCAGGTAACCCAGCAGCGCAACGTGACCGTCAGGGAGCAGGGCGCCGTCTGTGAAAACAGTTGGGATGCCAAGAAGGTCTATGTGGGCGGCGACATCGTCAGCCACAACGGCAAGAATTGGCTGGCCGGCTGGTGGACCCAGAACGAAGAGCCGGGCACCACGGGTGACTGGGGCGTCTGGCGCGTACAGGGCGACAGCGACTGCGGCGGCACAACGCCACCCGTCGAAGGCAGCAGCGACTTCACCGTCAGCGCCATGGCGAGCGAGTACACCATAGTCAACGGTCAGGTCAGCATCCGCTTCAACCTGACCACCGCCAACCCGGTACAGATCACCGCGACTCTGGAGCAGAGCAGCCACAGCCACGGTACCACCAGCAGCCAGGTGAACGGCACCAGCACCCTGGTACTGCAGGGCAGCAATGTGACCGATGGCAGCTACGAAGTAGTCATCACCGGTCTGGCAGATGGCAAGCAGCCGGTGGTACAGCGCTTCCCGGTTGCGCTGACCGAAGAGAGCAACGGCGGTAGCGAAGGTGACTACCCGGCCTACGCCCCCAACACCGGCTATCAGGCCGGTGATCGGGTCAGCAATGCCGGTGGCAACTACGAGTGCAAACCCTGGCCCTACAGCGGCTGGTGTGGCGGCTCGACCAGCCACTATGCACCGGGTACCGGCTCTGCCTGGAGCGATGCCTGGATCAAACTCTGACCTTGCCCCAACCACTAACGGAGGCCGACAGGCCCCCGCCCATATCCTGCCCGTCGGCCACGCTGCCGATGGGCAGGATGCACTGACCCGGACGGGTTAGCCCCTCTCTTTTACATGCTTGCCAAGCACCAAAAAACGTCCAACAACAACCAAGATAAGGAAATCACCATGCCAAGAACCACCAAGCTTGCCACCCTGCTCGGACTGCTGCTGTCGGCCCATGTCGTGGCCGATGAGCGCGAACAAGCCTATTTCAAACAAACCTATCAGGAGCACTACGAGCAGATGACGGCGCGTCTCGCCGCGCTGCATCAGAGTGCGGCTGACGAGCAGAACGTGATCATCAAGGATGGCAAGCGCCACCTTGCCATCAACGGCCTGCTCTACCCGCTGACAGCGGATAACCACATCCTGTTCGATCTGCCCAAACCCCACTTTTTCGACGAAACAGCCATTCGTAACGTCTTTGATTTCTTCGATGAGGAGTGGGAGCTGACCTGGTACGACGGTGGGGTCGTAGCGGTCAACAAGCGCTTTGGCAACTATGACTACGGCAACGGCTGTCTGCTGGAGTACTTCCCCCACGGCCAGATCCAGAATGGCGAACGCACCCGGGTGGTGATGGAGACCAGCTCCTGCAGCGTCAACTCGTTTGCCACCTCGCTGCAATATCTGGACAAAGGCGAGGAGCTGACGGCCGACCAGCTGGGGCTGGACGCCAGCCTGATTACGGCGGTCGAGCGCTATCAGGATCGGCTCTATGTCAGCCAGAACGGCAATCCGGGCCATGTGGCCATTATCGATATCCCGAGCCGCCAGCAGATTGGCGAGATCCGCGGTACCGAAACCGGCAGTGCCACGGCCTACAATCAGGTCAGCGAACTGTTTGTCCGCAACAACCTGCTCTACGTGGTCTCGCGCTACTCGCACCGGGTCGATATCTTCGATCTGGCCGATGAACATCGCCATGTCACCACCCTGGGAACCGGTCGGGATTCCGGCAGCAACAGCCTGCACCGCGCCCAGGCCGTCTTTGCCAATCAGGATTACGTGCTGGTGGCCGATGCGCTGAGCGAGATCAAGGTCTACCGCCAGCAGGATGTGACGCCGGAGAACAGCTTCAAGACCCCCATCGCCGGTCGGCTCGCCTTTGAAGGAAAATACAGCCACCGTCTGGTGCAACTCCATCAGGTGGGTGACTATCTCCTGGCCCACACCGCCGGCAAAAACTACTACATCTATGACCTGCGCAAACTGGCTGATGCCATCGCCAGCAACACCCCGCTGGCGCCTGAGCAGGTAATCGCAGACAGCAATCTGCAAAAAATCGACATGGATGGCGATCGGCTGGTGGTGAACTTCAAGGACCGCATCGAGTGGCATGATGCCGATACCCTGATCGCCAACGACTTTCAGTTCAAGAACCCGACCTTTACTGTTCGGGAGATCAACCAGCAGCCCGTGGCGGCGCTGAAAGATCTCCAGCTGGCGGGCTCGGCGCTTGTCACCGCCAACGAGCGCGGCCTGGGTTTCAACCAGCTGCTGAGCAAGGAGATCAGCTTCACGGCCGACGAGCAGTTGCCGGCTCGCCCGCTGATCTTCGATCAGCTGATGCCGGCCGCCGTCAGCTACATACTGCGCAATGACGAACCCTACGAGGTGCTGATCGATCGCGCCCAGCGTTCGGTCAACATCAATTCGCTGGTCAAGACCGAGCTGCTTGATAACGACACAGTGCGCATTACCAACTATGCCGCCAGAGAGCTGCATGACATCAATATCGAGTCACGCCTGAACGGTATCAACAAGTGGCTGATCCTGGGCCAGCTCGATCGCCTGCCCGCCTATGCCCAAATCACCCTGCCACTGAGCGCCTTTGGCGAGCAGGGACGCTTCAACAGCGCCAGCCGCGACGGAGTGTTTGATCTCAACAACCTGCTCGACAACAGCATCAATCTGCCTGCCCAGTTCGAGCACAGGTTCAGCTCCAACTCGGATCCGTTTGCCCAGAAGCTGGCACGCCTCAAGCCAAGCTGGAACGTGCGCTTCGCCACCAACACCAGCGGCTCCTGGCGCCCCATCAATGCCCTCTACGCCCGCGAGTGGCTGATCATCGCCACCAACCTGGCCTACATGGTCTCGACCGAGGAGTTCAAACACGTCTGGTACAACTTCAAGGCGGTGAACGGCTACGAGATGTTCGGCAATGGCGGCAACAGCTATGTGCCGAACGGGATCTTTACGGCCGCCGATTATGACTACTACTACCACAGCCTGATGAAGCGCCCCTATCTCAACCTGGGGATCACCGCCATGGGGGGCGGGCTGGGGAGTGGTGGCATCACCGGGGTCGATACCTTTAACTTTGTCAGCCACTACTACGGCAGCTGGGGCATCATTGCCCACGAATTTGGCCACGGCTTCGATGGGAAGTCCTACAGCCATGAGAGCGCGTTTGCCCGTGGCAGCCACGGCTGGCATCCCCTGATGACGGGCATGGCCAACTACCATATCCGCAAGGGCGACCTGCCCTATCTGGACGATGATCTCAACGGCTTCCACAAGCCGGAAAACGACATCTATCGCTACAACTCGGTCAGCCAGGGGGCTCGCAAGCATCGCGCTGACAGCCACATGTACTATACCGACCACTACTTCATGCAATTCTCTACCATGCCGCAAGGCTGGGTAGCCAACGGCAGCGACTTCAGTGCCGGGCAGCTGGCGGCCCTGACCAATCAGGAGCGACTGCTGATGGGCTGGATCCCCAAGGCGTCGGAGAAAGGCAATCTCTGCCGGTTCACCTTCCAGGATGGCGAGCAGTACTACGGCTACGTCGAACAGCAGGCTGAGGGTCTGCTCTGTGATGCCGGCTCCCTGATCCGTTATCGTCAGCCAGATGGCCAGTTTGTGCCGCTGGTCTCGGCCATCAACCAGTTTGACTGGCTGTCACTCCACCACAAGGGCAAGCTGGCTCAGCCGGTGCTGCACCAGAATGGTCGCCAGCTCTGCTACAAGAATGTGGCAGGCTTTTACGGTATCGGCTTCGTCAATGACAACAACCAGTGCACCCAGCTGCCCAACGTCTATCAGACCAATGGCAAACACTGGCTGACCAGCTCTGGCTGGACCGGTCTGACCTACCTGAGCGGGGACTTCATCCTGCCCACGACCGGTAGCAACAGTGACTTCACCGTCACCGACCTGGCGTCTGAATATTCCATCGTTAACGGCGCGCTCGACTTCAGCCTGACGCTGACCACCGCCAACCCGGTGACCGTCACCGCGACCCTGTTGCAGGATGGCAATCCGGTCGCCACCGGCAGCGCTCTGATCGATGGTCAGGGTTCCCTGCAGCTGACGCAGTCGGGCCTAGCGGCCGGCAGTTACGAGCTGCTGCTGGCGGGCATGGCTGAGGGGAGCAAGCAGGGCTTCGAGCGCCGCTTCACCCTGGCATTGGTGGAACAGGCTCCGGGTGGTGACAGTAACGATGGTAACGGCAGCTACCCGGCCTATGTTGCGGGCACCGCTTATCAGAGTGGCGAACGGGTCAGCAATGCCGGTGGCGACTACGAGTGCAAACCCTGGCCCTATAGTGGCTGGTGTGGCGGCTCGACCAGCCACTATGAACCGGGTACCGGCAGCCACTGGAGCGATGCCTGGACCAAGCTGTAATCATCCGCTCGTGACCAAAAGAGAGCCATAACGATAGAGGGGGAACCATCGGCTCCCCCTCTCGTTTATCTCTTCAACCCGGCTTAACGGGCATCTTCCTTCAGCCACTGCGCTACGCGCTTGGCGAAGTAGGTGAGGATGCCATCGGCCCCGGCCCGCTTGAAGCAGAGTAGAGACTCCATGATGGTCTCCTTCTCTTTCAGCCAGCCGTTCTGGATCGCCGCCATGTGCATGGCGTACTCGCCGCTGACCTGATAGGCGAAGGTCGGCACGCCGAACTGATCCTTCACCTGACGAACCACGTCCAGATAGGGCATACCCGGCTTGACCATCACGCTGTCGGCCCCTTCCTGAATATCCAGCGCCACTTCGTGCAGGGCTTCGTTGCTGTTGGCCGGGTCCATCTGATAGGTGGCCTTGTTGCTCTTGCCGAGGTTGCCGGCAGAGCCGACCGCATCGCGGAACGGGCCGTAGTAGCAGGAGGCGTACTTAGCGGAGTAGGCCATGATCTGGGTGTTGATGAAGCCGTTCTCTTCCAGCGCAGCGCGGATGGCGCCGATGCGACCATCCATCATGTCGGACGGCGCGACGATATCGACCCCGGCTTCGGCATGGGAGAGCGCCTGCTTGATCAGGATCTCGGTGGTGATGTCGTTCAGCACATAGCCTTCGTCATCTATGATGCCGTCCTGACCGTGGGTGGTGAACGGATCGAGTGCCACATCGGTGATGACCCCGAGCTCCGGGAAGCGGGCCTTGAGGGCACGCACGGTGCGCTGGGCCAGCCCGTTCGGGTTGTAGGCCTCTTCCGCCATCAGGCTCTTGCTCTCCAGCGGAGTCACCGGGAACAGGGCAATGGCAGGCACGCCCAGCTCCACCAGCTCGGCGGCTTCCTCCAGCAGCAGATCGATGGAGAGACGCTCCACCCCCGGCATGGAGGGAACGGCTTCACGGCGATTCTCCCCCTCCAGCACAAACACCGGATAGATGAGATCGTTGACGGTCAGTACGTTCTCGCGCACCAGACGACGGCTGAAATCATGTTTGCGCAGACGGCGCAGGCGGCGGCCCGGAAAGGCGCCCGGAAGAGTTGTAGCCATGAATCACTCCTGGAGAGGAAGTTGGAAGAACGCGGCGGAGGTGGCCCGGGTGTGGGCCAGCAAGGCCTCGGGCGCTTCACCACGACAGACCGCCACCACCTGGGCGATGTGCGGCAAAAAAGCAGGTTCGTTGCGTTTCGGGCGCGGTTTCAGATCCCGCGGCACCAGATAGGGGGCATCGGTCTCGATCATCAGCCGACCGGCCGGAATACGCGCTACCTGTTCGCGCAGCAGCTGACCACGGCGCTCATCGCAGAGCCAGCCGGTCACCCCGATATGCAGCCCCAGCGCCAGACACTCGTCCAGCTCCCCATCGGAGCCGGTAAAGCAGTGCAGCACGGCTCCCGGCAGCTTCGGCAACCAGGGACGGAGGATCTCGATAAAACGGGCGTGGGCATCGCGGCAGTGGAGAAACACTGGCATCCCGAGTTCGGCAGCCAGTGCCAGCTGGGCGTCGAATACCGCATCCTGCACCGGGCGGGGGGAGAAGTCGCGGTTGTAGTCGAGGCCGCACTCGCCAATAGCCACCACCTGCGGCAGCGCCGCCAGCTCACGCAAGGCGGGCAGGGTCGCCTCATCGACACTCTTGGCATCGTGAGGATGCACCCCGGCGGTGGAGAAGCAGTAGCCCGGCCAGCGGGCGGCCAACTCTGCGCTCTCGCGGCTGCCGTCCAGAGCGGTACCGGTGAGGATCAGCGCCTCCACTCCGGCGGCACGGGCACGGGCCACCAGCTCAGGCTGTTCACCGACGAACTGGCTGCTGGTCAGGTTTAAACCGATATCGATCATGGAATGAGACGTTCCGAACAAAAGGAATACATATCAGGTATTTGAAAACCATCTACCGAATGGGGTCTTACCATACGCCTCGAACGGGAGCATGAAAAGAGGAAGGGAGCCTCAGCTCCCCTCGTTCTGCTATTCCTGCGGACTTCGTCATCCTCTCGCCGTCCGGCAAACAGGTGACGAACAGAGCCTCAACTCTCCACATCCGGTTGTTCCTGTTGCTCTTCATCCTCTTTCTTCACGTAGAAGCGGGCGAAGAACAGACCTATCTCCCACAGCGCCCACATCGGAATGGCGAGCAGGGTCTGGGAGAAGACATCAGGCGGCGTCAGCAGCATGCCGACCACAAACACCCCGACGACAACGTAGGGACGTTTCTCCTTCAGGTTTTGCGGTGTGGTCACGCCAGTCCAGCAGAGCAGTATGGTGGCCACCGGAATTTCGAACGCCACCCCGAACGCGAAGAACAGGGTCAGTACGAAGTCCAGATAGCTGGCGATATCGGTCGCCACCGTCACCCCGGCGGGTGCTGTGCTGGTGAAGAAACCGAACACCAGCGGGAACACCACGTAGTAGGCGAACGCCATCCCCGCATAGAACAGTAGGGCGCTGGAGACCACCAACGGCATGATCAGCCGCCGTTCATGCTGGTACAGACCGGGGGCGATAAAGGCCCAGGCCTGATAGAGCAGATAGGGGATCGCCACGAAGAAGGAGACCACCAGCGTCAGCTTGATCGGCGTCAGGAAGGGGGTCGCCACATCCGTCGCGATCATGCTGGTCCCTTCCGGCAACTGGCTGAGCAGCGGCTGGGCCACGAAGTCGTAGATGTTGTTGGAGAAGTAGATCAGCGCCAGAAACACCACGAGGATGGCGGTAATGGAGCGCAGCAAACGGGTTCTCAGCTCAACCAGATGGCTGATCAGGGGTTGTTCGGCCTGACTCATGGCTTCACCTCCCCTTTTACTGCGGAGTCGCTGACCGGCACCGGCTCACTCTCCCGCTGGCTGTTGACCGGCGGCACGTCGTGGCTCAGCTGCACCGCAGGCTCAACCGGCGTGGCAGGCTCAGCCTGGGCGACCGGCTCGGGGCGCGGCGGACGGATCTCGTTCTCCACCTGATAGGGGCGATTGACCGACTGGGCCGCCGCTTTGAGCTGTTCGATGGACTCCTGCAGCTCGGGGCTCAGATTGCTCATCTGCAACTGTTCGGCCTTCTTGAGGTCGTTATGCAGCTCTTGCAACTTGAGCTCCTGCTCCAGCTCGGACTTGACCGAGTTCGCGGTCGAACGAATGAGGCGGATCCAGTGGGTAGCCGTGCGGATGGCAACCGGCAGCCGCTCGGGCCCCAGTACCACCAGTGCTACCACACCGATAACGACCAGCTCCCAAAAACCGATATCGAACATGGCTTAGGCCTGGTCTTTGTCTTTCTGCTTGGCGGTCTCACTGCTCTGAGTGGCCGCTTCGTTCAGCTGTTTCGGGGGAAACTCGGCATCTTTCTGCTCGGCCTTGGCATCAGCCGGCTCGTCGGAGAGGGCTTTCTTGAACCCTTTGACCGCCGCGCCCAGATCACCGCCAATGCCGCGCAGTTTCTTGGTACCGAACAGCAGCACGACGATGACTGCAATGATCAACAATTGCCAAATACTGATACCACCCATGATTTTCTCTCCAGAACAGGCGCCTGACGGCGCGGTTGTTGATTAATGGGAACGGGTTCGCAACCAGCCGACCAGCCAGCAGAGTGCTGCACCGGCGAGACTGGCTTGTCCCCACTCAATGTGTTGTTTTTGGGTCAGCAAGAATACACCCGCCAATAGCAGGCTGGCTCCAACCCCTAAGAGGTAGCGGGCCTGCCCCTGCCGACGGCTGTGACGGCGGAACTCGGCAAACATCTGGTCGAAATGACGCTGCTGATGACGGGTCTGGCGCAGAGTCTCATAGACCAGCTCCGGCAGCTCCGGCAGCTTCTCCGCCCAGAATGGCGCCTTCTCCTTGATGGCGTTCAATACCGACTTGGGCCCGACCTGTTCGTGCATCCAGTTCTCGAGGAACGGCTTGGCGGTCTGCCACAAATCGAGCTGCGGGTAGAGCTGACGCCCCAACCCTTCCACATAGAGCAGGGTCTTTTGCAGCAGCACCAGCTGCGGCTGCACCGTCATATGGAAGCGACGCGCGGTGTTGAACAGGTTGAGCAGCACGTGACCGAACGAAATCTCGGAAAGCGGCTTCTCGAAGATGGGCTCCAGCACGGTGCGAATGGCGAACTCGAACTCGTCTACCTTGGTGTCTGCCGGTACCCAACCCGACTCCACGTGCAGCTCCGCCACGCGGCGATAGTCACGGTTGAAGAAGGCGAGGAAGTTCTCCGCCAGATAGCGCTTGTCTTCCCGGTTGAGGGTACCGACGATGCCGCAGTCGATGCCGATCCAGAGCGGGTTTTCCGGATGTTCGTAAGAGACAAAGATGTTGCCCGGGTGCATGTCGGCATGGAAGAAGCTGTCGCGGAACACCTGAGTGAAGAACACCTCGACCCCGCGCTCGGCCAGCAGCTTCATGTTGGTGCCGTTGGCTTCCAGCGCTGGAATGTCGGAGACCGGAATACCGTAGATGCGCTCCATCACCAGCACCTGCTCGCGGCAGAGATCCGTGATAATTTCAGGCACATAGAGCGCTTCGGAGCCGGTGAAGTTGCGGCGTAGCTGGATGGCGTTGGCCGCTTCGCGCATCAAATTCAGCTCGTCGAGGATGGTCTTGCGATACTCCTCCACCACCTCGATGGGGCGCAGTCGCGCGCTCTGGGGCACAAAACGGGCAACCAGACGGGCCAGCGCCTGCATCAACCGCAGATCGGCCTCGATGACAGGCTCGATATCGGGGCGGATCACCTTGATGACGATCTCGCGGCCACTCTCCTTCAGGCGGGCGGTGTGCACCTGCGCGATGGAGGCCGACGCCAGCGGCGTCTCGTCAAAGTCGTCAAACAGGGTTTCGATGGGACAACCCAGGCTCAGCTCGATCTGCTGGCGCGCCGCCTGACCACAGAAGGGAGGCACCCTGTCCTGCAGCAAGGCCAGCTCTTCGGCGATATCCGGCGGCAGCAGGTCGCGGCGGGTCGAGAGCATCTGGCCAAACTTGATGAATATGGGGCCAAGAGCCTCGAAGGCGAGGCGAATGCGAGCACCGCGGCTGAGATCCGGTTGCTTGTTCTTGAGCCAGAACAGGGAGCGACGGGCCAGACGACCCGGCCAGGGTTGATAGCGGGCGGGCACCAGTTCGTCGATGCCCTGCTCCAGCAGGATGGTGATGATGCGATAGAGGCGTTTGAACTCCTTCGGGGTCATCAGGTCACCTGCTGTTCGAAGCGGGCCAGCCGCAGTTCGACGGCCTTGAGCTGCTGGGCCAGCACCTCGACGTCATCGTTGAAACTCGCCACTTCCAGCGGGCCGGGGGCGAGGCGGGCCTCTTCGGTCAGATATTCCGCCAGCTGGCTGCGGGTGCGGCACAGCTCGCGGCCGACCAGACGACGCGCCTGACGGGCACCGCTGAACAGGGTGTGAGCCAGCACGTCGCCGGTATAGCGCGACAGCTCCTCCTCCCAGTCGATATCCAGCTCACCCAGCAGCACGCTGAATGCCTGCACCAGCTGGGGATCACCGCTCAGATCCAGCTTCTCCTCGCGGATATAGCGGGTCAGAGCGGACGGGTCTTTAAGCAGACCGAGGGCGGTCAGCGACAGGCTGAGCACCGCATCGGCCTCCCCTTCATGCTGGGCCAGCACATCCAGCCGACGCTCGGAGAAGACGAACCAGAGCGGCTTGAGTTCACGCAGCTCCAGCTTGAGCACCTTGCCCACCAGTTTGCGCAGCCGCTCCGGGCTCTGTTTGTCCAGCGCCAGCAACTGGTTGAGGCTGGTTTCGATCACCGCGGTGACCATGGCATCCATCGGCATAGGCAACCTTAAAACTTGTAACCGCGGTGCAGGGCGACCACACCCTGAGTCAGATTGAAGTATTCCACCTGCTCGAACCCGACATTTTCCATCATGCCAGCCAAGGTTTGCTGATCCGGGTGCATGCGGATGGACTCTGCCAGATATTTGTAGCTTTCACTGTCGTTCGCGACGATTTCGCCCATTTTCGGCAGCAATTTGAAGGAGTAGAGATCATAGAACTTGGCGATCACTTCGCTGACCGGCTTGGAGAACTCCAGCACCAGCAGACGGCCACCCGGCTTGAGCACCCGGAACATGGAGGCGAGCGCCTTGTCCTTGTCGGTGACGTTGCGCAGGCCGAAACCGATGGTGATGACGTCGAAGTGGTTATCCGGGAAGGGGAGCGCCTCGGCATTGGCCTGCACGTAGGAGACGTTGTTGGCGACCCCCAGATTGCGCAGCTTGTCGCGGCCCACTTTCAGCATGGAGTCGTTGATATCCGCCAGTACCACCTGACCGGTCTCGCCGACGATGCGGGAGAACTTGGCGGTCAAGTCACCGGTACCACCGGCCAGATCCAGCACCTTCTGGCCCTTGCGCACACCGGAACAGTCGATGGTGAAGCGCTTCCACAGGCGGTGGATGCCGAACGACATCAGATCGTTCATCAGATCATACTTGGCTGCCACCGAATGGAAGACACCTGCTACCAGAGTTTCCTTCTCGGTCGCGGCCACGGTTTTAAAGCCAAAATGCGTTGTCGTTGCTTGTTCTGACATCCCTTAAACACCCATAGAGCAAAGAATGGCCGCCAGTTTACCAGAGCCACTGGCGTCCGGACACCTTAAACCCGGCTCGCAACCAACTGCATGCCCAGCACCACCATGGCCAGACAGAGGAAGAGATTGAGACCGATATTGAGCAGCGCTTTCAGATAGGCCCCATGTTGAGCCAGCACTACCGTATCGAGGGCAAAGGAAGAGAAAGTAGTCAGGGCTCCGAGGATCCCCACCATCAGCAGCGGCTTCATCGGGTGTTCTACCACATGACCGTGGCTGATGAGGGCGAACGCCACCCCCATGATGAAAGAGCCCACCACGTTGACCACCAGAGTCCCGTAAGGAAAGTGGCGCCCAAGCAGCAAGGTCATCAGTTCGGCAATCCCAAAACGAAGGCAGGCGCCGATGGCACCCCCTGCAGCAACATAGAACCAGGTTTGCATGGTGTCACTCCCTCAGGGTCAGGCCGCCATTATGTCGCAATGGCGGCCCTTGTGCCCAGAGGCGGAACTAATCGACATCCAGCCTGATTGAAATCTCAGCGGCGAAAATCGATGGGCTCGGGCTGACCCAGCACGATTTCGGTCTGGGCCGGGCGGGTCTGGGCAATCACCTTGCCGTGGCGGATCGAGTAACGCACCGGCACTTGACGGCGCACCGCATCGAAGCCGTTGTCGGCAGGCAGGATCAACAGGTTGGCCGGTTTGCCCACCTCTATGCCATAACGATCCTGCACGTTCAGGGTGCGGGCGCTGTGGCTGCTGATCAGCTTCAGACCGTCGTTGATCTGCTCGTAGCCCATGATCTGGCAGACATGCAGCCCCATGTGCAGCACCTGCAACATGTTGGCGGTGCCCATGGGATACCAGGGATCGAACACGTCGTCGTGACCGAAGCAGACATTGATGTTCGCCTCCAGCATCTCCTTCACCCGGGTAATGCCGCGGCGTTTGGGATAGGTATCGAACCGCCCCTGCAGGTGAATATTCACCAGCGGATTGGCCACAAAGTTGATGTCCGCCATCTTCAGCAGCCGGAACAGGCGGGAAGCATAAGCGCCGTTGTAGGAGTGCATGGCGGTGGTGTGGCTGGCGGTGACTCTATGACCGATACCCCGCTCGTAGGCCAAGGTCGCCAGCGTCTCGATGAAACGGGACTGCTCGTCATCGATTTCGTCACAGTGCACATCGACCAGAACCTGATACTTCTCGGCAAGATCGAAGATGTAGTGCAGACTTTCGACCCCATATTCTCGGGTAAACTCGAAATGGGGAATAGCACCGATCACATCGGCCCCCAGCTTGAGCGCCTCCTCCAGCAATGCCTTGCCATTCGGGTAGGAGAGGATCCCCTCCTGCGGGAAGGCGACGATCTGCAGCTCCACCCACTCCTTCATCTCTTCCCGCACTTCCAGCATCGCCTTGAGCGCGACCAGATTGGGATCGGAGACATCGACGTGAGTACGCACAAACTGGATGCCGTTGGCGATCTGCCACTTCAGCGTCTGGATAGCACGCTGTTTCACATCCTCATGGGTCAGCAGCGCCTTGCGCTCGGCCCAGCGCTCGATCCCCTCGAACAGGGTGCCGGAGAGGTTCCAGCTAGGCTCGCCAGCCGTCTGGGTGGTATCGAGGTGAATATGGGGTTCGATAAAGGGGGCGATCGCCAGACCGCCCTCCCCGTCCAGCACCCGACCGGCGACGGCATGCTCGTCATGGGGTTCGATTGCGGTGATGACCCCATCCTGACAGCGGATCTGCCACAACCCTTCCCGATCGGCCAAACGAATATGTTGAATCAGCATTTGCTAGCTTCCTGTACCAGAACCGGCCGCTGGGTGAGGCGAACCAGAATGAAATAGGTGAAGGCGGCGCCCAATACCGCGTTGAGTGGCACTATGCCAGGCAGCCACTTGCCGACAGCTACCCCGACTGCCGTTGCTACCAGTGCCTGCCAGCGCACCGTCTCGAACTGCTGATCGGCAAACTGACGGTAACGCTCACGATTGAGCAGGAAATCCATGATGATAATGCCACCGATCGGCGGAATTGCCGTACTCAAAAAGGCCAGCCAGCCGACAAAGTTGTTGTAAAGCCAGAGGGCGCAAGCCGTACCGATGAGGCCGTTGATCACGCTGAGCGGCTTGCTCTTGAGGCCGGTAATGTTGGCAAAACCGAGGCCGGAGGCATAGAGCGCGTTGTCGTTGGTGGTCCAGATATTGAGGCCCAGCACCAGAATGGCGGGGATCAGCAGTCCCTGCATCAGCATCACTTCCGAGATATCGGCCTGACCGGTCACGGCCGCACCGGCTGCGCCGAAGACGAACATCAGAGTGTTGCCCAAAAAAAACGCCACCATGGTAATCATGACGGCGCCCCAGGGTTTGCGACCAAAGCGAACAAAGTCGGCGGTCAGGGTTCCTGCACTGATAAAGGAACCAACCACCATGGTCAACGCCGTGGTGAACTCGATGGGATTGCTTGGTTGTACCTGCTGCAGTGCAGCCATGCCACCGGTCGAGGTCACCGCCAGCCAGACCGAGTAGCCGCCAAGCAGTGCAATGGCCGGTACGGCCACAAAGCTCAGCACCATCAGGGCGGAGATGCCGAAGTAGACGGTCACCGTCATCAACATGCCCGAAATGGCGATCAGCCAGTTCACATCTATGCCGGTCGCCTTCTGCACCGGCAGGGCAAACATCGCCACGCCAACGCCAAACCAGCCGACCTGAGTACCGCCGAGCAGCAGGGATGGCAGCCAGGAACCTTTCACCCCAAAGGAGTAACGAGCCAGCAGATGGGTAGAGAGGCCGGTTGAGGCACCGATATAACCGAGACAGGCGGTATAGATCCCCAGCAACAAGTTGCCGATAAGTACCGCCTTGATGAAGTCATCGAACACCAGCCCGGTGCCCAGCGCACCACCGGTCCACATGCTGGCAGAGAAGAAGGTCAGGCCGAGCATCACCAGCATCAGCGAAAGCACACCTTTGCGCCCTTTGGCGGGTACCGCCCCCAAACAGTATTCGTTATCCTGCGCCATGCTCTCTCTCCACGTAATAGGCAAAACGCGCCGGATTTTACATGTAAAACGTTTTACGTCAATCAATCATGGTTAAATACCTGGATAAAACCATCAATAGCAGTCAAATGAGTAACACATTAGGACTCAAATCAGCAGATAAACTTTGTCGACTGCAAGCAGAGGGGGTTGCGGAAATAGGGAATGTAAGGGGATATCACAAAAATGACAGATGCAAAAAAGCCTCCCTTTTCAGGGAGGCTTTCTATTTAATGGTGCTGATACCCAGAATCGAACTGGGGACCTCATCCTTACCAAGGATGCGCTCTACCGACTGAGCCATATCAGCACACTAACCGGTAAAGACCACGCTGGGCGTAATCTTGAAATTGGGTGCCTGGCAGTGTCCTACTCTCGCATGGCGAATGCCACACTACCATCGGCGCTACCGCGTTTCACTTCTGAGTTCGGCATGGGATCAG
>NZ_JBFODP010000013.1:0-33874 GCF_040908375.1 Aeromonas sp. R2-3 | reverse complement strand
GGCCTTGTAGCGAATGAACGAACTACTCAAATTCAGTGATAGTGACAAGGCAAACTAGCTAAGTTGTTATTCACGTCAGCTTTCCAAGATTGAAGAATTTGCCTGGCGGCCATAGCGCCGTGGAACCACCTGATCCCATGCCGAACTCAGAAGTGAAACGCGGTAGCGCCGATGGTAGTGTGGCATTCGCCATGCGAGAGTAGGACACTGCCAGGCACCCAATACAAGAAACCCCGCTCATCGAGCGGGGTTTTTTATTGCCTGCAATTCAGCACGTCGCCGGATTATTAGACTTTCCCCTTCTTGTCATTCATTGATTACCCTTCTAAAGCCCCAAAAAGACCTCTTTTTCTGTTCGATATTTGCTCACCAGTTCAATGTGTTGGATACAAAAAGTACAGAATGTGATGCCTCTACCTTTCTTGTGATACCTACTCTGGTTTAATTCTTCAGTCCACATGGATGGACCAAGGAATCACAATAATTTAAGGAATAGACCCATGTTCAAAAGAACAGTAACGATGATGCTGGCGGCGGGAACCCTGGTATTAGGCGGTTGCGCATCCAATGGTGGTGCAGAGCAGGCTGGGGCAGACAACGGCGATTTCGGTGGCAAGTCCATCTACCTGCGCGGGGAGATGAACGACTGGATGGCGACTGATGAAAGCAAGGTTGTCAAGGTGGCCGACAAACTCTATATGGCCAAAGGCACTCTCAAGAAAGAGTGGGCCCCCTACAAGTTCAAGTTTGCTGATTCAGGCTGGAGCTGCGGGACCAACTTTGGTTACAAGAGCCCGAGTGATGGTGTTGCCGTGTTGGGTGGTGAGGCGGTGCCGGTAAACCCCTGCTCCAAGTATGAGGACATGAAGTTCTCACCGGATGCTGATGGCGTCTACGAGTTCTATCTGAATATGGCGGGTGAAACGCCGTCCGTTTACGTCAAGAAGCCCTGATCTATCTCTGAGTGTTAAATCTCTCAGCAAATTAATCAGTTAAGTGCCCTGGCCCAGAAATCTGCTGGCCGGGGCATTTTTTTAGGTTAGAATCGGCGCCCTCATGGCATCAGGTGTACTATATGTTGTGCCATTAATTTTAGATGGCACCATTAGTTGTGTTTTATGCTGTTGTCATGATGTTGATGCATTCACATAAGGTTGATTGAAAATGGCTAAATCGAACCCGGTGCTGGAGAGTGAGCTTGGCTCCCGCCTTATCCCCATGCAGGAAACGTCCCTCGAGATTTGGGATAGCAAGTATCGCCTCAAGAGCAAGGATGGTACTCCCATCGACAGCTCTATCGATGAGACTTACCAGCGGGTAGCCCGTGCGTTGGCAGAGCAGGAGCTGGAGCCTGAGGCCTGGTATGAGCCGTTCCTGTGGGCGCTGCGCAATGGGGCCATTCCGGCGGGGCGCATCACCTCCAATGCGGGGGCGTTTGAGCACAAGCCTGCTACTTCAACCATCAACTGTACTGTTTCCGGTACCATCGAAGATTCGATGGACGATATCCTCGGCAAGGTGCACGAGGCCGGTCTGACCCTGAAAGCCGGTTGCGGCATCGGATATGACTTCTCGACCCTGCGCCCGCGCGGTGCTTTTGTCTCCGGTGCCGGTGCCTACACTTCCGGCCCGCTCTCCTTCATGGATATCTATGACAAGATGTGTTTCACCGTCTCGTCAGCCGGTGGCCGTCGCGGCGCCCAGATGGGCACCATGGATATCCGCCATCCCGATGTGATCGAGTTTATACAGGCCAAGCGTGAAGATGGCCGCCTGCGTCAGTTCAACCTCTCTCTGCTCATCACCGAAGATTTCGTCAAGGCGGTGAAAGAGGATGCCCCCTGGTCGCTGATCTTCCCCTACACCGCCAAAGAGGTGGAGCAGGATGGCATTGCGCTGGATGATCCCGCTCAGGTGCTATGGGCCGACTGGCCCAACAAGGAAGGGGTTGTATTCAACGAGTTGGGGCAGGTCGCCTGCAAGGTCTACAAGACCATGCCAGCCCGCAAGCTGTGGAATGTCATCATGACCTCCACCTATGACTATGCAGAGCCCGGCTTCATCCTGATCGACAAGGTCAACCAGATGAACAACAACTGGTTCTGTGAAGAGATCCGCGCGACCAACCCCTGTGGCGAGCAGCCGTTGCCGCCCTACGGTGCCTGTCTGCTGGGCTCGGTCAATCTGACCAAGTTTGTGCGCGACCCTTTTACTGAAAACGCGGCGTTCGATTGGCAGGCGTTTCGCAAGGTGGTAGCCATCTTCACCCGCATGCTCGACAACGTGGTGGAGATTAACCAACTGCCGCTGGCCAAACAGCGCGAGGAGATCACAGCCAAGCGCCGGCACGGCATGGGTTTCCTGGGGCTTGGTTCGACCCTGGCCATGCTGCAGATCAAGTACGGTTCTGCCGCGTCCGTCGCCTTTACCGAGCAGGTATCTCAGGAGCTGGCGATGACCGGCTGGCAGGAGTCCCTGCGTCTGGCCAAGGAGAAAGGCTCGGCCCCCATCATGGAGCAGGAGTTTGAAGTGACTGGCAAGATGCTGCGTCTGCGCCCGGAAATGGCGGCTGATGGCATCAAGGTGGGTGACAAGGTGAAGGGCAAGGTGCTGCACGCTCGTTATAGCCGTTATATGCAGCAGGTTGCCGAAGTGGATCCTGCGCTGGTCGCCGAGCTGGCGGAAGTGGGTGGGCGTTTCACTCACCACAGCAGTATTGCACCCACCGGCACTATCTCCCTGTCCCTGGCCAACAACGCCAGCAACGGCATCGAGCCGAGCTTTGCCCACCACTACAGCCGCAACGTCATCAAGCCGGGCAAGAAGAGCAAGGAGAGCGTCGATGTCTACTCCTTCGAGCTGCTGGCCTATCGCGAGCTGGTGAATCCGGCCGCCATGCCCTATGCCGATGATGACGCGAGCCGTCTGCCGGACTATTTCATTACTGCCGATGACATCAGCCCGGCGCAGCATGTGGACATTCAGGCTGCGGCCCAGCGCTGGATCGATTCTTCCATCTCCAAGACTGCCAACGTGCCGACCGATTTCCCGTTCGAGCAGTTCAAGGACATTTACATGTATGCCTCGGACTCCGGTCTCAAGGGCTGCACCACCTTCCGCTTCAATCCGGAGGCCTTCCAGGGCGTGCTGGTGAAGGAGAAGGATCTGGAGAACACCCTCTATGAGTTCACTCTGGAGGATGGCTCCGTCATCTCCGTCAAGGGGAACGAAGAGATCGAATACGATGGCGAGCTGCATACGGCCGCCAACCTCTACGACGCCTTGAAAGAAGGCTATTACGGTAAATTCTGAGAACGACATTATGGTCAAGAAGATCGACAAGAAAATCGTCGCCTACAAGGTGCGTACCAAGGATGAGCCGCAAGAAGATCTCTCTGCGCAGGATGACGTGGTGCACATGCATGAAACCGTGCTGCGTCCGGAGCGACTGATGGGAACCACCTACAAGCTGAAGACGCCGGAGCATGTCTCCGAGCACTCGCTGTTCATCACCATCAACGACATCATTCTCAACGAGGGCACGGTGCACGAAACCCGCCGTCCGTTCGAGATCTTCATCAACTCCAAGAGCCTGGAGCACTACCAGTGGATCGTGGCGCTGACCCGCATTATTTCCGCCGTATTCCGCAAGGGGGGGGATGTCACCTTCCTGGTGGAGGAGCTGCGCTCGGTGTTTGATCCCAAGGGCGGCTACTGGAACAAGGGCAAGTATGTGCCATCGCTGATCGCCGAAATTGGCAACGTGATCGAGAGCCATCTCACCGAGATCGGCATGCTCAAGGCGCCGGGACTGGACGAGCATCAGCAGGCGTTTCTGGCCGAGAAGCAGGCCGAGTTGAAAGCCGCTCAGGAGGCTGAAGAGCAGCAGGCGAGCAGTGGTTTCCCGGCCAATGCCGCGCTCTGCTACAAGTGCCACACCAAGGCGCTGGTGCTGAAGGATGGTTGCATGACCTGCCTCAACTGTGGCGACTCCAAGTGCGGCTGACAAACATGCCCAAGTAGTTGAACGATAGAAAACAGACCGGCCACAGTGCCGGTCTTTTTATTGCTGTTTTTATGCGCAATCCAATCAGGCGGCCAAGTGATTTGTTGCGCGATAGTAAAATCGGGCGTAGCGTTGAGGGTAATAAAACTGTCACGGCCGTGTGGTTTCAATGACATCTGAGATTCACACACGTGGCCCTTCAGTGCCAAGGAGGATGCTTATGGACAATACGGACCGAAAGCTGTTTATCCTGGATACCAACGTTCTGCTTCACGAACCCCTCGCTATCTACTCCTTCAAAGAGCACGACGTGCTCATCCCCATGACGGTGCTGGAAGAGCTCGATAACATCAAGGATCGCAACAAGGATGTCAGCCGCGACGCGCGGGTGGCCATTCGTGCGCTGGAAGATGTGTTCCGCGATGCAACCCCGGATCAGATCACCCAAGGCGTTCCGCTGGCTGGCGAAGCGAGCGGCAATATCTGCATCTTCAGCGATCACCATCTGCCGCAGGATGCCGAGGTGTTTACCGACAAGGAGGCCGACAACCGCATCATCAACGCGGCCCTCTATCTGCAAAAGCACGAGTTGAAGCGTCAGGTGGTGCTGGTCACCAAAGACATCAACATGCGCCTCAAGGCCAAGGGGGCCGGGCTTGCTCACGTTGAAGATTACCGTAGCGACCAGCTGATCGACGATATCCGCCTCCTGGCCAAGGGCTTTCAGGTAGTGCCCGGCAGCTTCTGGGAGCGCGTCGGCGAGTGCGAGAGCGAGACCCATGGCCGCGACACCATCCATGTGATCGATGCCAATCTGCTGGAAGGGGTTCACGTAAACCAGTATCTGGTGGATGAAGAGAATTTCTTCGCCGCCCGGGTACTCAGCCACGATGGCAACAAGATCCGCATCAAGGATCTGGGCCGCGAGCGGCTGATGTCCCGCAAGGCGTGGGGTGTCCATCCCAAGAATGTCTATCAGGGGATGGCTTTGGATGCACTGCTCGATCCGCACATCGATCTGGTTATCCTGACCGGCCCGGCGGGTTGCGGCAAGACCTTGCTGGCCATGGCTGCTGCGCTGGAGTTGGTGATTGAGAAGGGCATTTACGAGAAGGTGATCGTCACCCGGAATACCCCGGAAATTGCCGAAAGCATCGGCTTCCTGCCCGGCACCGAAGAGGAGAAGATGATGCCCTGGCTGGCGGCGGTGACCGACACCCTGGAGGTGCTGCACAAGCAGGACGAGAACATGAGCGGCTCGCTCAGCTACATCATGGAGAAGGCCAACATCCAGTTCAAATCGGTCAACTTTATGCGCGGGCGCAGCATCCAGAACACCTTCGTATTGCTGGATGAATGCCAGAACCTGACCGCATCCCAGATCAAGACCATCATCACCCGCTGCGGCGAAGGCACCAAGATCGTCTGCTCCGGTAACCTGGCCCAGATCGACTCCAACTACCTGAGTCCGGTGACCTCGGGTCTCACCTACATTGTCGAGCGTTTCAAGGATTTTGACGGCAGTGCCAACATTTTCCTCAATGGCGTGGTGCGCAGCCGACTGGCCTCCTTTGCCGAGGAGAACCTCTAATTTCACCCAATACGTTTGCATGAAAAGGGGAAGCCAATCGGCTTCCCCTTTTTGATCTCGGCACAGTCTTGGGCCAAGGGCTATTGGCCAAGGTAGCGTAGCAGCCCCGGGTGCTTGCTGTGTTGCAGAATATCCGGCTTTCCATGCAGGGCGATGCGCCCCTCGTCGACAAACAGCACCTGATCGGCGATAAGCTGGGCATCTTCCGGATTGTGGGAGACCATCAGTACGGTAATGCCCTGTTCGCAGGCGAGGCGTGCCACTTCCGCCAGCATCTCCCGGCGCAGGGCGGGATCGAGGGCAGAGAAGGGCTCATCCAGCAGCAACAGCGGTTTGCCGCGCACCAGCGCGCGAGCCAGTCCGACTCGCTGCTGCTGGCCGCCGGAGAGCTGTTCAGGCAGGCGGCTTAGCATCTCGCCAAGACCAACCCGCTCGGCCGCCTCGTTTACCTGTGCCCGCTGGGCGGCACTCAGGCGCAGACCCGGGTGCAAGCCGATGGCGATATTGTCGAACACCGACAGATGGAGGAACAGGTTGTGATCCTGAAACAGGGTGGTGACTGGTCGCTCGGCCGGGCCCAGCGGCAGCAGATCTTCGCCATCGAAGCTGAGGCGGCCCGACTCCACCGGCACGAATCCGGCGATCATCCCGAGCAGGGTCGATTTACCTGCGCCGCTTGGGCCGATCAGTGCGGTGATCTCTCCCTTGGGCAGGGTCGCGCTGAAGCTGACGCGCCAGTCGGGGTAGCTGGTCGCAAGCATATCAATGTTCAGCATGTTTTCCTCCAAGACCCCGCTCCACCAGCCAGAACAGGGAGAAACAGAGTGTGAGCAGCAGCAGAGCGGTGGCGGCCGCCTCGGTCAATCGATAGCTGCCGAGCTGCTGATAGAGCAGCCAGGGCAGGGTGGTGAGCTCCTGACTGCCAAACATGGCGATGGCACCGAGATCCCCCAGCGAGAGGATCATCGACAGTGCCATCGCCAGTGCCAGCGGGCGGCGCAGCAGCGGCCACTCCACCAGCCGCAGGCGATGCAGGCCGCGTACCCCCAAGCTATCCGCCAGCCGGTCGTATTGGCGCACCACCAGCTGCATGGGGGCGGAGAGGGTGCGCAGCACGTAGGGTAGCGCCATCAGGGCGTTGACCAGCACCACCAGCCAGGGGCCGAGGGCGAACACATCGGCGAACGGCATAAACAGGATAAAGAGACCGGTGGAGAGCACCACCGCCGGGAGCATCAGGATCATCGAACCGCTGGCCTCCCAAAGGGCGGCAGCTCGCTGCTGGCGGGTGCGTACCTTGAGGTGACGGCTCGTGAGCAGCAGGCCGCTACCGAGCAGGGTCGCCAGGGTGCCTGCCGCCAGCGCAATCAGCAGCGACTGGCCGCTCGCCTGCCACAGTTTGCTTGAGGTGAGCGCTGTCAGCAGGCCGGGTTGAAGGCCTGCCACTACGATGGCAAGCAACGGTGGCAGAAAGATGGCGAGCCCGATGCTGAGCGAGAGGAGATCCACCACGGCCGTGCCCGGCTGATGGCGATCCGGTCGCAGGCAGGGGCGACGGGGTGTCACCCTGCTGGCCGGGGGGCTCTGCAGCTTGTGCTGCAGGGCGAGCAGGGCGGCGGTCAGGATGAGCTGCACCAGCGCCAATCCGCCCGCGGTGGCGAGATCGAAGTCAAAGCGTAGCGCTTGATAGACTGCCACCTCCAGGGTGGTCGATTTCGGCCCGCCCCCCAGCGCCAGCACGGTAGTGAAGCTGGTGAAGCAGAGCATAAAGATGAGGCTGGCCAGCCCCGGCAATATGCCGCGAATAAGCGGCCACTCCAGCAGCCGGAAGATGTGGGATGAGCGCATGCCGAGCTGGCTGGCGAGGCGCCAGCTCGATTCGGGGATGCTCTCTATGCTCTGCAGCATCAGGCGTGCCGCCAGCGGCATGTTGAAGAAGACGTGGGCCAGCAGGATACCGAACAGGCCGTAGAGATAGTTGCCGGGATCCAGCCCCAAGGTGCGCAGCAGCTGCGGCAGCCATCCCTGTTTGCCGTGGACAGCCACGATACCGAAGATGGCGATGATGACCGGCAGTACCAGCGAGAGGCCAAATAGCTTGATCAGCAGGGTTCGGCCAATGAAACGGCGCCGCGCCAGCGCGCGGGCCACCGGAATGGCCAGCCCGAGACTGAGCAGGGTGGAGAGCAGTGCCTGCCCCAGACTGAAGCCCAGCACATGGCGCAGATAGGGGTCTGCCAGCAAAGTGCGCGGGGCCAGCGAACCGGCCTGCCACAACAGTGCCACCAGCGGCCCGAGGGATAACAGCAGGATCAACAGGGTGGCTGCACTGCCCGGCAACCACCAGAGGGGACGAGCCTGTGGTTTCAGATGAAGGCTCACTGGGTGACGGCTTGCAGCCACTCGCGGATCCACCCTTTGCGATTGGCGGCCACCTCATCGCTGCTGAAGGCGAGCGGCTTGGCTATGGTGATCATCTGCTCGAAGCCCTTGGGCAGCGGCGTGTCGATAACCGGATACATCCAGTTGCCGGTCGGGATTTCCTGCTGGAAGGCGGGGCTAACCATAAATTGCAGGAACTGGTCAGCCAGCTTCTCCTGTTTGGCGCTCTTCAGCTTGGCGGCCACTTCTACCTGACGGTAGTGACCCTCCTCGAAGGCGGCAGCCTGATACTGGGGCTTGTTCTCGGCAATCAGGTGATAGGCCGGAGAGGTGGTGTAGGAGAGCACCATGTCCGCTTCACCATCGAGGAACATGCCATAGGCCTCTGACCACCCCTTGGTGACGGTGACCGTCTTTTTGGCAAGCTCGGCCCAGGCGGCAGGAGCCTTGTCGCCGTAGACAGACTTCATCCACAGCATCAGCCCCTGCCCCGGGGTGGAGGTGCGGGGATCCTGATAGATCACCTTGAGATCGGGCCGCTCCACCAGCTCTTTCAGGCTCTTGGGTGGTTGCTTGAGTTTGTCCTTGTCATAGACGAAAGCGAAGTAGCCGTAGTCGTAGGGGACGAAGGTGTCATCCTGCCAGCCACCCGGCACCTTGATGCCATCCAGCTTGGCGGGGTGGGGGGCGAACAGGCCGCTCTGCTTGGCTTCGCTGATGAGAGCATCGTCGAGCCCCAGCACCAGATCGGCCTTGCTGTGGTTGCCCTCCAGCCGCAGCCGGTTGAGGATGGCGACCCCATCTTCGAGGGGAACCAGATTGAGGGTGCAGTCGCACGCTTTCTCGAAGGCCTGTTTGATCTTGGGCCCCGGACCCCACTCGGCAGTGAAGGAGCTGTAGGTGTAGACGGTGAGGGTGTCGGCGGCGAACACATTGGCCGACAGCAGGCCGGTGGTGACCAGCAGCAGGGTCTTCATGGGTGGCACTCCCTATTACTTGTTAATAACGAGGTGCCAGCGGGTGAGGGCGCAAAAAATGAGCGCCATGCCTCAAATTCCTCCGCCAGCATTATCTGGATCAGGTACACGGGTATAATCTCAGCGGTAAACCGCACCCCGTTTGAGAAACGAACCGCATTGTATTAACGTTCTTTTGGGTAGACCAGCACAATTGTGCAATACCCATGAGATGACGCCCACCCAACAGAGGATGTTCGCGTGCTTACCAATACCAAGGAAAGGCGTGCCTTTGCGCGCATGGTCATCAATGCTCCGGTCACCGTCTATCAGCAGCAGCTGGTGCTGGAGGGGATCTGCCGGGATCTCAGTGCCAACGGCATGGGGATTGCGGTCTCTGAACACCAGCTCGACATCAATCAGCCCATCCGGATCAGTCTTGCCACCAACAACAACCTGTTGCCTCCCTTTGAAGCCCATGCCCGTATTATCCGGGTGCTGGAGGAGGAGAGCGGGTTGCTGCTGGCGGTAGAGTTTCTGCCTCAGGGTTAATCCTCTCTCCCCATCGGTAGAGGGAGGGGATTAGCCTTTCTCCTGAACCAGCTGCACACTCAACTGCTTGCTATCGACCAGCGTTTTGCTGGTCGATGCTATTTGGCCCGCAGGCAAGGTGGCGGGACCGGTAGGTTCGAGCAGCAGGTAGTTCTGCCCCTGCCAGTTGAGGGTCACATCCCCCGGCTTGGCGGGCAGGTCAACGGCCAGCAGGGCATGGCCGGGGACGAACACCATGGCCTGTTTCAGCTCCGGAAAGAGCTGGGCCAGCATGGCGGCCATCAGGGTTACCTTGCTGTCGCAGTCCCCCCGGTTCTGCTCCAGCACCTGACGGGGCGGGAGAAATCCCTTGCCCTGCCTGCCGTTCAGGCTGTCGAGCTGCTGATAGGGGATGCTCTGGATAAAGGTGAGCATATGGGCCACGGTCTTCTGGCGCGCTTCCGTTTCGGTGCTGCCCTGCTGCTTGAGTTGATCCGCCAGCGGAGCCAGCCCGCTGCGACTCTCCAGCGCGATGCGCACATGATCCTGCTTCACCGCCAGCTGCCCGTCCGGGGTGTTGAAGTACTGGAAGTAGTGTTTGGTCAGCCACGCCTGCTCCTCTTTGCTCCGCTTGGACTGCAGAAAGGCCATCGCCTCGCGCGCCTTGTCCTGATTGCGGCTTTTCAGATGCAGCTCCAGCGAGGGACGGGCGAGGGTGAACTGCACCTCGGGGTAGTTCTGGCGCACCTCCCGCAGCAACACCTGCAACACCTCCTCCTGCATTCTGGCCGGGCGATAGGCGATAAGGGGCGGCAACTTGCCCTGTTCGAGCCGGTAGGTGAGCTGTTGGGGTTTGCCTTCGCTATCTTGCCAGCCGACGCTGATCTGGCCGAGGCTGTTGTTGAAGCTGGTTTGGCTGGCACCCGCAGGCAGGGCAAGCAGCAGGGCACAGAGCAGAGGAATTGCCGTCGGTCTCTTCATCATCCTTTCCTGTGGCACGGGCCAGTTCCGGTGGCCCAAAGTGGGAAGCGTAGCGGACAGTAAAACAGGGAGCCGAAGCTCCCTGTTGATTCTACTCGTTTTTTTGCAACTGGCGCGTTAAATCCAGCTCGGCTGCTTCGCCTCAAAGGCGCTGATGGCGGCCTCGTGCTGCAGGGTCAGGCCGATGGCATCCAAGCCGTTGAGCAGACAGTAACGGCGGAATTCATCGATCTCGAAACCGAAGCAGAGGCTACCTGCACGTACCTGATTGGCTTCCAGATCCACCTCGATCTCGATGCCCGGTTTGGCGGCCACCAGCTGGAACAGGGCATCGACCTCCTCCTCCTTCAGACGCACCGGTACCATGCCGTTGTTGATGGCGTTGCCGTAGAAAATGTCGGCAAAGCTCGGGGCTATGATGGTCTTGAAGCCGTAGTCGGCCAGCGCCCAGGGGGCGTGCTCGCGACTAGACCCGCAGCCGAAGTTCTCGCGGGCCAGCAGAATGCTGGCACCGGCGAATTGCGGCTGGTTCAGTACAAACTCGGGGTTGGGCTGCTGGCCGGCATCGTCCAGAAAGCGCCAGTCGTGGAACAGGTGCTTGCCAAAACCGATGCGGTTGACCTTCTGCAAAAACTGCTTGGGAATGATGGCGTCGGTGTCGACGTTGGCGCTGTCGAGGGGGACGACGATCCCTGTATGCTGTTTGAATCCTGTCATCGAAATGTCCTCTTACAGTGCGCGAATGTCGGCGAAGCGGCCGGTGACGGCGGCAGCGGCGGCCATGGCCGGGCTGACCAGATGGGTGCGGCCGGCGCGGCCCTGACGCCCTTCGAAGTTGCGGTTGCTGGTGGAGGCGCAGCGCTCCCCCGGTTGCAGCCTGTCGTTGTTCATGGCCAGACACATGGAGCAGCCGGGCAGGCGCCACTCAAAGCCTGCCTCGATGAAGATCTTGTCCAGCCCCTCGGCTTCGGCCTGGGCCTTCACCTGTTCGGAGCCCGGCACCACCAGCGCCTGCACGCCAGCGGCGACCTTGCGACCGCGGGCGATGGCGGCGGCAGCACGCAGATCCTCGATGCGGCTGTTGGTGCACGAGCCGATGAACACCTTGTCGATGGCAACGTCGGAGAGCTTCTGGCCCGGTTGCAAATCCATGTAGGCCAGAGCCTTGCGGGCGGACTGCTGCTCCATCAGATCGCTAAAGGATTCCGGCGCCGGAATCGGTTCATTGACGGCAATCACCTGACCCGGGTTGGTGCCCCAGGTGACCTGGGGAGCGATGTCGGCAGCGTCCAGCACTACCTCTGCATCGAAGCGGGCACCTTCGTCGCTCTTGAGGCTCTGCCAGTAGGCGATGGCCTGCTCCAGTACCTCGCCCTTGGGGGCAAACTCCTTGCCACGGATGTAGTCGATGGTGGTCTGGTCGGGGGCAATCATCCCCGCTTTGGCGCCCAGCTCGATGGCCATGTTGCACACCGTCATCCGCCCTTCCATGGTGAGGCCTTCGATGGCCTCGCCGGCGAATTCCACCACATAGCCGGTACCGCCGGCATGGCCGACCTTGCCAATAATGGCCAGCACCACGTCCTTGGCACTGATGCCCTCGGCCAGCTTGCCGTTGACCGAAATGCGCATGGTCTTGGCGCGGCCCTGTTTCAGGGTCTGGGTCGCCATCACATGCTCCACTTCGGAGGTGCCGATGCCGAATGCCAGCGAGCCGAAGGCGCCGTGGGTGGCGGTGTGGGAGTCACCGCAGACGATGGTGGTGCCGGGCAGGGTAATGCCGAGCTCGGGGCCCATCACATGGACGATCCCCTGATATTTGTGGTTGAGATCGTAGAGGCGAACCCCGAACGCCTTGCAGTTGTCGGCCAGCGTCTCCATCTGGATGCGGGCCATCTCGCCGGAGGCGGCGATGTCCTTGGTAGTGGTGGATACGTTGTGATCCATGGTGGCCCAGGTCAGATCCGGGCGGCGCAGCTGGCGATTCATGGCGCGCAGGCCGTCGAATGCTTGCGGGCTGGTCACTTCATGCACCAGATGGCGGTCGATGTAGATGAGGGGGGTCTCCCCTTCCACTTCCCGTACCACGTGGGCGTCGAATACTTTCTGATAGAGGGTCTTGGCCATTGCTTCTCTCTTCCTTGTTCTCTGTTATGCGGCTCAGATCCGGGCGGCGATCTGGCTACCCATCTCGGACGTGCTCTGCACCGGATGGCGGGCGCTGGCCTGATGCAGGTCGGCGGTGAAGTAACCCTCGGCCAGGGTCTGGGCCACGGCCTGCTCAATGGCTTGAGCTGCGGCTTCCTGGCCCAGGCTGTAGCGCAGCATCAGGGCGGCGGAGAGGATCTGGGCGATGGGGTTGGCAATCCCTTTGCCGGCGATATCCGGGGCCGAACCACCGGCCGGTTCGAACAGGCCGAAACCCGATTCGTTGAGGCTAGCGGAGGGGAGCAGCCCCATGGAGCCGGTGATCATGGCGCACTCGTCGGAGAGGATGTCACCGAACAAATTGGAGCAGAGCAGCACATCGAACTGGGACGGATCCTTGATGAGCTGCATGGTGGCGTTGTCGATATACATATGGTTGAGGGCTACGTCCGGATAGGACTTGGCGACTTGCGTCACCACCTCACGCCACAGGATGGAGGAGGCGAGCACGTTGGCCTTGTCGATGGAGGTGACCTTGGCCTTGCGTACCCGGGCGGACTCGAAGGCTATCTTGGCGATGCGCTCGATTTCGAAGCGGTGGTACACCTCGGTATCGAACGCCTTCTCGTTCGCCCCTTCTCCCTCGCGTCCCTTGGGCTGGCCGAAGTAGATGCCGCCAGTCAGCTCGCGCACACAGGCGATGTCAAAACCGCGATCGGAGATATCGGCGCGCAGGGGGGAGAACTGCTCCAGACCGGTGTAGATGCGGGCTGGTCGCAGGTTGCAGAACAGCTTGAAGTGGGCGCGCAGGGGCAGCAGGGCGCCACGTTCCGGCTGATCGTTGGGGGGCAGATGTTCCCATTTCGGGCCGCCCACCGAGCCAAACAGCACGGCATCGGCCGCCTCACAACCTTTGATGGTGCTTTGCGGCAGCGGGGTGCCGTGGTTGTCGATGGCGATGCCGCCCACGTCGTGGTGATCATACTCGAAGGCGAGGCCGAACCGGGCCTGCACCTTCTCCAGCACCTTGATTGCCTCGGCCATCACTTCAGGGCCAATACCGTCACCCGGCAATACTGCGATCCGATAACTGCTCATACACTCTCCATCCTGATATTGTCTTTGAGATCCCTCTGTCCGGTTTCCCCGACGCTGCGCGCGGTTCCCGGTTCAGACGTTCCCCGTCCCGATGTTGTCATTCCATGCCGTCTGTGTGGCTGCGAGTCCTGCTCAGACGGTTTCCGATTTGATGCTGTCATTCCATTCCGTCTGTTTGGTACCCAGTTCGGCTCAGACGGTTTCTGATTTGATGCTGTTATTGCGTTCCATCTGCTCGGCCACCTGATCGGCGCGCCAGATGCTGTTGATCACATGGAGCAGGGCGTGGGCCGAGGATTCGATGATGTCGGTGGCCAGCCCCATGCCGTGGAATTTGCGCCCCTTGTACTCGGCGACGATATCGACCTGACCGAGGGCATCTTCCCCTTCGCCCTTGCTCTTGAGAGCATATTTATCGATGCGGATCTCATAGCCGGTGATGCGGTTGATGCACTGGTAGACCGCATCCACCGGGCCATTGCCGGTGGCCGCTTCACAGATCAGATCCTGACCCACCTTCAGTTTGACCGAGGCGGTGGCCAGCACCGAGCTGCCACTCTGCACTCCGAGATACTCCAGCTTGAAGTGTTCCGGCTCTTCGTGGATCTGGCTGAAGAAGGCCAGCGCTTCGAGGTCGTAGTCGAACACCTGCCCCTTCTTGTCGGCCAGGGTCAGGAACTTGCCGTAGAGGTGGTCGAGGTCGTAGCTGCTCTCGGCGTAGCCCATGGACTCCATCCGGTGCTTGATGACGTGGCGGCCGGAGCGGGAGGTCATGTTGAGGTTGTTCTGGGTCAGGCCGATGCTCTCGGGAGTGATGATTTCGTAGGTATTTTTCGCCTTGAGCACCCCATCCTGATGGATGCCGGAGCTGTGGGAGAAGGCGTTGGCCCCGACGATCGCCTTGTTGGGTTGCACCGGCATGTTGCACAGCTGGCTGACCAGCGTGCTGGTGCGATGAATTTCGTTGTGGCGGATATTAGTTTGCACCCCGAGCAGGTCGGCGCGGGTTTTGAGGATCATCGCCACCTCTTCCAGCGAGCAGTTGCCCGCCCGCTCGCCGATGCCGTTGATGGTGCACTCGATCTGGCGGGCACCCATCTGCACCGCGCCGATGGAGTTGGCCACCGAGAGCCCCAGATCGTCGTGGCAGTGGACCGAGATGATCGCCTTGTCGATGTTGGGCACCCGGTTGAACAGGGTATGGATGATGCCGGAGAACTCGGTCGGCACCGTGTAGCCCACGGTATCGGGGATATTGATGGTACGGGCCCCCGCCTTGATGGCGGCCTCCACCATGCGGCAGAGATTGTCGATCGGCGTGCGGCCCGCATCCTCGCAGGAGAACTCCACATCATCGGTGTAGCGCAGGGCGTGCTTGATGGCGCCGACCCCCATCTCCAGCACATCCTCGAAGCTCTTTTTCAGCTTGCTCTCCACATGGATGGAGGAGGTGGATATAAAGGTGTGGATGCGAAACGCCTCGGCGACCCGCAAGGCTTCGCCGGCGGCGTCGATATCCTTGGGCAGGGCGCGGGCGAGGGCGCAGACCCGGCTGTTTTTGATGTGGCGGGCGATGGTCTGCACCGATTGAAAATCGCCGGGAGAAGAGACCGGGAAGCCCACCTCCATGACGTCGACACCGAGCCGCTCCAGCGCCTGGGCGATCTGCAGCTTCTCCTTGACGGTCAAACTGGCCGCCAGGGCCTGCTCACCATCACGCAAGGTGGTGTCGAATATGATGACCCGATCTGACATGTGACTTCCCTCTTCCTAAGTTCGGTAACGTGCATCCTGCGGCGGCATAAAAAAAACCCGTGCAGGGTGCACGGGTTTTTGTAAATTCCGGCTATGCCTTAGCCCGGCTACAAGGATCCCGCGCGAGTTAACGCGATTAGGGAGATTAGTAGTAGCGGGGTGGCAATACGCATGACGTTGTTATTCCTTCCAGTCGATAACGCTTTTACCAATATCGAGATTTTTATGCTGTGTCAACACGGAAGGTCAGGGGCAATCTGCTGACGTATTTAATCGGATTGTAAAGGATTGCAAATTTCCTTGTCCCATATTCGGCCCATGACCGATTATCTGGTCATTCCTGCTGTGCTCTATTCTCTGCACAACCAGATCGACTTATCAGCATTGGCTGAATTATCTGAGGTGTTAAATGGAAAAACGTAGACCTGGTCGTCCGGTCGGACGTTCTGACATTCGTGACAAGTTGCTTGCTGCCGCCCGTGAGCGTTTTCTCAATACTCCCTATAGCAAGGTAACTACACGCGAAATCGCGGAGCTTGCTGGCTCCAATCTGGCAATGATCCACTACTACTTCGGCAGTAAAGAGGGTCTTTACAAGGCGGTGTTGGGCGATGTCGCCGAACCCCTCGACCATGCCTGGCAAGATGAACACAGCAATCACAGCCTCAACGAGCTGCTCAACACCTACTATCAGGTGATGGCGCCCAACAGCGAGCTGACCTCTGCCATCTCCAGCGCATTGTCGACTGAGAAGAGCCCGGGCCGGGATTTTGTGCTGAACCGTCTGCTGGAACGCCAGCTGCCGCAGTTCGATGCCCTGCTGGAAACCATGAAGTCCAACGGTGAGCTGGGTGACAACCTGGATCCCGACATGCTGAAGATCTCCTTCCTCAGCATGATGTGGCAGCCGTTCGTGATGAAAGATCTCTACGAGCAGGTGTTTGGCCTGAAAGTGGATGAGCACTTCATGGCCCGTCTGGCGGACCACAATTGCCGTCTGATGGAGACCGGTCTGCGCGGCAGCCACTGATTTTGCCGCAACATCGAGATTAAAAAGGGCCATTCGGCCCTTTTTTCATAAATCTGTTATCCCTTGTTCAACGTAACGTCATCCCGCTTTCTTACTCTGCAAGCAGAATTCAGGGAAGGAGGGGATATGAACAAGATCCAGCAATGGGACCTGCAGGTGTGCCGGATCTGCCTGCTTCACGGCTACAACCGGCAGCAGGCGAGGGTGAGTCGTCTCATTTCCCGCACCGGCGATGGCCCGCTTTACGCTGTGCTGGCCGCCCTGCTCTGGTGGCAGGGGGAGGCAGAGCGGGAGCTGGTGCGACTGGCGCTGCTTGCCTTCGCCATCGAACTGCCCCTCTATCTGCTGCTGAAAAACAGCCTGAAACGGCAACGGCCGGTCGGCTTGCCGGTCTTTATCACTCCTTCCGATCGCTACAGCCTCCCTTCCGGCCACACCGCCGCCGCTTTTCTGATGGCCACCATTTTGGCCACCGGCTTTCCGCTCTGGGCGCCCCTGCTGTTTGGCTGGGCGGCGTTGGTGGGGGCATCCCGGTTGCTGCTCGGGGTGCACTACCTGAGCGATCTGGTGGCCGGTGCCCTGCTGGGTGGCGGTTGCGCCGTGCTGGCGCTCGGCTGGAGCCACTCATGAGGATACTGTTTGGGGTGCAAGGCACCGGCAACGGTCATATCAGTCGCAGTCGCACTCTGGCCCGGGCGTTGCGCACGGCAGGGGTCGAGGTGGATTATCTCTTTAGCGGCCGCCCCGCCGACCGCTACTTCGACATGGAAGAGTTTGGCGCCTACCGCGCCTTTCCCGGCCTCACTTTTGTCAGTCACGAGGGGCGAGTTTCTCCATGGCGTACCCTGCAAGCCGCATCGCCGCTCACCTTCTGGCGGGATCTGCGGGCTCTCGATTGCAGCGAATACGATCTGGTGGTGAGCGATTTTGAGCCGTTGACCGCCCATGCCGCCCGCCGCTATGGCAAGCCGAGCCTCACCGTCAGCCATCAGGCCAGCTTCAACTGGCCCATCCCGCGTTGGGGGGAGGATGGGGTCAGCCGCCAGCTGATGCGCCACTTTGCTCCTGTGGATCAGCCGCTCGGGCTGCACTGGTTTCACTTCGGCCACCCCTTGCTGCCGCCGGTGATCGACCCTATCGCCGCTGCGCCGGATAACGGCGAGATCCTGGTCTATCTGCCATTCGAGCAGACCGAGGCGATCGCCGCCCTGTTGTCGCGCTTTGGCCAGCAGCGCTTCGTCTGCTTTCATCCCGCCATTCGTACCCCCAGCCAATGGCGCAACCTGCGCTTCGAACCGCCATCGCGGTACGGGTTTATCGCCGTACTGGCCGGTTGTCGCGGCGTTATATCCAACGCGGGTTTCGAGCTGGCTTCCGAGGCGCTCACCCTCGGCAAGAAGCTGCTGGTCAAGCCCCTCGGCGGCCAGTTTGAGCAGCTGACCAATGGCAAGACCCTCGAGATGATGGGGTTGGCAACCCTGATGGATGTGCTCGATGCCAATCTGGTGCGTACCTGGCTCGACAGCGCCTCGCCCGGGGCGGTCTGCTACCCCGATGTAGCGGGGGAGCTGGCCCGCTGGCTGGCGGCGGGCGCTGACGAGAGCGTGGCCTTTCTGTCGCGGCGGCTCTGGGCGTGCACCCTGTTTCCGGAGGAGGTGAGTGATCGCCTGAGCGAGCTGGATGGGGGCGACTGTTTATCCAGTTGTTGGTTATCGCAAGTGAGCGTTGTTGACTAGACTGAAAGGCGATCCCACCAAGGAGAGGACGGAGCAAATGCGCTTTACCAATGAAAACGGCGAAGTCATGAACCTGGCTGACAATCTTACCCTGCACGAGTTGCTCGATATGGGTGTCAGCATCTCGGTCAGTGAAGAGACCGATCCGGATCAGCAGATCTGGCTGGCTGAGCCGGATCAGGACAACTGAGTCATCATTCGGCATCAAGCCCACCGCTGAGCGGTGGGCTTTTTTGTGGCTGTTTTCCCCCTCGGCGGAATGATCCGCTGGCCATTCCCCGACTTCCTTCCCTTTTGTCTCATGGTCGCTGCGGCAAGTCATTGAATGTTAATAGCCGGTTGAAATGTATGACTGTTCTGGTCAGATAAAGCCGTGGACAAGCGTTATGAAGCGGGTTAAGTTGGTTTTTCACCCTATTTTCGGGTGAATGACGGAAAAATCCTTTTTTTCTATTGTCGACGGGGCTGAATTGGGCCGATCTGCATTCAGATAACAACAAGAAACGGATCGGGCCGTGCCGGGAAGCACGGCATCGTCGGCGGGATTCGCTAAACGGAGCAAAGCCTGGAGGGCTTTATCATGGAGATGTTATCAGGCGCCCAGATGGTGGTTAGAGCGCTGGAAGATCAGGGAGTTGAGCACGTCTTCGGCTACCCTGGTGGCTCAGTGCTCGACATCTATGACGCTCTCTTCGAAAACGGCAAGATGGAGCATGTCTTGGTGCGGCACGAGCAAGCCGCGGTTCACATGGCTGACGGTTACGCCCGTTCCACCGGCAAGGTGGGGACTGTGCTGGTAACGTCGGGCCCGGGAGCGACCAACTGCATTACCGGTATTGCCACCGCCTATATGGATTCCATTCCGCTGGTGATCCTCTCCGGCCAGGTGCCGACCAGCATGATCGGTGAGGATGCGTTCCAGGAGACCGACATGATCGGTATCTCCCGCCCGGTGGTGAAGCACAGCTTCCTGTGCAAGAAGGCGAGCGATATTCCCGAGGCCATCAAGAAGGCCTACTATATTGCCGCCAGCGGCCGCCCGGGGCCGGTGGTGGTGGATCTGCCCAAAGATGTGCAGAACCCGAAAGAGAAATTCCCCTACCAGTATCCCGAGACGGTCTCCCTGCGCTCCTACAACCCGACCAAGTCTGGCCATAAAGGGCAGATCAAGCGGGCAGCCAAGCTGCTGGTGGATGCCCAGCGCCCGGTGATGTACGTGGGCGGCGGCGCCATCAATGCCAACGCGGATCATCTGGTGACCAAACTGGCGGAGCTGCTGAACCTGCCGGTGACCACCACCCTGATGGGGTTGGGCGCCTTCCCGGGCACCCATCCGCAATCCATCGGCATGCTGGGGATGCACGGTACCTTCGAAGCCAACAAGACCATGCACAACGCGGATCTCATCTTCGCCGTGGGTGCCCGCTTCGATGATCGCGTCACCAACAACGTGGCCAAGTTCTGCCCCAATGCGACCGTGGTCCATATCGATATCGACCCCACCTCCATCTCCAAAACGGTGCAGGCCCATGTGCCCATCGTCGGCTCGGTGGAAACCGTGCTGGAGCAGATGCTGGAAGTGATCCGCGAGTGTGGCTTCGATAACGACAAGGAGGCGCTGGCGGACTGGTGGAGCCAGATCAACCAGTGGCGCTCCCGTCACTGTCTGGCCTACGAAAAGTCGGCCACCCAGATCAAGCCGCAACAGGTTATCGAGACCCTCTACAAGGTGACTCAGGGTCAGGCGTTCGTTGCCTCCGACGTCGGCCAGCACCAGATGTTTGCTGCCCTCTACTACCCGTTTGCCAAACCGCGCCAGTGGATCAACTCAGGGGGCCTCGGCACCATGGGCTTCGGTATTCCGGCTGCCATGGGGGCCCAGTTTGCCAACCCGGATGCGGTGGTCTGCTGCGTCACCGGCGATGGCTCGGTGCAGATGAACATTCAGGAGCTCTCGACCTGCATGCAGTACGGGGTGCCCATCAAGATCATCTCCATCAACAACCGTGCACTGGGCATGGTCAAGCAGTGGCAGAAGATGTTCTACGGCGGCCGTCACAGCCACTCCTACATGGAGTCCCTGCCGGACTTCGTCAAACTGGCGGAAGCCTACGGCCACGTCGGCATTGCGGTGAGTGATCCGGCCGAGCTGGAGAGCGCCATGGAGAAGGCCTTCGCCATGAAGGATCGGCTGGTGTTCATGGATATCTCGGTCGACCCGGATGAGCACGTCTATCCGATGCAGATCAAGTTTGGCGCCATGGATGAGATGTGGCTGAGCAAGACGGAGAGAACCTGATGAGACACATCATTTCAGTACTGCTGGAGAACGAATCCGGCGCCCTGAGCCGCGTGGTGGGTCTCTTCTCCCAGCGCGGCTACAACATCGAGACCCTGACGGTGGCGCCGACCGAGGATCCCACCCTGTCGCGCATGACCATAGTCACCATGGGTGACGAGCGGGTGCTGGAGCAGATCCAGAAGCAACTGCACAAGCTGGTGGATGTGCTCAAGGTGTGCGACCTGAGCGAAGGGGAGCATATCGAGCGGGAGATCGCGCTGGTCAAGGCGCGCGCTGCCGGTGGGGCCCGTGACGAGCTGAAACGGCTGGCAGATATCTTCCGTGGCCAGATCGTCGACGTCACTCCCGAGCAGTACACGGTACAGCTGGTGGGTACCAGCGAGAAGCTGGATGCCTTTATCAAGACTGCCGCCCAGACCAACGAGATCATCGAAGTGGTGCGCTCCGGCGTCTGCGGTATCTCCCGGGCGGATAAGGCGCTGCGGCCCTGATGGCTGGCGGGACAGCTGATGATGCGTCAGCTGCCGCAGAGGAAAGGAAAGAGGGCTCTGCGGAGCCCTTTTTGTTTGGTTTTGCTTTACGAGGGGAGGGATGATGTTCGGTATTCATGATCTTGCACTGTTTATGGTCTCGGGGCTGCTGCTCAACATCATGCCGGGGCCGGATTCCCTGCTGGTTATGCTGCGCAGCGGCTCGCAAGGGTGGCGTGCCGGTTCAGTCACGACGTTGGGCATCGGCACAGGTGTCATGGTGCATGTGCTGGCGGCAGCCCTCGGTCTGTCGGCCCTGCTCAGCGCGTCGGCCGAGTTGTTTGCCCTTATCAAGCTGGCTGGTGCCATCTACCTCATCTATCTGGGGTTCTCCCTGCTGCGCCAGCAGGCAACGGGTGCAATGGAGGGAGGGGCCACCCTGCCCGCCCTCTCCTATGGTCAGATTTACCGGCAGGGTGTGCTGACCAATGTGCTCAACCCCAAGGTGGCGCTCTTTTTTCTCGCCTTCGTGCCCCAGTTCATCGCGCCGGATGCCCCCGACAAGGCGCTCGCTTTTATCCTGCTCGGCTGCATCTTCAATCTGGGCGGCATCATCTGGTGTCACCTGCTGGTCTTTACCACCGTCTATGCCAGCCACAAGGTACGGTTGTCACAGCGTCTTGGTCGCTGGCTCAACCGGGGCATCGGCACCCTGTTTGTCGGGCTCGGGCTCAAGCTCGCCAGCGACTAGCTCGCGGCTTTCTGACCTGAGGCAGATTATCGTACGCCACGCTGTGGTATGGTCGGCAGTCAGCTGCGGGGCCAGCCCCGTTCTCTCTTTTTCAGGTCAGCCCTACTGGCCGCAGCAGCGAGATCCCTTGCCCAGATGAACATCGCCCGGCTCAAGAACTTTACCGAGATCGTGAAGAACAACTTCAACATCTCGGCGACGGCGGAGAAGCTCTACACCTCCCAGCCAACCCTCAGCAAGCAGATGAAGATGCTGGAAGATGAGCTGTACCCGCAAGGGGAAAAATCTGGTCGGCTTGACCAGCGCAGGCGAGCAGGTGATGGAGCTGGCCAAGGGGGTAGTGGCGCAGGTGGAGCAGATCAACCAGCTCTCGCTGGGTGAGCAGTTGGCCACCAGCGGGGTGCTGCGTATCGCCACCACCCACACCCAGGCTCGCTACAAGCTGCCAGCGGTGATCACCGAGTTCAGCCGTCGTTATCCCGATGTGGCGATCCAGCTCCATCAGGGGGCACCTGCCCAACTGGCCCAGATGGTGCAAAGCGGCGATGTGGATATGGCGATCGCCACCGAGTCCATGTATCTGTTCGACGAGCTGGCCGCGGTGCCCTGTTATCGTTGGGGGCGCAGCGTGGTGGTGCCCCACGCTCATCCGCTGATCGACTGCCAGCCGCTCTCGATGGCGGATCTGGCTCGCTATCCCCTCATCACCTATGTATTCGGCTTTACCGGCCGCTCCAAGATGGACAAGGCTTTTAGCCGCCACGGCCTCTCGCCGAAAACCGTGCTGACCGCCACCGATACCGACGTGATCAAGCACTACGTCCGGCTCGGGATGGGGGTCGGGGTGATTGCCAGCGTGGCCTTTGACGAGGGGGACAGGGAGGATCTGGTGAGCCTCAACATCGACCACCTGATCGCCTCGAGCGCGACCCACATCTGCCTGCGCAAGCATGCCCACTTGCGCGACTACATGTACGACTTTATCCACCTCTACGCCCCCCATATCAGCCGGGAGACGGTGCAACTTCATCTGATCAATCAGCCGCCGACTGCCAATATGGCGGAGTTGCCGTGGCTCTAGTCGCAGGTTGTTTGTCGTACACAGAGCAAAAATACAGAGATAAAAAAGAGAGGCCTTGGCCTCTCTTCTGGTTTTATCGGCATGCGGGATTAAGCGCTGCGGGTCGCCAGATTGATAAAGATCTGGGCTCCGACCAGCAGGCAGTCGTCATCGAGGTAGTAGGGATTCGCATGCAGGTAGTTGCAGATCCCCTTGGCCTGACAGCCGCTGCCGAGGAAGAACATGGCCCCCTTGCGGCCACGGCAGGCGTTGACCATATAGCTGAAGTCTTCGCTGCCGGTCATCGGCTGACCCTGAGCGTTGATCCCCTCGGAGGGCAATACGTCGGCGGCCGCTTGCAGCAGACGGGCGCATGCATCGGCGTGGTTCTCAACCGCCGGATACCCGGCATAGACCATCTTGGTCTTGAAGCCGCGCAGTTCGCTCTGGGCCACGATCTCCTTGAAGCTGTTCTTCAGGATCTGGTCGGTCTCGGCATCCATGGCACGGATGGTGCCTCGCGCCTGCACATGGTCGGCGATGGCGTTGGGGATGGTGCCGCCGTTGATCATGCCGCAGCCAAACACTGCCGGGCTGAACGGGCTGGTGCGCTTGGCGACGATGTAGTCCATATCCTCGATGATCCGCACCGCTTCGCGGATGGCATCCAGCCCCTTGTGGGGGGTCGAGCCGTGGGCGGAGATACCGTGCACATCCAGCGTCCAGGCAGAGCCCCAGGAGGACATGACGCCGTTGTTGAACTTGATGGTGCCGGTCTCCATGGCGCCGTCGTTATGGAGGGCATAGACCTCGTCTACCCCCTTCATGCAGCCCAGTTCCACCATCTTCTCGGCTCCCGGCACCCGCATGTCCTCTTCCGCCATCTGAAAGATAAAGCGGACGTTGTACTGCAGGCGATCGCGGTTGGCGGCCAGAAACTTGGCCGCAGTCAGGGCGATTGCCATATGGGAGTCGTGACCACAGTTGTGAGCCATTCCCTCGTGGGTCGACTTGAACGCAACGTCGCTCATGTCGTGCATCTCGAGGCCATCCATGTCGGCACGGAAGGCGATGGTCGGCAGCACAGGATCAACCACCAGATCGCCGTGAAAACCGGTGAAGCCCGGATAGTCGGTGAGGCGATAGCCAAAGCCTGCCATCAGCTCGCGGCAGTAGGCCGAGGTCTTGAACTCGACGCCGGAGGCTTCCGGAATGGTGTGCAGATGGTGGCGCACTTCGTGGCTGAAGTCGCGCAGGGCCAGCAGGGCCGGTTCAATGTGGATGTTGTTCATCAGATGATCCCTTGCATGGAGAAGCCGAGCTGGGCCACCAGCGAGGCGCCGAAGAAGCAGCAGGTGGAGACGATCATGAAGATCAGGATCACTTTCCAGGACATCTTCTTCAGCTCTTCCAGCTGACCGCCCACCGAGAGACCGGCAAAAGCCAGCAGCGGTACGCAGCAGGAGAGGAAGGAGATCTTGGCGACGGCGTCGATAAAGAGGCCGCGCACCGGGGTTTCCGGCAGGCAGATGAGAATGCCGATGATGGTGGCATAGGCAAATGCCGGCAGGGAGGAGGGCAGATAGCGCTTGGCAATCAGCGAAGCGAACACCACCAGTGACATGGCGACGAAGCTGTCACCCATCAGCCAGAGCGGAGTGCCGGTGGTCAGGGTCTGGGTAAACATGGCCAGCAGGATCGCCAGAAAGACGAACCGCATATCCATTACGATGCTTTTCATGCTTTCTCTCCTTTGGCTGTCAGGGCATAGATTTTTTCAGCGAGCGGCAGACCCAGATAGGTGAGGGAAAGCGCGCCAAGAGCCGAGGAGAGCAGGTTCGAGGCTGCCGCGATGCTCAGCACCTGCTGAGCCAGTGTTTCGTCGAGACCGTTGATCAGGGCGCCTGAGGCGGCACTCAGCATGGAGCCTGAGCCCACACCGGAGCCGGCGGCCAGCGCCAGCGGGTGCAGACCGGTGAGCGGGGCGATACTACCCAGCACGCTGAACCAGAGGGTGCCGATGACGGAGCCGCACAGGTAGATGGCCAGCACGCCGATGTACTCCTGGGAGCCGGTGCCGAACTTGCCCTGAATTACCGCGACGGACGGCTCACGGCTGATGGAGGAGCAGGCTCCGATGGCGCGACGGCCAAAGCCGAACTTCACCGCCAGCGGAATGGCGATCAGGATCGGCAGCAGATTGCCAATCTCCTGCAGGAACAGCGGCACGCCGACGCTCAGGATCATCTTCAGGTTGGGGATGATCATCCCCGCATACTGGGTGCCCAGGATCAGCAGGCTGAAGCCCACCATCTTGCCGCAGAAGCCCTCTTCTTTTTCGGTGAAGAGACTCTTCCAGCCGGGGATGCGATCCTTGACCGGTTTGGCGGAGACAATCATGCCGATGATGACGGCAAAGAGCATCGGCAGGATCGGGATGATGGCGATGCCTATCTTGATCTCCTGTTTGCCTATCAGGTACTGGGCCACAAAGATCAGCATGGCGGTTGCCAATATGCTGACCGTGACCGTCTTGAGGGGACTGGTTTGCTGCATAGTTTTTTCTCTTGTTATTCCCATGTGTGGCCATCGTCAGGATTGTCCAGACCGATGATGGGGGCATCATAGGGAGGGTCGCGGGGGAGGAATGTGACCTTCATCAAGCTGGCCATATGGCATTTTTTCATGGGGTATGCCCTTTAACCCTCTGGATACCAAGGGTTAAAGGCCGTTAACAGAACGTCAGCATTGGCAGGACAAGATAAGTAAACAGGAGGGAAATGGTGACACCGCCCCGCAGGGCGGTGACGCGGATCAGACGGGCGTTTTGAGCCGTGCACTGCGCAGCAGCAGGGGCAGTTGGTAGAGCACCAGGGCGCCGAGTACCAGTCCGGCACCGGCCAGTTTGGCGCCGCCGAGGGGTTCGTTGTAGAAGAGGGTGCTCAGCAGCAGAGTCCAGACCGGCTCCAGCAGCATCATCAGGGCGGCGTGGGCGGTAGTCATCTTGCTCAACGCATGGGTGAGCAGCCAGTAGCGCAATGTGGTGGCAATCAAGACGCTCGCCGCAAACCAGCCCCAGATGCCGTGGCTGACTCCAGCCTCGGGCCACTGTTCGGTCAGCAGGGAGAGCAGGGTGCCGAGCAGGCCGGTCATCGCCAGCTGGATGCAGGTGAGCCAGGTTGGGGCAATGGATTGGGCGAAGTGGCGATGGACGGCAAGCTGGATGCCGAGAGTGGTGGCTGCCGTCAGAAACCAGAACAGCGAGAGCGACACGCCCCAGTGGGTGCTGCTGGAGAGCAGCAGCAAACCGGCGATGGCGATGGGCAGGGTGAGCCAGTAGTGGCGGCCGGGCTTGGCTCGAAAGGCGCCCCAGGCTGCCAGCGGGGCCATCAGAGTGGCGATGCTCATGATAAAGGCGCCGCTGCCCAGCGCATCGCTCTGGCTGATGGCAGTGACCCACAGCAGCAGGCTGGCGCCGAGCAGGGTGCCGCAACCGGCAGCGCGCACCAGCTGGGCGCGAGTCGGCGGTGGCTCGCGCAACCAGGCCAAGGGGAGCAACAGCAGCGCCGCCAGCAGAAAGCGGCTGCCGATAAAGGCGGCAGGGGGCAGTTCGCGGATCGCCTCTTTCGAGAAGAGCCAGCCAGCGGCGGCCAGCAGGGTGACCAGTATCATCAGCAGCAGGGGAGTGCGGTTCATCGGGGTCGCCATGGTGAAATGGATGGGAGAGCATAAAGGAAAGGCGCCAGGTATTGCTACCTGGCGCCTTTCGCATCTGCCTTGAACCGCCGTCGCGGCTCGCGGCCAGCAATCAGTTCATGCCGTAACGCTTGAGCTTCTTGCGCAGGGTGCCGCGGTTGATACCCATCATCACGGCAGCGCGAGTCTGGTTACCACGGGTGTACTGCATGATCACGTCCAGCATCGGCGCTTCGACTTCGGAGAGAACCATATCGTACAGATCAATCACTTCCTGACCGTTCAACTGGGCCAGGTAGTTACGCAGGGCCTGTTGCACAGAGTCACGCAGGGGGCGCTGGGTCGGCTCGGCAGCGTGATTGTGAGTAGTTGTTACCAATGCATCAGAAGTCAGGGTTTGTTCGAACATATTCGGTCGGCTCTTTAGTTATCTTGTTAACCTAATCCATCGAAATACGCTTCGAGTGCCTCAAGTTGCGCGTCTGCGCAATCCAGGGCATTGAAGTGCTTACGGAATTCTCGGCCCGTCTCTTCTTCATCCAGATACCAGCCCACGTGTTTACGGGCTATGCGCGCTCCCAGATATGCACCATAAAACCGGTGCAGGTTGGTTACATGCTCGTTCATCAGGGTGCGAACCTCTTCCCTCTCGGGAGGCGGCAGCTTGGTGCCCGTCTCAAGAAAATGACGGATTTCCCGGAAAATCCAGGGTCGTCCTTGCGCAGCTCGGCCGATCATCACGGCGTCTACACCGGTATAGTCGAGGACATACCGGGCTTTCTCCGGGCTGTTGATGTCACCATTGGCGACAACAGGAATCGATACGGCCTGCTTAATCGCCCTGATCGTGTCGTACTCCGCTTCGCCCTTGTAGAGGCAGGCACGGGTACGACCATGCACGGCAAGGGCCGCGATACCGCAATCTTCGGCGATTCGGGCGATCTCCACGCCATTGCGGTTATCCGGATCCCATCCTGTGCGGATCTTCAAGGTGACAGGCACCTCTACTGCATCCACCACGGCCCGGCAAATTGCTTTGACCTGATCGGGGGCACGCAGCAGGGCAGAACCTGCCAACTTCTTATTCACTTTTTTTGCCGGACATCCCATGTTGATGTCGACGATCTGTGCGCCCTGCTCCACGTTGTAGCGGGCAGCAAACGCCATCATCTCGGGGTCGGCTCCGGCAATCTGGACCGATCGCAATCCGCCTTCTGCAGAGTGATCCATCCTCATCCGGGTTTTCTGGGTATCCCAGACATCCGGGTTGGCCAGCAGCATCTCGGAAACGGCCATGCCAGCCCCCAATCGCAAACAAAGTTCACGGAATGGTCGGTCAGTTACACCGGCCATGGGAGCCACAATCAAGGGAGTTTCAAGCGTGTGGGGACCTATCTGCATTCCACGGTTACCATCGGCTTAGGGCGGCGTATATTACGCATTTTTTAGGCAGGAGAAAAGGTTAGTATTTGAGCGTCAGCCATTTTTTTCTGAAAAAAACGTCGCGCCAAGGCTTGCAAATTCTGGAGTTATTGAAAAACGGCCAGATTGCCGGAGACTGATCGCTGTACCATTCGGGTCGGACGCCTGCATAATTGTCAGTCCACTTGCAGGCCCGCTTTGCGTTATGATAGCGGGCTTAAGTCGAGCAAATGCTCCAAACATTTATGCAACAAAAGCGGATTGGGGATCTATGACGTCAAGGTTCATTAAATCACTCTGGCCGTGTCTGCTGGGGGCCGTGCTGGGGTCGGCGCAGGCGCAAACCATCAGTTTCGGCGAAGCCTGGACCCGGGTCATCCAGCAGGATGAAGGGCTGGCTGCCGAGCAGGCTGGGGTCGATCGGGCCAAGCAACTGCGCGAGGCGGCCAAGGACATGTATCTGCCCAAGGTGGATCTGGGGGCCAGCTATACCCATCTTGATCAGCCGATTGAACTTGATGCCCTCGATCTCAATCCGCTGGCCAAGCAGAAAGATCTGATCCTGGCACTCGGCAGCCTGTTCGGGGTCGGGGCCAACGCATTTGTCACCCCCCTGACCAAACAGAATGTGGTGACCAGCTCGGTCAAGATGCTCTGGCCGCTGTTTGCCGGTGGTCGCATCGATGCGGCGCAGGATATCCGCCAGGCGCAGGTGAGCGAGGCGCAGCAGCTGCTGGTGCTCAAGCAGCAATCCACCTTCGAGAGCCTCTCCCAGACCTATTTCGGCGTGGTGCTGGCTGCTCAGGTGGTGCAGACCAAGCAGGAGATCGAAGAGGGGCTCGCCCACCATCTGGATCACGCCAAGAAGCTCGAAGTGCAGGGCCAGATCGCCAGGGTGGAGCGCCTCTCCGCCCAGTCGGCCTATGACAGAGCGCGCATCGATACCCAGAAGGCGCGCCGCAGCCTCGAGATCGCCGAGCTGGCCCTCGGCCGCATGCTGAAGTTGCCAAATGCCCAGCCGGGCAGCGGCCTGTTCGTCAACAAGGAGCTGCCGCGCCTCGAGGGGTTGGTGAGCCAGACCCTGGAGGTGCACCCCGGTCTCAAGCTGCTCAGCGCCAAGAAGGAGCAGGCCAAGGGGATGATCCGGGTCGAGCAGGGCAAATATGCCCCTGAGGTGTTTCTGTTCGGTAACTACAACCTCTATGAAGATGATTCGCTCGCCTCCAAGACCACGCCGGACTGGCTGGTGGGGGTGGGGGTCAGCATGCCGCTGGTGAGCCGCGATGGCCGCTCCGAGACGGTACAGGCCGCCAAGAGCGCCGAGCTGCAAGTCAATCTGCTGCAGGCCAAGACCCGCGAGGATCTGGAGTTGCTGGTAGAGAAGACCTGGCGCGAAGCGGCGCAGGGGCTGGAGGAGTATCAATCCCTCTCTTCCACCCAGGCGTTGGCAGAGGAGAATGTGCTGCTGCGGGACAAGGCCTTCGGTCAGGGACTCTCTACCTCCCTTGATGTGGTGGATGCCCAAAACCAGCTGGCGGGGGTCAAGACCCAGCGCGCAGCGGCGGCCTATCAATATGTGGTGTCGCTGGCCCGCCTGCTGGCGCTCTCCGGCCAGATGAACAGTTTCAATCAATATCAGCACGGTCGGGTGATCGAGGTGAACTCATGATCGCACTCCAGTCCGTTCCTTTTTCTATCTCTGTTTCGACCGCCAAGGGTCGCCCGTTTGTCGAGGTGAAGTGATGAGCCATCCCCCCATCAAAAAGAAGATGAGCCAGGGTAAACCGCTGTTGTTGCCGCTGGCACTGGTGATCCTGGTGGTCTGGCTCGGCTGGCGCTTCTGGCTCGCCTATCAGCCGGAGCCGGTGCATCTGCAAGGGCAGATTGAAGCGCAGCAATATTCGGTCTCCTCCAAGGTGCCGGGTCGCATCGACGAAGTGTTGGTGAAAAAGGGTGATCAGCTGACCAAGGATCAACTGGTCTTTACCCTGGCGAGCCCCGAGATCGAAGCCAAGCTGAGCCAGGCCAAGGCCGGTGAAGCGGCTGCAGGCGCGCTGGCGCAAGAGGCGGAGAAAGGAGCCCGAGCCCAACAGATCGCCGCTGCCAAGGATCAGTGGCAAAAAGCCAAGGCCGCCGCAGCCCTGCGCGGCAAGACCTATGAGCGGGTTGCCAGCCTGCACCGCGACGGCGTGATGCCGCTGCAAAAGCGCGACGAGGCCTGGACTGCCTGGCAAGCCGCCCGTTACAGCGAAGGGATGGCGTGGCAGCAGTACCAGATGGCGTTGGAAGGGGCGCGGGAAGAGACCAAGATCGCCGCCCGCGAGAAGGCCAAGATGGCGGCCGGTTCGGTGGCCGAGGTTGAGGCTTATCTGGCCGATACCCGCATCGTCAGCCCCCACTCAGGCGAGGTAAGCCAAGTGCTGCTGCGCAGCGGCGAGCTGGCGCCGCAGGGCTTCCCGGTGGTGACTTTGCTCGACATGAGCGATGCCTGGGCCCAGTTCCATGTGCGCGAAGATCTGCTGCCCCGCTTCCCGGTCGGTACCGAGTTCGATGCCCGCATCCCGGGCCTTGGCGATCAGATCGTGCGCTTCAAGGTGACCCATGTGGCCGTGATGGGGGATTTCGCCACTTGGCGTGCTACCGATACCCGTCAGGGTTTCGATATGAAGAGCTTCCAGGTAGAGGCCCGTCCGCTGCAACCGGTTGAGGGGCTGCGGGTTGGCATGAGTGTGCTGGTTGAACTCTGATGGGACGTGAATTTCGGCTGCTGTGGCAGGATCCATTCAGCCGTGCCCTGATGAGCTGGGTGCCGCTGCTGCTGATGGGGATCCTCTGCTGGATCTTCTCGGCAGGGTTGGCCCGCGACCTCAAGGTGGGGCTGGTGGATCTCGACCACAGCGTGCTCTCGCGCCAGCTCGCTTTCTCGCTGGATGGCTCGGCCGGGCTCAAGGTGGCGCAACAGTTTGACTCCATCGAGGCCGGGGCGCGCGCCTTGCGCGGTGGCGACATCTATGCGCTGGTGGTGATCCCCAACCATCTGGAGCGGGATGCCCGTCAGGGCACCCAGCCGCAGGTGACGGTGTTCAACAACGGCCAGTTCATCCTGATCGCCAAGCTGGTCAACTCGGCGCTGGCGCAGGTGGTGGGCACTCTCAACGGTCAGGTCGGCGTGCTGGAGGCGATGGCCGATGGCAAGGCGCTGCCCGGCGCACTCGGGCAGTCGGTGCCTATCAGCAGTCAGGTAACGGCGCTCTATAACCTCAACTCCAGCTACGCCCAGTTTCTGTTGAGTGCCATTCTGCCAGCCGTATGGCAGATCCTGGTGGTGCTGTTCGGCCTCAATGCGCTGGCCCGTACCGATCGGCTGGGGCTGGACTGGACCACTCGCGGTGTCTGGTTTGGCCTCTGGCGCACCCTGCTGCCTCACATGTTGATTGGCTGGGGGTGGGGAATTGTCTGGACACTGCTGCTGTTCAAGGGCTTCTCCTACCCCATGCACGGCAGCTGGCTGGTGCTGGTGGTGGGTCTGGGGCTCGCCTCGGCGGCCTGCGTCACCATGGGGGCCTTTTTCTACGGCATCATTCGGGATCCGGCCCGTGCCCTGTCGCTGGCGGGGGCTTACACGGCGCCCGGTTTCGCCTTTATGGGGGTCACCTTTCCGGTGAGTGCCATGGGAGATTTCGCCCGCTTCTGGCGCAGCCTGTTGCCGGTCTCTCACTATGTGGAGCTGCAGATTGGTCAGAGCAACTACGGTCTGCCTCTCGCATCGGCGTTGCCGCAACTGGGGGCGCTGCTGCTGTTTCTGCTCCCCCTGCTGCTGGTGGTTCGTCGTTACAAGCAGCAGGCCGAGCTGGCCCGTCAATCAGCCGCAGTGGCGAGCGCCGAAAAGGAGCCTGAGTGATGCTGGGATTTGTCGATCTGTTGCGCCTAGAGCTGCGCACCCTGCTGGCTGATCGCGCCATCATGCTGACCCTGTTTGGCGGGGTGATCTTCTACTCGTTTCTCTATCCCCAGCCCTATCTGCATCAGCTGCCGCGGGAAGAGGCGGTAGTGGTGGTCAACGACGATGGCAGTCAGTTGTCCCGTCAGCTGGAGTTTATGGCCGATGCCACGCCGCTGGTAAAGCTGGTGGCGCGAGCCAATTCGCTGGCCGAGGCGCGACAGCTGATGATGGCCGGGGAGGCGAGCGGGATCCTGCACATCCCCAACCACTTCTATCGGGACCTGATGCTGGGCAAGAGCGTCACCCTGAGCTATGCCGGTGATGCCTCCTACTTTCTGGTCTACGGCACCATTGCCGAAGGACTGGCGCAGGCCGGTGGCACCCTCGCCGCCCAAGTGAAGGTGGCGCGGCTGCTGAGCCACGGCGAGGCGCTGCCACAAGCGGCCATGGGCTGGAATGCGGTGGCCCTCAACGTGGTGCCGGTGTTCAATCCCACCATGGGCTACGTCAACTACGTGGTGCCGGCGGTGTTCGTGCTGATCCTCCATCAGGTGTTGCTGATGGGGGCGGGGATCCTGGGGGCGACCCAGAACCAGCGCAGTTGTCGCGGTGAGCATGGTTACTGGCAAAGCGCGCCGGTGTTGCCGCTGCTGCTGGCCAGAACACTGGTGCTGGCGGGGTTGTTCCTGCTGCCGGTAAGCTACTTTCTCGGCTTCTGCTTCGATCACTACAATATCGCTCGTCATGCAGACCCTGTGCAGCTTTGGCTGTTCGCCCTGCCGTTCCTGCTGGCGACCTGCTGGTTCGGGATTGTACTGGGAGCGACCTTTACCCGGCGGGATCTGCCAACCCAGGTGGTGCTCATCTCCTCCCTGCCGCTGGTCTTTCTGGCGGGCTTTATCTGGCCGCTCGAGCTGATCCCGGCGCCTCTCAACTGGCTGGCTCAGTGGGTGCCCACTATCCCCGCCATCGAGGGTTTTCTACGTCTCAACCAGATGGGGGCCGACTTCGCGCAGGTTGCCCGCTACTGGTGGCAGCTGTGGGGACTGGCGCTGCTCTACGGCGTGCTGGCTTGCCTGCTGCTGCGTTGGCGGCAGCGGTCGTTGCCGATTGCTGGCCCATCAGTCGCTCACAGTGAAACGAGCGCCGGTTAGCGGGATGGTGCAAGCGCGCGTGAGATAGCGTGTGCGGTATAGCGAAAACGGTCAGCCCTTGGGCTGACCGTTTTGTTATGTGGTGGGGTTAAGCGGTTTTACTGCTGCTTTAGCCGCGCTGGAGTTCGGGATCGCCGATGGCGTAGATCTGTCCTACCGCCGTCTCATCCGCCAGCAGGCGCAGCCCTTGGGCGGCCACATCGGCGCGGCGCACCAGTCCGTGCACCTCCTTGTCCTGACTGAGTTCGGCGCGGCCGGTGGCGTCGCCATCCTGCAGGCCCGCCGGGCGCAGAATGGTCCACGCGAGGGGGCTGGTCTGTAGCCAGCTCTCCGCCAGACTCTTGAGGCGTACCTCGTGACCGAAGGCGGCGCGGGCACGTTCAGGCAGATACTGCCAGCTGTCGCCACAGCCGAGAGAGGTGACCAGCAGCAGCCGTTTCAGGCCTGCCTGCTCCATGGCATCGATCACATGACGGTTGCCCTGATAGTCCACCGGCACAACCTGACGGAAACTGCCGAGGGTAGAGACGACTTGGGCATCTTGCCCCGCTCGGGCACACGCCTGCTGCACCGCAGCCGGATCCAGCGCATCCCCCTCGATCACCTCAACTCCCAGCGCCTCCAGTTCCGTAGCCATCTCGGGGCTGCGCACCAGCGCAACGACCCGGTGACCCTGGTGCATGGCGTGGTGAGTAAAGGCGCGGCCCAGGCCGCGGCTGGCTCCGAAAATCAGTGTGGTTGGCATAGCTGAGCTCCCTTGGCAAAAGGGGCTAGCCTAGTGGCTTGTTCGTTTGCTGTAAATGAGAGTTGTTTCTATTTGTGGGCCAGCAGAGAGGCGAGGGTGCGAGCCGCTGGCGGCTCG
>NZ_JBFODP010000012.1:0-2546 GCF_040908375.1 Aeromonas sp. R2-3 | reverse complement strand
GTTTACATACAGTCTATCGCTTAGCGGAAAGTTCTTTTACCCTCAGCCGAAATGCCTGCCGTTGCTAGACATTGCCAGCCAGTGCCCGTCACTCCCACTCGATTGTAAACAAGCACACAAAACCCTTTAGTGACAACAATTTGCAAGAACTATCAGGCTCAGTGCCATGAAAAATACCATGACCAGATCATGAGGTTGAACACGGCTTGCGCCGGCAGCGTTCACGCTCCTGGTCGGCGATCTCGCCCGGCTGCAATGCTAGCTCAGCATCGGTCATGCGCTCCAGCACGTCGCGTAGGCGGATGGTGCAAGGAATGGGCGGCAGCTCGAACTCATAGCCGCCGGCGATCATTTCGGCCGCAATCTCCTCGGTGATGAAAAACGGCTCGTCGTCTTGGTTCGGCTTCTTCATGCCCTTTCCTCCTGGCGCTCATCCTGGCCGACAGCGGCCAGGGCATCGGCTTCCGTCAATGCGTCCTCCACGAACGCGCCGTGCTGCTTCGCTTCGGCCTGGCTGACCTCGGCCCATATCCGTTTCACCTGGGCCGCACTGTACCCGGCCAGCTCGGCGGTCTTGTTGATGCTGTAGCCGGACTTGCGCAGCGCGACAACTTGGGCGCGGCGCTTCGGATCAGCACGGCGGCCCTTGTACCGCCCGGCCTGGCGGGCCAACTCAATGCCTTGGCGCTGGCGTTCGCGCCTGTCCTCGTAGTCGTCGCGGGCCATCTGCAAGGCCAGGCGAAAAAGCATGATCTGCACGGCTTCCAGCACGATCTTGGCGACGCCCTGGGCCTCGGCCGCCAGGTCGGATAGATCGACCACGCCAGGGACGGCCAGGCGTGCGCCTTTGGCCTGTATCGAGGCCACCAGGCGCTCGGCCTCGGGCAAAGGTAGGCGGCTGATGCGGTCGATCTTCTCGGCAATGACCACCTCGCCGGGCTGTAGGTCGCCGATCATGCGCAGCAGCTCAGGCCGGTCGGCGCGTGCGCCGGATGCCTTCTCACGGTAGATGCCGGCGACGTAGTAGCCGGCGGCCTTCGCGGCCGTAGTGATCGCCTCTTGGCGTTCCAAGTCCTGCGCGTCGGTGCTGACGCGCAGATAGACCCGCGCCACCATCGGCGCGGCTACTGGCTTCGTCCTGCGCATACTTGCGGGCTCCTTTGGGCATACGCAAAGTGTCCGGTCATGCTACCCCCGGCCAAAAAGGCCGTCATGCGATTTATCTTGGCCGGGTCGTTATTGGCGGGTCTAAATGGCCGCTCCGTGGATCTCATCGCCAGAAATGGCGATGCGAGATCCAGGGCAGGGCGGCCGCCATCGTCAGACCTGGCGATGGTCGACGCCGGCGCGCATCGTCGGATGTGGCGATGCGAGCTCGAGGTCGGTGGCCACCGCCGGCGACCTGGTGCCATCGTCGGCAATGGCGATGCTGCAGCTCGACGTGCGCGGCCTGGTCGTCTCGGCATCGTCGGATGCGGCGATGCTCGAGCGAGGCGAAAAAAAACCGCCTCGGGGTGTCCGAGGCGGCAAGTCTGCATGCGGTTCAGGGAGGAAGAAACCGCGCCGGCGATCAGGGAGGAAAACCGCGCGGCCTGATGTGCAGCTCGGCCACTTTAGCCGGATTTTTCGACTTATCCGATGCGAGCGGCCCGCCGTGGGCGCTGCTCGATCTGCTGTTGCTTTTTCTCGACGTGCTTCTGCTCCTGGTGCTGCTGCTCGTCGCGCGGCACTGTTGCAAAGTTAGCGATGAGGCAGCCTTTTGTCTTATTCAAAGGCCTTACATTTCAAAAACTCTGCTTACCAGGCGCATTTCGCCCAGGGGATCACCATAATAAAATGCTGAGGCCTGGCCTTTGCGTAGTGCACGCATCACCTCAATACCTTTGATGGTGGCGTAAGCCGTCTTCATGGATTTAAATCCCAGCGTGGCGCCGATTATCCGTTTCAGTTTGCCATGATCGCATTCAATCACGTTGTTCCGGTACTTAATCTGTCGGTGTTCAACGTCAGACGGGCACCGGCCTTCGCGTTTGAGCAGAGCAAGCGCGCGACCATAGGCGGGCGCTTTATCCGTGTTGATGAATCGCGGGATCTGCCACTTCTTCACGTTGTTGAGGATTTTACCCAGAAACCGGTATGCAGCTTTGCTGTTACGACGGGAGGAGAGATAAAAATCGACAGTGCGGCCCCGGCTGTCGACGGCCCGGTACAGATACGCCCAGCGGCCATTGACCTTCACGTAGGTTTCATCCATGTGCCACGGGCAAAGATCGGAAGGGTTACGCCAGTACCAGCGCAGCCGTTTTTCCATTTCAGGCGCATAACGCTGAACCCAGCGGTAAATCGTGGAGTGATCGACATTCACTCCGCGTTCAGCCAGCATCTCCTGCAGCTCACGGTAACTGATGCCGTATTTGCAGTACCAGCGTACGGCCCACAGAATGATGTCACGCTGAAAATGCCGGCCTTTGAATGGGTTCATGTGCAGCTCCATCAGCAAAAGGGGATGATAAGTTTATCACCACCGACTATTTGCAACAGTGCCC
>NZ_JBFODP010000011.1:0-3425 GCF_040908375.1 Aeromonas sp. R2-3 | reverse complement strand
CGGCACTGTTGCAAAGTTAGCGATGAGGCAGCCTTTTGTCTTATTCAAAGGCCTTACATTTCAAAAACTCTGCTTACCAGGCGCATTTCGCCCAGGGGATCACCATAATAAAATGCTGAGGCCTGGCCTTTGCGTAGTGCACGCATCACCTCAATACCTTTGATGGTGGCGTAAGCCGTCTTCATGGATTTAAATCCCAGCGTGGCGCCGATTATCCGTTTCAGTTTGCCATGATCGCATTCAATCACGTTGTTCCGGTACTTAATCTGTCGGTGTTCAACGTCAGACGGGCACCGGCCTTCGCGTTTGAGCAGAGCAAGCGCGCGACCATAGGCGGGCGCTTTATCCGTGTTGATGAATCGCGGGATCTGCCACTTCTTCACGTTGTTGAGGATTTTACCCAGAAACCGGTATGCAGCTTTGCTGTTACGACGGGAGGAGAGATAAAAATCGACAGTGCGGCCCCGGCTGTCGACGGCCCGGTACAGATACGCCCAGCGGCCATTGACCTTCACGTAGGTTTCATCCATGTGCCACGGGCAAAGATCGGAAGGGTTACGCCAGTACCAGCGCAGCCGTTTTTCCATTTCAGGCGCATAACGCTGAACCCAGCGGTAAATCGTGGAGTGATCGACATTCACTCCGCGTTCAGCCAGCATCTCCTGCAGCTCACGGTAACTGATGCCGTATTTGCAGTACCAGCGTACGGCCCACAGAATGATGTCACGCTGAAAATGCCGGCCTTTGAATGGGTTCATGTGCAGCTCCATCAGCAAAAGGGGATGATAAGTTTATCACCACCGACTATTTGCAACAGTGCCCTTCGAGCAGCAGCGCTACCGGGCCAGCGGCCTCAACCTGGTGACGGCGGCTATCGTGCTGTGGAACACGGTGTACCTGGAACGCGCCACCCAGGGGTTGGTCGAGGCCGGCAAGCCGGTGGACGGCGAGCTGCTGCAATTCCTGTCGCCGCTGGGCTGGGAGCACATCAACCTAACCGGCGATTACGTCTGGCGGCAGAGCCGCAGACTGGAAGACGGGAAGTTTCGGCCCTTACGGATGCCCGGAAAACCTTAGCGTACGATTTTTTCCGAATTCTGCGGGCTCCCCTATCTCATCTGCGCAAGGCAGAACGTGAAGACGGCCGCCCTGGACCTCGCCCGCGAGCGCCAGGCGCACGAGGCCGGCGCGCGGACCCGCGCCACGGCCCACGAGCGGACGCCGCAGCAGGAGCGCCAGAAGGCCGCCAGAGAGGCCGAGCGCGGCCGTGAGGCTTGGACGCTAGGGCAGGGCATGAAAAAGCCCGTAGCGGGCTGCTACGGGCGTCTGACGCGGTGGAAAGGGGGAGGGGATGTTGTCTACATGGCTCTGCTGTAGTGAGTGGGTTGCGCTCCGGCAGCGGTCCTGATCAATCGTCACCCTTTCTCGGTCCTTCAACGTTCCTGACAACGAGCCTCCTTTTCGCCAATCCATCGACAATCACCGCGAGTCCCTGCTCGAACGCTGCGTCCGGACCGGCTTCGTCGAAGGCGTCTATCGCGGCCCGCAACAGCGGCGAGAGCGGAGCCTGTTCAACGGTGCCGCCGCGCTCGCCGGCATCGCTGTCGCCGGCCTGCTCCTCAAGCACGGCCCCAACAGTGAAGTAGCTGATTGTCATCAGCGCATTGACGGCGTCCCCGGCCGAAAAACCCGCCTCGCAGAGGAAGCGAAGCTGCGCGTCGGCCGTTTCCATCTGCGGTGCGCCCGGTCGCGTGCCGGCATGGATGCGCGCGCCATCGCGGTAGGCGAGCAGCGCCTGCCTGAAGCTGCGGGCATTCCCGATCAGAAATGAGCGCCAGTCGTCGTCGGCTCTCGGCACCGAATGCGTATGATTCTCCGCCAGCATGGCTTCGGCCAGTGCGTCGAGCAGCGCCCGCTTGTTCCTGAAGTGCCAGTAAAGCGCCGGCTGCTGAACCCCCAACCGTTCCGCCAGTTTGCGTGTCGTCAGACCGTCTACGCCGACCTCGTTCAACAGGTCCAGGGCGGCACGGATCACTGTATTCGGCTGCAACTTTGTCATGCTTGACACTTTATCACTGATAAACATAATATGTCCACCAACTTATCAGTGATAAAGAATCCGCGCGTTCAATCGGACCAGCGGAGGCTGGTCCGGAGGCCAGACGTGAAACCCAACAGACCCCTGATCGTAATTCTGAGCACTGTCGCGCTCGACGCTGTCGGCATCGGCCTGATTATGCCGGTGCTGCCGGGCCTCCTGCGCGATCTGGTTCACTCGAACGACGTCACCGCCCACTATGGCATTCTGCTGGCGCTGTATGCGTTGATGCAATTTGCCTGCGCACCTGTGCTGGGCGCGCTGTCGGATCGTTTCGGGCGGCGGCCGGTCTTGCTCGTCTCGCTGGCCGGCGCTGCTGTCGACTACGCCATCATGGCGACGGCGCCTTTCCTTTGGGTTCTCTATATCGGGCGGATCGTGGCCGGCATCACCGGGGCGACTGGGGCGGTAGCCGGCGCTTATATTGCCGATATCACTGATGGCGATGAGCGCGCGCGGCACTTCGGCTTCATGAGCGCCTGTTTCGGGTTCGGGATGGTCGCGGGACCTGTGCTCGGTGGGCTGATGGGCGGTTTCTCCCCCCACGCTCCGTTCTTCGCCGCGGCAGCCTTGAACGGCCTCAATTTCCTGACGGGCTGTTTCCTTTTGCCGGAGTCGCACAAAGGCGAACGCCGGCCGTTACGCCGGGAGGCTCTCAACCCGCTCGCTTCGTTCCGGTGGGCCCGGGGCATGACCGTCGTCGCCGCCCTGATGGCGGTCTTCTTCATCATGCAACTTGTCGGACAGGTGCCGGCCGCGCTTTGGGTCATTTTCGGCGAGGATCGCTTTCACTGGGACGCGACCACGATCGGCATTTCGCTTGCCGCATTTGGCATTCTGCATTCACTCGCCCAGGCAATGATCACCGGCCCTGTAGCCGCCCGGCTCGGCGAAAGGCGGGCACTCATGCTCGGAATGATTGCCGACGGCACAGGCTACATCCTGCTTGCCTTCGCGACACGGGGATGGATGGCGTTCCCGATCATGGTCCTGCTTGCTTCGGGTGGCATCGGAATGCCGGCGCTGCAAGCAATGTTGTCCAGGCAGGTGGATGAGGAACGTCAGGGGCAGCTGCAAGGCTCACTGGCGGCGCTCACCAGCCTGACCTCGATCGTCGGACCCCTCCTCTTCACGGCGATCTATGCGGCTTCTATAACAACGTGGAACGGGTGGGCATGGATTGCAGGCGCTGCCCTCTACTTGCTCTGCCTGCCGGCGCTGCGTCGCGGGCTTTGGAGAAATTCTTCAAATTCCCGTTGCACATAGCCCGGCAATTCCTTTCCCTGCTCTGCCATAAGCGCAGCGAATGCCGGGTAATACTCGTCAA
>NZ_JBFODP010000010.1:0-42957 GCF_040908375.1 Aeromonas sp. R2-3 | reverse complement strand
CTCAGAAGTGAAACGCGGTAGCGCCGATGGTAGTGTGGCATTCGCCATGCGAGAGTAGGACACTGCCAGGCACCCAATTAAACGGTGATGTGAAAACACATAGCCGGCTGCGAGGATGACACCTCAGAAGAAGCAGCAGAAGATTTAGCGAAAGCTAACCGAATGCGGAGCGGTAGTTCAGTCGGTTAGAATACCGGCCTGTCACGCCGGGGGTCGCGGGTTCGAGTCCCGTCCGCTCCGCCACTAATTTGAAGGCCTTCCCGAATGGGAAGGCCTTTTTGCTATGGGCGATTTTTGCCCAGAGCCCCCCAGATTTGTACACTCGGCGAACACCAAAGCCCGGTCGTGAGACTGGGCTTTGGTGTTTTTAGCGTGTTAAACAGCCAACGTTTGGTTTTTACCTGCCGAGAGAGTGCCAGATAGCCGGTTATTTCCACCATTTTCTGGCTATATCCGAGCCCTATCAGTTTCATTCAAAGCAATTTGAACGACTCTGCAGGCGGTCAAATCAGCCTTCTGCTGCCTGCTGACTACAGGGCAGCTCCATATTGACCACCCCCTCTTCCATTTGCACGTCGATCTTGAAGCCAAGCCGTTTGGCGAGGTTGACCATGCCGCGATTGCTGGGCATGGTCATGCCAGATAACTGGCCAATTCCCTGCTCTTTGGCGTAACGGATGATTTTATCCATCATCAATTTGCCGAGCCCCACCCCTTTCAAGTCCGATCGCACCAGAATGGCAAACTCGGCATCGCTCAGGTCCGGAGTCGAGATAGCGCGTACCACGCCGAGGATCTGATCCTGCAGCTCGCCATCTTGCCCCACTGCCACGAAGGCCATCTCTCGGTCGTAATCGATCTGTGTCATGCGAGCCAGCTCTTCATGGCCCAGTTCGCCTACATCGGCGAAGAAGCGTTTGTACCTGTCTTCATCGGAGACCTGCAGCACGAACTGCTTGTGAGCCGGTTCATCTTCCGGCCGGATCGGGCGCAGCAGGATATGGCGCTGATCTTTAAGCCAGGCACCCTCCTCCAGTTCGGTAGGATAGGGGCGGATCGCCAGTCGGTTGCTGGCCGGGCTGGCGGGGTCAGCCAGCGTGAGGCTGGCATCCAGTACCACCATTTCGGCGCCGCACGCTTGTAGCGGGTGCAGGTCCAGTTCCTGAATCTCAGGAAAGGCGAGCAATAGCTCGGAGAGCTGGCAAAGCACTTGGCCCAAGGCATCGATATCCAGTCGTTCCGGCGTCGCCTGTTCGCGGATTTTACGGCTCTTGAGTGCACCGATGATCTGGTAACGGGCCAGCGCCTGATTGAGCGGCGGTAACGCTGCCACCATATCCTGCGGTTCCGCACCAGATTCACCCAGCAGAATGACGGGGCCAAAGATGGCGTCTTGCTGGATACGTACCCGCAGTTCTAGGCCGCCGCTACGGCGAGCCATGCGCTGTACCAGCAGCCCTTCGATACGGGCGCTCGGATCATGCTGTTTGACCCTGTCCAGAATGGCATCTGCAGCTTGCGCCACTTCGGTCGAGGTGCGCAGATTGAGCACCACCCCGTGTACGGCAGACTTGTGCAGGATATCGGGCGAGCGCAGTTTTACCGCCACTGGATAGCCGATCTGCTCGGCGGTGAGGGTCGCCTCGATGGCGTCGGTGACGATCCAGGTTGGCAGGGTCGAGAGACCGGCGGCTTGTAAAATCGGGTGCACCAGATGGGTATCCAATCTTAGCTGTTTGCGCTCCTGCGCTTGGCGGATCAGCTGCTGGCACAGCTCGACATTGAACTGGTTGCCATGCAGGGATGCTGGGGTTTCCATCAACTGCTTCTGGTTGCGGCGGTATTCCACCATGTGCATGAAGGCGGCCATGGCGCTTTCCGGCGTGCGGTAGGTCGGGAAGCCCGCCTCGGTAAAGAGTTTGCGCCCCTCCTGCGCCGAGTATTCGCCCGCCCAGTTGGTGAGGATATTGAAACGGCGCGCTCTGGGATGCTGCTTCAGATGGGCGATAAGATGGCTGGCCAGCGGCGCGCTCGGTGCCGTGAGCGAGGGGGCGTGGATGATCAGGATGGCGTCGATGCCATCTTCCTGCAACACGTTGTCCAGCGCCTCCTGATAGGTGGTGATGGTGGCATCGCTGCCGATATCGAGCGGCGGACGAGCCAGCTTGCCGCCCCGCTCCAGCAGTACATCCACTGCCATATTAGCCAGCCCGCGACCGTTGGAGATGATGGCAAGCCGCTCCCCCTTGAGGGTCATGGAGTGGCTGAGGGTTTCTACCGCGGCAAACAGTTCGTGGGTATCCCGTACCCGCAACATGCCGGCGCGACGGATGGCGGCATCATAGACGTTGTCGAGGCCGTGGGCCGGATCGTGGCGCCCGCTTTTCAGCACCAGGATCGGCTTGTTGCGCGAGGCTGCTCGCGCCGCCGAGAGAAAGTGGCGGGCGTCGTGCAACTTGTCCATGTAGATCAAGATGGCGCGGGTGACGCTGTCGCGGGAGAGCTGATCCAGCAGCTGGCCGAAGTCGATATCGCAGTGATCACCAAGGGAGATGAAGGCGGAGAAGCCCAGCTCATGCTGCTTGGCCCAATCCAGAATGGTGGTGCTGACGGCGGCGGATTGCGACAGAAAGGCGACCTGCCCCGGCTTGGCAGCAATGGGTGAAAAGCTGGCGTTAATCCCCTGGCCGGGCAGCAGCATCCCCATGCTGTTGGGGCCGAGCAGGCGAATGCCATATTCTTGGCAGACCCGCTTCAGCTCCAGCCGCTCCTCGGGGGAAAAGTCGGCGGCCAGTATGATGGCCGCCCCCGCACCCTTCTGGCCGAGCGCTTCCAACAACGGCAAGACCCGCTCCCGCCTAGTGCAGATGATGGCGAGATCCGGGGTCAGCGGCAGGCTGGCGATATCGGGATAGGCCAGCACGCCGGCGATGGCCTTGTTGCGCGGGGTTACGGGGAGGATGGGCCCTTTGAAGTGGCCCGCCAGCAGGTGACGCACGATCACATGACCCGCCTTGAGCGGATCGGTCGAGGCGCCGATCACGGCGATTGAGTGGGGTTTGAATAGCCGATCCAGACCGCTTGCTTTCATGGGCACTCCCGACAAAAGGGGGAAGATACCAGTCTAATACGCCTTTGCTGCGGGTTCTGTGACCGGATCCTGATCACCGTTTGTTCAGGGCATTGGCACGCAGATAAAAGCGCAGTTCGCCTTGCACCCGGCGAATGGCACCCAGATGGCGTTCCTGCAGATAGATATCCTGCTCCCGATCGAGCGCCGTGCTGGGCACGCCCATGCTTTGCAGATACTCGTCAAACAGGGTTGAACCCTTGATCTCTACCAGATGCTGTTTCATGGCTCTCCTCCCTGCGCCTTGGCGTGTGTTGATGAACGCCCAGTCTGCGGTGACCTGCCGGGTTTGCCTATTGTCACTTTTGACATGAGATTTGGCACGAGAGCGCTCACACATCTTTCAGAGAGGGCGCCGTTGAGGCGCTGGCTGGAGTTATAGTATGGCGAGGAGCACGAGGCACGGATGGTGCGCAGGATGATCAGAGTCTGGTGGTGGTGCATGGCACTGTGGACGGTTGGCGCAACGGCAACCGAGCAGCCTATCCGCGCCTGGAATCTGCTGCTGGATCACCCCAACCCCGCCGTCGTCCAGTTGTTGCGTCTCTCCCTCGATCTCACCGTGCCCGAATATGGCCCCTACCAGCTGGTTTCCAGCCCGCAAATGGAGCAGGGGCGGGCGGTGAAGGAGCTGCGTAGCGGCGAGCTGGTTCAGGTCGGTGTCTTTGCCCCCGATGGTGCGCGAGAGAGGGAGTTGCTGGCAATCCACATTCCGCTGGCCAAGGGGCTGCTGGGATGGCGGGTGTGTCTGGTTCGGCAGGGGGATGAGGGACGTTTTGCCGCGATCGGGTCGTTGGCAGACTGGCATCGCGTCGGGCTCTCCATAGGTCAGCACAGATCCTGGCCAGACACCCAGTTGCTGCGGGCTAACGGCCTCAAGGTGACGGTGGGCAATCTTTATGAGGCGCTCTTCAACATGCTGCGCAAGAAGCGCTTTGACTGCTTCCTGCGCTCGGTCATCGAGATCGAGGATGAGCTCAGGCAGCATCCCGATCTCGCCATCGAGCCCCGTCTGGTGTTTCGCTATCCGTTGGCGCTGCTCTTCTTTGTCTCACCAAAATATCCGGAGCTGGCCCAGCGCATCGAGCTTGGCCTGCTGCGGGCGCGGCAGTCTGGTGCTTTTGACCGGGTCTTTGAAGAGGGATTCGGCAGTACCATTCGGCGGCTGAAACTGGATGAGCGGGTGCGCCTCGAGCTGCACAACCCCGACTTGCCGCTGCCCAGCCGTATGATGATGGTCGATCCGGCCCTTATCTATAATCCGGTGTCAGCGCAGTGAGCCCTGATTCTGCGCGGTATCCCAGAAGGCGCGGATCAGCGGTTCCTCCAGCCGCTTCTTGAGTACCCCGATCCCCACATCAAATGGTTTGAAGGCGGGTTTGAGGTCGATGATCCGCACCTTGTCGCCGAGCGGGCTATGGTCGATCACCGCTGCCGGCACCAGCCCCACGCCACAGCCGAGCGCCACCATGGCGACGATTCCCTCGTTACCCGCCACTTCGGCGTAGATGTTGGGCGCTATCCCCTTGTTGCGAAACCACTGATCGCTGCGTTTGCGGGCCAGCCCCTGCTCGGAGAGGATGACTGGCAACTGCTCCCAATCAGGTTCTCCCTGACGGAACCACTGGTTCAGTTGCGGGGCGTTGCGCGGCGCGATAAAGACCAGCGGCACCAGCTGAAGGCTGGCGAACTCCAACTTGGCGGGCAGGGCATCGGGGCGGGCGGCGATGGCGAGATCGGCTTCATCGGCCAGGATCTTGTCCACCGCCAGCGCCGGGTCACCGGTCTCCAGCTTGATCTCCAGCTGGGGGTAGCGGCGGCGAAAGCGCTCCAGTACTTCGGGCAGCAGAAAGTAACTGGCGGTGACCGAACAGAAGACCCGCAGCCGCCCCTGTAGCGGTTCATCGCTGCGTTTGAGCTCCTGCTTGAGCTGACGCCACTCCTGCAACAGGCCGCCGCCAAACTCCCGCAACTTCTCGCCGGCAGGGGTAAGCCGCACCGAGCGGTTGTCCCGCTCGAACAGCACGCAGCCGGTCTCCTGCTCCAGCCGCTGGATCGCGCGACTCAGGGTGGAGGGGCTGACCGCCATGGCATCGGCGCTCTTGCCGAAGTGGAGGGAGTCGGCGAGGTGGAGAAACAGCTCGAGATTGCGAAGGTCCATCTTTCAGCTCCTGGCGCGGCTTGTGTGCCCGATATCCAGCGGTTGGCGGCTTGTTTCTGCCATCTCGCGGTACATTCAGCAGGCAATGATGAAGGGCTAACGTTTCAGTTATTGCAACGTACTGTTTCGAATATATCAGTTCAGGCAATAAGTGTCCCGCGCTATAGTGGTTCAGACAACGCCGCTATCCGGCATGGAATCAATCGAACGGAGCAATCACCATGGCTAACTATTTCAACACCTTGAACCTGCGTCAGCAGTTGGCCCAACTGGGCAAGTGTCGTTTCATGCAGCGCGAAGAGTTCGCGGACGGCTGCAACGTGCTGAAGGGCAAGAAGGTGGTGATTGTGGGCTGTGGTGCCCAGGGTCTGAACCAGGGTCTGAACATGCGTGACTCCGGGCTGGATATCTCCTACGCCCTGCGCAAGGCCGCCATCACCGAGAAGCGCGCCTCCTGGCAGAAAGCCACCGACAACGGCTTCGCGGTCGGTACCTATGAAGAGCTGATCCCGAGCGCCGATCTGGTGCTGAACCTGACTCCGGACAAGCAGCACTCCGACGTGGTGAAAACCGTGATGCCGCTGATGAAGCAGGGCGCCGCGCTGGGCTACTCCCACGGCTTCAACGTGGTGGAAGAGGGTCAGCAGATCCGCTCCGACATCACGGTCGTGATGGTTGCGCCCAAGTGCCCGGGCACCGAAGTGCGTGAGGAGTACAAGCGCGGTTTCGGCGTACCGACCCTGATCGCCGTTCACCCGGAGAACGATCCCAAGGGCGAAGGCATGGCCATCGCCAAGGCGTGGGCCTCTGCCACTGGCGGCGACCGTGCCGGCGTGCTGGAGTCCTCCTTCGTGGCGGAAGTGAAATCCGACCTGATGGGCGAGCAGACCATCCTCTGCGGCATGCTGCAGGCCGGTTCCCTGCTCTGCTACGACAAGCTGGTTGCCGAGGGCACAGACCCGGCCTACGCCGGCAAGCTGATCCAGTTCGGTTGGGAGACCATCACCGAAGCCCTGAAACAGGGTGGTATCAGCCTGATGATGGATCGCCTCTCCAACCCGGCCAAGCTGCGCGCCTTCGAGCTCTCCGAGCAGCTCAAGACCCTGATGCGCCCGCTGTTCGAGAAGCACATGGACGACATCATCGCCGGTGAGTTCTCCCGCGGCATGATGGCCGACTGGGCCGAAGACGATGCCAAGCTGTTCGACTGGCGCGAAGAGACCGGCAAATCTGCCTTCGAAAATGCGCCGGCGTTTGCAGGCAAGATTGCCGAGCAGGAGTACTTCGACAATGGCGTGGTGATGGTGGCCATGGTCAAGGCGGGTGTCGAGCTGGCGTTCGAGACCATGGTGGCTTCCGGTATCTACGAGGAGTCAGCCTACTACGAATCCCTGCACGAGTTGCCGCTGATCGCCAACACCGTTGCCCGCAAGCGCCTGTACGAGATGAACGTGGTCATCTCCGATACCGCCGAGTACGGTAACTACCTGTTCGCCAACGCCGCCGTGCCCTTGCTGCGCGAGCACTTCATGCCGACCCTGAAAGCAGGCGATCTGGGTGCCAGCAAGGCGGAAGGGCAGAATGTCGATAACCTGGCGCTGCTGGCGGCCAACGAAGCGACCCGCAACCACCCGATCGAAAAAATCGGCCAGGTACTGCGTGGTTATATGAAAGACATGAAACGCATCGCCGTCGGCGGTTAAGTTAGCATCGGGCAGGATGATGAAGGGGCGGGGATGACGATCCCCGTCGCCGGTCGGACTGGACACCCGACCGGCCCGCCAGAAAAATCAGCCTGACAGTCATAAAAAAGCCCCGCTTATCGAGCGGGGCTTTTGCATTCAGAAAGGCTGAATAAATCAGGCTTTCCACGCTTTCCAGGTGTTGATCAGACCGTTGGTGGAGCAGTCGTGGCTGGTGACAGCCTCGTTATTGCCCAGCTCCGGCAGGATCTTGTTGGCCAGCTGTTTGCCCAGCTCCACGCCCCACTGGTCGAAGGAGAAGATGTTCCAGATTGCGCCCTGTACGAAGATCTTGTGCTCGTACATGGCGATCAGGGCACCCAGCGTTTTCGGGGTCAGGCTCTTGAACAGGATGGAGTTGGTCGGGCGGTTGCCTTCGAACACCTTGAACGGCACCAGATCCTTGACCTGCTCCAGGGTTTTGCCTGCCGCCAGGAACTCGGCTTCGACCTCTTCCTTGCTCTTGCCGAAGGCCAGCGCCTCGGTCTGGGCGAAGAAGTTGGCCAGCAGTTTCGGATGGTGGTCACCGATCGGGTTGTGGCTGATGGCTGGCGCCAGGAAGTCACAGGGGATCAGCTTGGTGCCCTGATGGATCAGCTGGTAGAAGGCGTGCTGGCCGTTGGTGCCCGGCTCACCCCAGATGATGGGGCCGGTCTGGTAGTCAACCGGCTTGCCGTTGCGATCCACGTATTTGCCGTTGGATTCCATGTTGCCCTGCTGGAAGTAGGCAGGGAAGCGGTGCATGTACTGGTCGTACGGCAGGATGGCTTCGGACTCGGCACCGTAGAAGTTGTTGTACCACAGGCCAATCAGGGCCAGCAGCACCGGCACGTTCTGCTCATAGGAGGCAGTGGCGAAGTGCATGTCCATCTCGAAGGCGCCTTGCAGCAGGGCTTCGAAGTTCTCGAAACCGACGGACAGGCCGATGGGCATACCGATGGCAGACCAGGAGGAGTAGCGGCCGCCAACCCAGTCCCAGAACTCGAACATGTTGTTGGTGTCGATACCGAACTCGGCCACGGCCTTGCCGTTGGTGGAGAGGGCTGCGAAGTGCTTGGCAACGTGGGCCTTGTCACCGGCGATGTTGATGAACCAGTCGCGGGCGGTCAGGGCGTTGGTCATGGTCTCCTGGGTGGTGAAGGTCTTGGAGGCCACCAGGAACAAGGTGGTTTCCGGATCGATCTTCTTCAGGGTTTCGGCGATGTGGGTGCCATCGACGTTGGAGACGAAGTGCATCTGCAGGTGGTTTTTGTAGGGACGCAGTGCCTCGGTGATCATTACCGGGCCCAGATCAGAGCCACCGATACCGATGTTGACCACGTGCTGGATCGCCTTGCCGGTGTAGCCTTTCCACTCGCCGGAGATGATCTTCTCGCAGAAGCCCTTCATCTTGGCCAGCACGGCGTTCACTTCCGGCATCACGTCCTTGCCGTCGCACTCGATGGGGCGGTCGGAGCGGTTGCGCAGGGCCACGTGCAGTACGGAGCGCCCTTCGGTCATGTTGATCTTGTCGCCATTGAACATGGCATCGATCGCGCTGCGAAGATCGGTCTCTTTGGCCAGATCAACCAGCAACGTGAGGGTTTCTTCGGTGATCAGGTTCTTCGAGTAATCAACCAGGATGTCGCCGCCGAAGGTGAGGGAAAACTTGTCAAAGCGCTTCGGGTCCTGCGCGAACAGATCCTTGAGTCGGGTCTCTTTGTTTGCTGCAAAGTGGGCTTCCAGTGCCTGCCAGGCCTGGGTTTGGGTTGGATTGATATTTTTCATAGGATTCCTGAAATGCCAAGTTGTGTTTGAACCTTGCAGGCAAGGTCCCGCCAAACCTTATTATCCGAGCATTATAGCGAGCCGATAGGGCGGCCCGTGTAACAGATTTTTACCGATTGTCTTTTACCGCAATGGGTCACTGTCGGGAGCATACAACCAGAACATTGGGATTATGTGTCACGAAAGCAAGGCGGATCTTGCGCTTGCTCATGATTGGGGCCACCCCGATAGCCTGAAATTGTTTTCATCCGGTTGGCGTGGTTATGCATCGACATTGCCATGGGCTGGGGCCAGAAACGACAATGCCAGCCCGAAGGCTGGCATTGTCTGTTGCAGCAGAACCGCGATCACGCCTGCGGTTTTTGCATGTGCATCACCATCTGCGGGAAGGGGATCTCGATGCCTTCGGCATCAAAGGTCAGTTTCACCTTCTCGTGGAAGTCGAACCAGACACCCCAGTAGTCAGCGGTTTTCACCCAGGGGCGCACCACGATATTGACCGAGGAGTCGGCCAGTGCGGCAACGGCGATGGTGGCTGCCGGATCTTTCAGGATGCGCGGCTCTTCGCTTACCAGACGCTCGAGGATCTGTTTGGCCTTGCGCAGGTCAGAGCCGTAGCCGATGCCAAAGGTCATATCGACGCGGCGGGTATCCATACGCGAGTAGTTGACGATGGTGCCGTTGAGGATGGCGGAGTTCGGTACTACCACCATCTTGTTGTCACCGGAGGTGAGGGTAGTGGTAAAGAGCTGAACGGACTGCACCACACCCGCAGTGCCTGCCACTTCGATAAACTCGCCCGCCTTGATGGGGCGGAAGATGATCAGCAGGAAGCCGGCAGCGAAGTTGGAGAGCGAGCCTTGCAACGCCAGACCGATGGCCAGACCGGCGGCACCGATAATGGCGACGAAGGAGGCTGTCTGCACGCCGACACGGCCCAGCGCGGCGATCACCACGAACACCAGAATGGCGTATTTGAGGATGCTGCCGACGAAGTGGGTGACTGTGGTGTCCAGCTTGCGGGCCTGCATCACCTTGACCACGCCACCGCTGATGAGGTTGGCGGCGATATAGCCGACCAGCAGGGTCAGCAGGGCAGCGGCGATATTGACGCCGTATTCGATCAGCAGTCCCTGATTATTGACCAGCCAGGTCTGCGCTTCGGTAATGATTTCGGGTTCCATAGGATGTCCTGTCAGGTTCTAAAAGGTTTATGGTGGATAAATCTAACACCGCAGCGCGACAGTACGGGTCGCATCTGGTACTTCTTTTCTGCCATAAAAACCTGACACAAAAAAGAAGGGAGGCCAAAGCCTCCCTTCTTTTTGCTGAATGACGCGAAAACACCATCAGCTCTGCAGCAGTTGGCTGCGGATAAATTGCCACTGATCTTCGAAACCGGCGGTCGGCTTGAGCTTGAACTCGGAGCGCACGAACTGGCTGATGCGACCTTCGGTGTAGGCCAGCAGCAGATTGGCCAGCATGGTCTCGTCGAGCTGGAAGCCCTGACCCTCGCGCAGCCGCTTCTCGCGCAGCACCTGCTTGATCTGGGTCTCCAGCTTGTCAAACAGGATGCTGATGCGATCCCGCAGCCGGTCGTGCTCGCCCAGCAGGGCATCGCCGTTGAGGATGCGGGTGATGCCGGGATTGCGCTCGGCGAACACCAGCAGCAGCTGCAGGATGTGGTGGCAGCGCGCCATGGTGTCCTTCTCTTCCGCCATGATCAGATTGACCCGTGACAGCAGGGAATCCTCGATAAAGTCGATCAGCCCCTCGAACATCCGCGCCTTGCTGGGAAAATGTCGATAGAGGGCTGCTTCAGAGACGCCGACCTCGGCCGCCAGACGGGCCGTGGTGATGCGCTGACCCGGACTGGTTTCCAGCATATGGGCTAGCGCCTGCAGGATCTGATCGCGCCGACTCTGTTTCTGATTACTGCTTGCCATGGATTCCCCTAAAAAAACAATGGCTTGATTCTGTTATTAAGCACCGCCCGTCGGGCTGGTGTGGTCTGTTATTGGCGACCAGAAGAACCAAAACCGCCTTCACCCCGTTCGCTCTGATTGAACTCATCGACCAGTTGGAAGCTGGCCTGAACTACCGGCATGATCACCAGCTGGGCGATGCGCTCGCCGGGTTGCATGGTGAACTCATCCTTGCCGCGGTTCCAGACCGAGACCATCAGCTGACCCTGGTAATCGGAATCGATCAGACCGACCAGGTTGCCCAGCACGATGCCGTGCTTATGGCCGAGGCCGGAGCGGGGCAGAATGGTGGCACACAGACCCGGATCCTGGATGTGGATGGCCAGACCGGTCGGCACCAGGGTGGTATCACCCGGAGCCAGAGTCAGCGGCGCATCCAGCAGTGCGCGCAGATCCATGCCGGCAGAGCCCGGTGTGGCGTAGGCGGGCAGTGGGTACTCGGTACCGATACGGGCATCCAGAATCTTCAGTTCAATTTGTGTAGTCATGAATCGCTTTTTCAGTTGGATCTTGTATTGGCGTCCCTCTTGGCAGGCGGGGCGCCGTGAGTCTTGTTCTTTCGGGACGCTCAGTGCCGGTAGTGGCGTGCAATCAGGGCGATCAGGTGACGGGCCAGCGTCAGCTTGTCGGCCAGCGGCAGCGGGGCCTGGCCCCCTTGCCAGAACACAGTCAGGGCGTTGTCATCGGCGTTGAAGCCTTGCCCCTCGCGGGACACATCGTTGGCGGCGATCATGTCCAGCCGCTTACGCTGCAACTTGTCGAGGGCGTATTGTTCCACATCCACGGTTTCGGCGGCAAATCCGACGGTGAAGGGTTTGTCTGAAAGGGCACCAACGGCCGCGATGATGTCGGGATTCTTCACCAGCTTCACCACCATCTGGTCGTTATCGCCGGTCTTCTTGATCTTCTGACTGGCCACCTGCTCGGGGCGATAGTCGGCCACCGCCGCGCAGCCGATGAAGAGGTCGCACTCGCCCACCCGGCTCATCACCGCCTGATGCATCTGCTCGGCGCTCTCCACATCGACACGGGTCACGCCAGCAGGCGTAGCCAGCGTCACCGGGCCGCTCACCAGCGTCACTTCGGCACCCGCCTCACGGGCGGCGCGAGCGATGGCGTAGCCCATCTTGCCGGAGCTGTGGTTGCTGATGTAGCGCACCGGATCCAGTGCCTCTCGGGTTGGTCCTGCGGTGAGCAGTAGCTTGACGCCCGCCAGCAAGGGCTCGGCGGCCAGTTGCTGGCAGCAGCGATCCACCAGTTCGAGGGGATCCAGCATCCGCCCCGGGCCCACATCGCCACAGGCCTGGCTGCCAGCATCCGGCCCCCACAGCAGAATGCCGCGGCTGGCCAGGGTCTTGAGGTTGGCCTGGGTCGCGGTGTTGAGGTACATCTGCTGGTTCATGGCGGGCGCCAGCGCGATGGGCGCCGGCGTGGCCAGACAGAGGGTGGTCAGCAGTTCGTCGGCCATGCCTGCTGCCATCCGCGCCATCAGGTTGGCGCTGGCGGGGGCGATCAGCACCAGATCGGCCCACTTGGCCAGCTCGATATGGCCCATGCCCGCTTCGGCGGAGGGATCCAGCAGGCTGTAGGCCACCGGATGACCGGAGACCGCCTGCAGGGTCAGCGGCGTGATGAACTCCTTGGCGGAGCGGGTCATCACCACCCGCACTTCGGCGCCCTGATCTTTCAGGCGGCGTACCAGCTCGGCACTCTTGTAGGCGGCGATCCCGCCGCTGACACCCAACAGGATGCGTTTATCGGCCAATCTCATCTGCTGTTTCTCTATCCGGCTCATTCTGACTGGTCGGCTAAGATACCACAGGCAATGGATGACGACAGGGGTTGGCATCAAGGGGTGTGGTCGGGCGCGCGCAATTTTTTGCTATGTTTTTTCTCAACAGGGATGAGGGAGAGACAAATGAGCATCAAAGAGTGGCCGGAAGATGAACGCCCCAGAGAGAAGCTACTGCGTCAGGGGCCTGCGGCGCTCTCCGATGCCGAGCTGCTCGCCATCTTTCTGCGCACCGGTGTCAATGGCCTTAGTGCAGTGGATCTTTCACGTAATCTATTGAATCAATTCGGCTCTTTGCGCAGCTTGCTGGGGGCGGATCAACGGGCATTCTGCGAGGCGCACGGCCTTGGCCCGGCCAAATATGCCCAGTTGCAGGCGGTGCTGGAGATGGCCAGACGCCATCTGGCCGAGCAGTTGCAACGGGGCGATGCCCTCACCTCGCCCCAGCTGACCCGGGACTATCTGCAGGCCCAGCTGCGGGATCGGCCCCGCGAGGTGTTTGCCCTGCTGTTGCTCGACAATCAGCACAGAGTCATTCAATTTGTTGAGCTTTTTTTCGGCACCATCGACTCGGCGAGCGTCTGGCCAAGAGAAATCGTGCAGATCGCGCTCAAACATAATGCAGCCGCGGTGATTCTGGCGCATAATCACCCGTCCGGCGTCGCCGAGCCCAGTAGGGCCGACCGCCAGATCACGGATCGGATCACGGCCGCTTTGGCCCTGATCGATATCAGAGTGCTGGATCACTTGGTGATCGGTGATGGCATCACGGTTTCTTTTGCCGAGCGCGGTTGGCTATAACTGTGCTCTGGCACCGTATTAGTTGATCTTTGATCACGGATGCTGTATAAAATGCCGCCTTCTGTTTGCCCCGCAATCGAAGGCCAGCGGGGCAGATATTTGCTCGAGCAATGAAGTAAGATTTGGAGAGACTGACATGTCTAGAGTATGCCAAGTAACCGGCAAGCGCCCGGCAGTTGGTAACAACCGTTCGCACGCTAACAACGCCACCAAGCGTCGTTTCCTGCCGAACCTGCACACTCACCGTTTCTGGGTTGAGAGTGAAAAACGCTTCGTAAGCCTGCGCGTATCCGCAAAAGGCATGCGTATCATCGACAAGCGTGGCGTTGAAGTGGTTCTGGCTGAACTGCGCGCCAGCGGTGTTAAGGTATAAGGAATTAGATCATGGCTAAAGGTATTCGCGAGAAAATTCGCCTGAACTCCAGCGCCGGTACTGGTCACTTCTATACCACTACCAAAAACAAGCGCACCATGCCCGAAAAAATGGAGATCAAAAAGTTTGATCCCGTTGTTCGTCAGCATGTGATCTACAAGGAAGGCAAAATCAAGTAATTACTTGATGCTGCATTCCCAAAAACCCGGCTTCGTGCCGGGTTTTTTTATGCGCCGAATTCAGTACACTGCCGGTTCAAAGGGAGGCTTGCCATGTTCAAATTGAGCCGCAAAGGCTGGAATAACGTGATCATTGTGGTGGTGCTGATCGTGATCACCCTGTTGCATCGTATGGAGACTGCCCAGCAGGAGAACAGCGCCAAACGGGCTCGCCCATTGTTGCCGGATGCGTCCGTAGTGCTCACCTGGCAGGGGCCGAGCTGGCAGATTGAGCGGATCGGTCAGGGCTGGCGCAGCGTGCCGGATTTGGGGCTCGACACTGCTCAGCTGGATGCCCGTCTGGCGCGCTGGCAGAACTGGTTGCTGCCCCCCGGCGAGGTGGTGCGCGGTACCCCGGTGACCATCAAGGTGTGGATTGCCGGCCAGAACGATCCGGTCGAGATCGGCCTCTATCAGAACAGCGGCCAATATGGCGCTCAGCTGCCCTCTGGTCTCTGGCTCGCCCTCACTGCCGAGCAGTATCGCGATCTGCTGCGTCCTGCTCCCTGAGTTTTTTTTCCTTGCGAGGTGCCCATGCCCGAATTGCCAGAAGTTGAAGTCAGTCGTCAGGGGATCTCCCCCTGGCTCACCGGTATCAAGGTGACACGCGTGGTGGTGCGGGATGGCCGCCTGCGCTGGCCGATCCCCGGTGAGATTCAGGAGCTGGTGGACCTCACCATCCATCGTGTGCGTCGCCGTGCCAAATACCTGCTGCTGGAGACCGATTTCGGCACCGCCATCCTTCATCTGGGGATGTCCGGCAGCCTGCGTGTACTGGATATCGGCACCCCGGCCGAGAAGCACGACCACGTGGATATCGAGCTGGAGAATGGCAAGCTGCTGCGGCTCAACGATCCGCGCCGCTTCGGCGCCCTGCTCTGGACTCGCGAACCGGCCGAAGCCCACGCGCTGCTCGCCAAGCTGGGGCCAGAGCCGCTCACCGATGCCTTCAGTGCTGATTACCTGCAGGGGCGCGCCAAGGGGCGCAGCACCGCCATCAAACAGTTCCTGATGGACAATCAGGTGGTGGTCGGGGTGGGCAACATCTACGCCAACGAGGCGCTCTATGCTGCCGGCATTCACCCCAAACGGGCGGCGGGCAATATCAGTGGCGAGCGGCTGGGAACCCTGGTGGCCGAGATCAAGCGCGTGTTGGCCGAGGCGATTCGCCAGGGCGGCACTACCCTCAAGGATTTCACCAGTGCCGATGGCAAACCGGGCTATTTCGTGCAGCAGTTGCAGGTTTATGGCCGTGGCGGTCAGCCCTGTTTCCACTGCCACACCCTGCTGACCGAGACAAGAATGGGCCAGCGCACCACGGTTTTTTGCAGTCATTGCCAGCGCTGAGCGCACTTTTTGCCCCGATACGGGGGAAGTTGTAACAGCGTATTTCCACTCTGTTGAAGATTTGCACAGCTGTCACTAGTATCCCGACCGTTCAGGCGGTTTGAGAATATAAAAATGACAGTTAAATCAATAGACTGGGAATATTTATCCCGGCAGGAGCGCTATTGCGCAAAATCCATGGCCCGCTTCCTCTACCCCGAGGGATGTGACCGGAAAACCTTCAATCGCGGCAAGTTCGTGCTGCGCAGCCTGCTCTATCGCAAGTCGCTGAGTCGGGTTTTCAGCCTGTTTCAGTGCGACTCGCTCAAGGCGCTGCCGGCGGTCTATCCCGAGCTGCTCGACAAGCCGATGCGACCCTATCGCTTCGCCTGTGCCAGCGCCCGTGAGCGGGCCGAGATGCTGGAAAATCACTATCAGTTGCTGCTGGAGTGCTACCCGCAGCTGATCGACCCGCTCTATCTGGGCGAGGGGATCGCGCTGGGGCACTATCCACAGAGCGGCTGCCGCATTCTGCTGCGTCACGATGGCACCTTCCGCCGCGAGGCCGAGCTGGCGCTCTCCATCGTCAATGGCGAGGGACAGCGCCTCTATAGCTGCGCCTTTTCGCTGGCGGGTAGCGTGGATCGTTTGATTCTGATGATCGGCTCCATGCAGGGGCCGGAGCCTGCGGTCGACAATGCTCAGGATCGGGTGCGCGAGCTGACCAAAGAGGGGCACGGCCTGCGGCCCAAATCCCTGCTTGTGCAGCTGGTGCTGCAACTGGCGCAGGCCATGGGGGCGGCGGAGGTGCTGGCGGTGCGCAAGCGGGCCCACGTGTTTCAGGCCAAGCGCTACAGCAGCAAGCAGAAAGCCAATTTGCAGGCCGATTATGACGAGCTGTGGCAGGAGTTCGACGCCCGGGATGTGGATGCCAACTTCGTCGCTCTGCAAGCCCAGCCGCGCAAGCCGCTGGAGGAGATCGCCTCCAAGAAGCGGGCCATGTATCGGCGCCGCTACGAGTGGCTCGATCAGCTGGTGCAGGAGATGAATGAGCGGTTTGCCCGTCAGTAACCAGCAAGCAGGCTGACCTCTCCATGCGAGAGAGATACAACAAGGGCTACCCACGGGTAGCCCTTGTTCGTAGTTGCCGTCGGGAATGGCCAGTGTGGAAGGGGATCACCCTTTCTGTTTGGCTGCGATGGCCTGGGCCACCACGGGATCGACAAACTGACGAATGTCGCCACCGTGCAGCGCCACCTCTTTCACCAGAGTGGAGGAGATAAAGGAGTTCTCCTCGGCCGGGGTGAGGAAGACGCTTTCCAGCTCAGGCATCAGGCGGCGGTTCATGTTGGCCAGCTGGAACTCGTACTCGAAGTCGGAGACGGCGCGCAGGCCGCGGATCAGCACGTTGGCCTGATGCTCTTTGGCGAAATCGACCAGCAGGCCGGAGAAGCCCACCACCTTGACGTTGGGAAGCCTGCTGGTCACTTGCTGGACAAGCTGGACACGTTCTGCCAGATCGAACAGCGGGCGCTTGCTCGGGCTGTTGGCGACCCCGACCACCACCTCGTCAAACAGCTTGGCGGCGCGGCCGATGAGATCGGCGTGGCCATTGGTAACGGGATCAAAAGTCCCGGGATAAATTACCCTGGTAGTCATCTTTGCGGTCCTGCAACCTGGAAATTTGGTCGCATTATAAGGTCGTCGCTTGAGAATAGCAGTGCATCAGGCAAGAATACGCCATCGCGCATCAAGCCTCCTTGCATTGGTGACAGGGAGCAAAGGGATTTTTTATGAAACGTATTCTGGTCGTTCGCAATGACAAGATTGGTGACTTCATGCTGGCGTGGCCTAGCTTCGCCATGCTCAAAGGCTCCATGGAGTGTCATGTGACTGCCCTGGTTCCGGCCTACACGGCGCCGCTGGCCCGGCTCTGCCCCTGGATTGACGAGGTGATCATCGATCCGGGCGTGCGGGCCGACAAGGAGCAACAGCGAGCGCTGCTGGCGCGGATCAAGGCGGCGGCGTTCGACGCGTCCATCTGCCTCTTCTCCAACTCCCGCAACGCCATGCTGGTGTGGAAGGCACATATCCCTTACCGGCTGGCGCCGGCGACCAAGCTGGCGCAGGTGCTCTACAACCAGCGACTGGTGCAGCGCCGCTCCCGTTCCCAGAAGCCGGAGTCCGAGTACAACCTGGAGCTGATCCGCCGCTTCCTGGCCGATCAGCAGGTGGCCGTGGTGGAGCCCAAGACCCCCTTCCTGCAGTTCGATGACGAGACCCTGCTACAGGTGCGCGAGCAGCTGGCACTCAAGCTCAAGCTCGATGCTAGCCGCCCCTGGTTGATGGTGCATGCCGGTAGCGGCGGTTCGGCCAACAACCTCTCCATCGAGCAGTACGCCCGCATCATCATCAAGCTCAATCAGGCCTGCCCCGAGCTGCAGTGTGTGCTGACCGCAGGCCCTGGCGAGGAGAAGATGGCCGAACAGCTGGCGGCCGAGCTGCTCGCCCACGGCGGCAACGGCTGGATCTACCGCTCCAGCGATGGTCTGCCGATGTTCTGTCAGGTGTTGGCCAACGCCGCCCTGTTCGTTGCAGGCAGCACCGGCCCGCTCCATATTGCCGGCGCGCTCGATGTGCCGACCATCGGCTTCTTCCCGATGCGCCGCTCCGCTACTCCGCTGCGCTGGAAGCCCCTCAACAGCGAAGGGCGTCACCTCGCCTTCAGCCCGCCGGAGGATAGCGACCATCCTGAGGATATGAGCCAGCTCGATCCCAAGACCATGGTGCCGGTGATGGCCCGCTGGGCGGCGCCTTTCTGGCGCAAGTAACATATGCAGCAATGCAAACAGGGCCCCGCGGGGCCCTGTTTCGTATGACGGTTATTTCGGCTGCTGCGGCTGCTGGCGCACCCAGAGGTCGGCGTATTTGACGAAGGTGGAGTGGGCGGAGAGGATCGCCAGCAGCAGCCCCTGCTTGCCATCGAGGAAGCCCGCTTTGAGCAGGTACATCTTGAGGAAGCAGCCGACCGCGTGGATCAGCCCCTGACTGAGGGAGCCCTTCTTGCCGCGAGCGGTGCGCTGATCGGCCCAGGCGCGGGCATAACCGGCGGATTTCACCAGATAGTGCTCCAGATCCCGATAGGTGAAGTGGAGCAGGTCGCCATGAATATTGACGATCTTCATGTTGGCCCGCACTTCCACCTTTTCGTGCACCAGCGCCTCGTTGTAGCTGGTGAGCGCCTTGGGATAGAGGCGCAGCACCCGATCCGGATACCAGCCACTGTGGCGGATAAAGCGGCCAAATACCCAGGAGAGGCGCGGGATCGAGTAGATGGTATCGCTGGCCGGATTGGCCATCACGTTGGCGATGGCGGTTTTCAGCTCGGGGGTGAGCCGCTCGTCGGCATCCAGCCACAGCACCCAGTCGGACTGCACGTGGGACTGGGCCAGTCGGCGCTGTTTGCCAAAGCCCGGCCACTTGGCGTTGACGAAGAAGCGTGCGCCAAACTCGGCGGCAATTGCCGGGGTCTCGTCCTGACTGCCGGAGTCCAGAATGACGATCTCGTCCACCAGTCCGTCGAGGGAGGCGAGGCACTTACGCAGGTTGTCGGCTTCATTCTTGACGATCAGAACGGCAGCCAGAGTCGGTTTTTTCACGAAATGGGGCTCACGGTTATTGCCCGGCTGGCGGGTCGAATGCGTATTGATGGGCCATTCTAACGGAAAAACGGGTCAAAGAGAGAGCCGCCATTGCCCGTTTCTGCCAGCTGTCTGCCTGTCTCGTCTCGTCCGGTTGGAAGCGGGGCACTGCTGGAAAAATGGGGTGGCAGCAGCGTTTGGCAAGGATCTTCTGTTATTTATCCAGTCATTCTTGGGGCATAATCTCGCCCAGTGATGATTAACCGCCGGGCCAGACCCGAGAGAAGACGCGTAATGAAAATATTGGTGATCGGCCCCTCCTGGGTCGGCGATATGGTGATGTCCCAGAGTCTCTACAAGGCGATCAAGGCCAACCATCCGGAATGCGAACTGCACGTGATGGCACCCGCCTGGTGCTGCGCCCTGCTGGAGCGGATGCCGGAGGTGGACAAGGCGATCACCATGCCCCTCGGCCACGGTGACTTCAAACTGGTGGCGCGCCGCCGCCTCGGCAAGCAGCTGGCCGCCGAGAAGTACGATCAGGCCATCATCCAGCCCAACTCCATGAAGTCGGCGCTGATCCCCTGGTTTGCCCGCATTCCGGTGCGTACCGGCTGGAAGGGGGAGAGCCGCTATGGCCTGCTCAACGACCTGCGCAGCAACAAGTCCGCCTTCCCGCTGATGGTGGAGGGCTATCTGGCGCTCGCTTATCCCAAGGCGCAGATGAAGAGCCGGGCCGATATTCCGACCATTCCCCACCCCTCTCTGCACGTCGATCTGGTCAACCAGAGCAAGGCGCTGGAGCGACTGGGGCTGGATCGCGCCCGCCCGGTGCTGGTGCTCTGCCCCGGTGCCGAGTTTGGCCCGGCCAAGCGCTGGCCGGAGGGGCACTACGCCGTGGTGGCCCAACAGCATCTGGACGAGGGGTGGCAGGTGTGGATCTTCGGCTCCAACAAGGATGTGCCGGTCGCCAACACCATCCGGGATCGGGTCAACCTGCTGACTCGCCCCAACTGCCACGTGCTGGCGGGCAAGACCAGCCTGCACGAGGCGATCGATCTGATGGCGCTGGCCAGCCGGGTCATCTCCAACGACTCCGGCCTGATGCACATCGCCGCCGCCCTCAACCGGCCGCTGGTGGGTGTCTATGGCTCCACCTCACCGCTCTACACCCCGCCGCTGGCGGATCGGGTCGAGATCGTCCACACCGACATCGAGTGCCGCCCCTGCTTCAAGCGCACCTGCAAGTTCGGCCATCTCAAGTGCCTGATCGACCTGGCGCCGGAGCAGGTGGTCGATGCCTGCAAGAAGCTGGAGCAGAGTCAGTAAGATGCCCTACCGTCTGCTCTACAACCTGCTGATCCATCTGGGATTGCCGCTGGCGCTGCTGGCCCTCTACAAGCCGAAGAAAGGCAAGCCAGGCTTTGGCAAGCGCTGGGCCGAGCATCTCGGGCGGCTGCCCGCCACCGGACAGGAGGCGCCGCTCTGGATCCATGCGGTGAGCGTGGGAGAGACGCTGGCCATCACGCCGCTCATTCGCGCCCTCAAGGCGGAGCGGCCCGATCTGCCGATCCTGCTCACCACCACCACCCGTACCGGCGCCGATCAGGCTGCCAGGCTGGGGGACCTGGTGATCCATCGCTACGCGCCGCTCGACTACCCCTGGGCCATTGCCGCCTTTCTCGACACCTTCAAGCCGCGCGCGCTCTGGGTGATGGAGACCGAGCTGTGGCCGAACTGGCTGGCCGCCTGCGAGGCGCGCCACCTGCCGGTGACCATCATCAACGCCCGCCTCTCCGAGCGATCCTGCCAGCGTTATGCCCGCTTCCACGGCGCCTTCGATGCCCTGAGCCGGCCGTTGACCCATCTGCTCTGTCAGCATCAGGATGACGCCGACCGCTTCGCCCGCCTCGGTATCGAGCGTTCGCGGCTGTCGGTGACCGGCTCCATCAAGTTCGACATCCAGTTTGGTGACGAGGTGCAGGCCAAGGGGCGTGCCCTGCGCCAGCAGCTGGGCGCCGAGCGGCCGGTCTGGATCGCCGCCAGTACCCATCTGGGTGAGGACGAGCAGGTGCTGGCCGCCTTCGATCTGCTGCTCAAACGCCATCCCGACGCGCTGCTCATTCTGGTGCCGCGCCACCCCGAGCGGTTCGACCGGGTGGCCGAGCAGTGTGCCCCTTACGGCTGCGTGCGGCGCACCAGTCATGCTGCGGTTGGAGCACAGGATAAGGTCTATTTCGGCGATACCATGGGTGAGCTGCCGCTGATGTTGGCGGCGGCCGATGTGGCCTTCGTCGGCGGCAGTCTGGTGAAGATCGGCGGTCACAACCTGCTGGAACCGGCGGCCCTCGGCAAGCCTTGCCTGACCGGCCCCGCCTACTTCAACTTCAGCGATATCACCCGCCAGCTGGTGGCTCAGGGGGGCGCCGCCATCGTGGCCGATGCCGCCGAGCTGGGCGAGCAGGTGAGCCAGTTGTTTGCTGATGCAAGTGCCCGCCGCGAGATGGGGGAGCAGGCCCGCGCCGTGGTGCTGCGCAATCAGGGCGCGCTGGCACGCACTCTCTCGCACTGCCTCACTGCGCTGGAGAACGACTGAACCCATGATGGGCACTGCTCTGGCTCTCGATTTTCAACTGCAAAAGCGTCAAAGCAGCTGATCCCCGTTTCACATGTCATCAAAGAGGCAACCATGTTCAAGGCTCTGTTACTGGAAAACCAAGACGGCAAGACTGTTCCGACTCTGACCCGGCTGGCCGAGAGCCAGTTGCCGGAAGGTGAAGTGCGGGTAGCGGTCGCTTACAGCTCCATCAACTACAAGGACGGGTTGGCCATCACCGGCAAGGGCAAGATAGTGCGCCAGTGGCCGCTGGTGCCCGGCATCGACTTTGCCGGTACCGTGCTTGAGTCTGCCGACAGCCGCTATCAGACCGGCGACAAGGTGGTGCTGACCGGTTGGGGCGTCGGCGAAGGGCACTGGGGCGGCATGGCCGAACAGGCGCGGGTCAAGGGGGACTGGCTGGTGCCGTTGCCCGCCGGGCTGGATGAGCGCCAGGCCATGTGCATCGGTACCGCCGGTCTCACCGCCATGCTCTGCGTGCTGGCACTGGAAGAGGCGGGTATTACTCCAGATAGCGGCGAGGTGCTGGTCACCGGTGCGGCAGGCGGCGTGGGGGCCACCTCGGTTGCCCTGCTGGCAGCCCTTGGCTATCAGGTGGCTGCGCTGACCGGTCGTCCGGAAGAGCAGGGCGCCATGCTCACTGCGTTGGGTGCCAGCCGCATCGTGCCGCGCAGCGAGCTGCTGGTGCCTGCCAAACCGCTGGAGAAGCAGCTGTGGGCCGCTGCCATCGATACCGTCGGCAGTCAGGTGCTGGCCAAGCTGCTGGCCCAGATGAACTATGGCGGCGCTGTGGCGGCCTGCGGGTTGGCGGGCGGTTTCGATCTGCCGACCAGTGTGATGCCCTTTATCCTGCGCAATGTGCGGTTGCAGGGGGTCGATTCGGTGATGTGCCCGTTTGAACGTCGTCAACTGGCGTGGCAGCGACTGGCACGGGATCTGCCCGCCAGCTTCTTTGAACAGGCGGTTACCGAGATTGGGCTGGAGCAGGTAGTGGAGGCCGCCGAGGCCATCACGCAAGGCCAGATCGCCGGTCGCACTCTGGTCAAACTTTGAACTCCCTCTGACTGGCGAGCCCGACAATTCCGGATAAAATTGGAGTGCGGGTGAACTATCCAAGGAGAGTGAAGATGGGTGGACACAAGCCGGATTACGACTCCTCTGATGATGACTGGGAGCCGGATTCCTGGGAAGAAGAGCTGGATCAGTGGGAAGATGAAAGCTGGCAGGATGATGACACTTTCGATGACCAGTGAACCACGGCATTGAACGAACAGGCGGGCTTTGGGCCCGCCTGATTTTTTTGCCGCGCTCACATGGCTGAGCGTTCGTCCTTGGTCAGGGGCGGGCCGCTGGGTAGAATGAACTGCCCAAATGACGCTCAAGGATGACTATGCGACTCTTCATCATATTGTTGGCTGCCCTGCTGGGTGGCTGTGTCTCCAACGATGATCCCTGCGAGAAGGTATGGAGTGAGGTTGGGGAGGCGGATGGCAAGCTGGGCTTCACCACCGAGCGGATCGAGTTCCATCAGGGCCAGTGTGGCAAGAAGGTGGATGCCGAACTGTGGAAGCAGGGACATCAGAAGGGATTGGCATGGTATTGCCGCCCCGAGCATCTCTATCTGGCTGGCCGCTCAGGCGAGGAGTATCGCGGCGTTTGCCCGAATGATACCCAGGCACGCAGATTGTTCGAACAGGGGCGTCAGGGGTGGACCGATCAATGATATTTGAGATTGGGGAGATTATCGCTATCTCTATCAGTGACGTGCTCTCATTGGTTGCGGGATTCATCGCTGTTGTGGCGGTATGGTATGCGCGGAAATCAGCTAAAGAGGCAGAGCGAGCCAATAATATGGGACGCCTGAATGCTTTGTTGTCTTTTCGAGCTCACTATCTCGAACTGATGCAGAATCAAGTACAAATGGCCGAAGTGCTCCGCCAAAGTCCCAGTGGGATGGAAGCGGTCAGAGCAAGACATGCAGACTTAGACTCAAAGCTACGTCAGGTGAATACAGAGCTTGAGCAGTACTACGCCAGATTTGTAAAGGATGAAATCTAGCAAGGTCCTCTTTGAACGGCGGTTAGAGTGGAAAATTACTCCTCTTTCAAACGCAGCGGTTGGCAGAGGTAACCCTTGTCATTGGCACTGCGGGCGCACTTGCTGCAGACAAACTTGGGTTTGCGGACTATCTTGCGCAACGCCTTGAGATCGGTGGGGATCTCGTGACGGCGCCATTCACACAGGGTTTTGCTGCCCATAACGACTACCTCTACGACTTGACGGCCGTATTGTAATCGATTTTCATTTCGAATAAACCGACAAAGCTCGCTTATTGGCCGATATGCCAATAAGCGATTGTTTCGGGAGGGATTACTGGTAGAGGAACTTGGTGAAGATGAGCTCGCGCACCGCTTTCTTGCCGGTCTCTTTCACCAGCAGTTCGTTGACGGTTGTCTCGCACTCCTTGCGCAGCTCTTCTCGGTTGGTCAGGGACTTCACTTGATCGGCATTTTTGCTGCCAATCAGACGGATGATGGCATCGCGGATCAGCGGGTCATGCTGCTCCAGCAGTTTGAGGTCGGCTTCGTTTTCCGCCATCAGCTCCACCGTGACCCGGATATAACCGAGGGTTTTGCTATCACTCAGGTAGTTGGTGATGATGTCGGGATCGAGCGCGTGGTAGGAGAAACCGGGCTTGGCAGCCCCCTCTGCGCCCTCGGCGGGCGGCTCATCTTCAGCCAGAGCTTGCTGCTGCAGGGCGCCACAGCTCAGTAACAACACCAGCAGAATTTTGAAGATCTTCATATAGATGGCTCATCAGCAAGAGATAACCCATTTTTGATGTTGCCATCGGGGCCGTCAAGCACGGATGTTCTTACATTTCGCTATTGATTTACGGATAATAAACCGGATTTTAACCTGAACACGGAAATCTCTGGATGGTGAAGCTGTGAAGTCCGAGTTGACTGTTCCTCTCACGCCGTTAAGCGGGTGGCTGGCCCCCGAATGTTGCGAATTGCCCGCCAGCTTGCGCCCCTGGCTGCTGGAGCCCGGCTCCATGACCCGGCGGCTGCGTCAGCACAATCGCCACTTTTCGGTGGAGTGGCTGGGCAATCACCCGGTCGCCCTTACTGCCGATGAGCAGTGGCTGGTGGATTCGGCCTCGCCGGCCGGTACCTGCCGCGAGGTGATCCTGCATGGGGATCGTGGGCCCGCCGTGCTGGGCTGGACCCTGTTTGCCGATGACGCACTGCAAGGGAGCGGCATTGCCGAGCTTGGCGAGCAGCCGCTGGGTGAGCGGGTATTTGGCCATGAGCCTGCCCGCCGCGATCATCTGCAACTGGCCCGTTTCGATATTGCCGCTAATCCCCGTTGCCCGGCCGCCACTGTCTGGGGGCGTCGTTCCCGTCTGTTTCTGGGGCAGTGGCCACTGCTGGTGCACGAGCTGTTTCTGCCCTCTCTCGTCTGTGACAAGGAGCTGGAGTGAATCTGTTAACCAAGGAGCGGGGACTTGCCTACATGCAGTTGGCCCGCGTCGACAAACCCATAGGCACTCTGCTGCTGCTGTGGCCAACCCTGTGGGCGCTCTGGCTGGCCGCTGGTGGCCTGCCCAATCTCTGGGTGCTGACCGTGTTTGTGGTCGGCGTCTTTCTGATGCGCTCGGCAGGGTGCGTCATCAACGACTATGCGGATCGCAACTTCGATGGCCACGTCAAACGCACCGCTGGTCGCCCCTTGCCTACGGGTAGAGTCAAGCCGTGGGAGGTGCTGGCGCTCTTCTTCGTGCTGGCGCTTATCTCGTTTGGTCTGGTGCTGACCATGAATCCGCTCACCATCGGCCTGTCGTTTGTCGCCCTGCTGCTGGCGGTGAGCTACCCCTTCATGAAGCGCTTTATCTCCAACCCCCAGCTGGTGCTCGGGATGGCCTTCTCCTGGTCTATCCCGATGGCCTATGCGGCCCAGGCGGATGCCCTGCCGCTGGTGGCCTGGCTGCTCTTCTTCGCCAACCTGCTCTGGACCGTGGCTTACGACACCCAGTACGCCATGGTGGATCGGGATGACGACCTCAAGATCGGCCTCAAATCCAGCGCCATCCTGTTTGGTCGTTACGACAAACGGATCATCGGCGTACTGCAACTCTCGACGCTGCTGCTGTTGCTGGCGGTCGGGCAGCTGATGACGCTGGGGGGCTGGTATTACTGGGGATTGCTGGGGGCGGCGGTGCTGTTTGTCTATCAGCAGCGGCTCATTCGCGAGCGGCAGCGGGAAGCCTGCTTCCAGGCGTTTCTCAACAACAACTATGTGGGGGCGCTGGTGTTTGCCGGTCTGGTGCTCGATTACCTGCTGGCGTGACATGTTCCCGCGCAGACTCCGATAAAAAAGAAGGCCGCATCATGCGGCCTTCTTTGTTTACGTTGCTGATTAGAGCTGATTGCCCGCCTGAATGGTGCGGCGGATCTTGTTGCTCAGCAGCGGCACTATGTTGTCGGCCAGCGCCTGGAAGCGGCCGAGATCCGGTTTGCACTCTGGGGAGAGGTAGCCCTCTTTGCGCAGCGTGTGGATCAGGGTGCTGAACAGCTTCTGGTCGAAGAACTCGGGGGCGTTGATGCCGTGCAGGGTGCCGAGGCGCTCTGCCATCATCAGGCCGTCCGCCTCCAGCTGCTCCGCCTCGATATGGGGTTGGGCCAGTACCCGGGTCAGCACGATGGCGTAGCGTTGCAGGGTCTCCTGAATGCTCTCCGCCAGCAGCAGCAGGCGCATCTGGTTGGCCGGATTGACCCAGTAGCCGTCATCGCGGGTCTCGATCAGTTGCTGGGTCTGCAGGGCGTCGAGCAGGCTGTCAACCAGCGCCGGCAGCTCATCCTCTTCATAACGCAGGAACAGCTCGGTCTTGAGCAGCGGATAGATGTCGATGCAACGGGCCATGATCTCGCTGCGGGAGATCCCTTCGCACCGTTCGATCAGTGCCGCCACCAGAGAGGGCATGGCAAACAGGTGGAGGATGTTGTTGCGGTAGTAGGTCAGCAGGATCGCCTGATAGCGGTCGAGACTGATGATCTGCCCCAGTTTGTCCTCGCTCACCTCGAACTTGTTGAGCTCCATCGCCTGATCCAGCAGGGTCTTGGCATCCTCATCCGGAATGGTGCTCTGCGGGCTGTAAGGCACCGCTTTGAGCAGATCCAGATAGGTGTTGAGCTGGGCCTGCAATTCGTCGCGGGTCAGGGCGTGGCGCTCGGCGGCCAGCAGCGCCAGCGCACTCAGGGTCAGGCCGTTGACCGCGGCAGCGCCGTTGATGCGGGTCATCAGCAGTTCGGCCAGATTGTTGACGGTGCCCGCCATCCACTCCGGACGCTCCTCTTCCCCGATGTGCTTTTTCCAGTCGGGGATATGTTCGCTCAGGTAGCTGTTGAGAGTCAGCGGCTCGCCGAAGTTGACGAAACCACGGCCGTAGTTGCGCAGCTTGCGCAGGATGCCGAGCACCTGCAGGAAGCTCTCTTTCTCCTTGCGGCTGCCCTTGAGCTCGTTGTGGTAGGTGTTCACCTCCATCACGTGCTCGTAGCCCAGATAGACCGGCACCAGAGTGACCGGCCTGTCCAGCCCGCGCATCATTGCCTGCAGGGTCATTGCCAGCATGCCGGTCTTGGGCGGCAGCAGACGGCCGGTACGGGAGCGACCACCTTCGGTGAAGAACTCTACCGAGTAACCCTTGGCAAACAGCAGGTTGAGGTATTCCCGGAATACCGTGCTGTAGAGCGGGTTGCCCTTGAAGGTGCGGCGAATGAAGAAGGCGCCGCCGTGGCGGAAAATCGGGCCCGCCGGCCAGAAGTTGAGGTTGATGCCTGCCGCGATATGGGGCGGCACCATCCCCTGGTGGTAGATGACGTAGGAGAGCAGCAGGTAGTCCATGTGGCTGCGGTGGCAGGGGACGTAGACGATCTCGTGCCCTTCCTGCGCCAGCTGGCGTACCTTCTCGGCGCCATTGACCGACAAACCGCGGTAGAGCTTGTTCCACAGCCATCCGAGGAAGCTCTCGCCCAGGCGGATCAGCCGGTAGGAGAAGTTGGAGGCGATCTCGTCCATGTAGCCATGGGCACGCTTTTGCGCCTTCTCGAGGCTGATCCCCTCGCGCTGGGCCTCCTCTTCAATCGCCTGCTGGATCACCGCGGAGTCGAGCAGCTGCTTGAACAGCAGGTTGCGGTTCGGCAGTTTCGGGCCGGTGGCAGCCAGCTGCTGACGGCTGAAGTGGGTACGGGCCACTCGTGCCAGCTTGTGGGCGATGGCCTCGTCGGTGCCGTGTTTGTCCGCCATGTAGCGCAGGGAGAGCGGCGGCGAGAAGCGCACCAGATTCTCGCGACCCTTGAGGATCACGATAAGCGCCTTCTTCAGCCGGTTCGGCGCCAGGCTGCTGATGATGTTGAGGCCGGAGGCTTCTTCCCCTTCCCGACCCGGAGCGCGGCCCCAGAACAGGGTGACGGGCACCACCTGGATATCCAGCTCGGGATCCTGCTTGTGCAAATCCAGCAGCTGGTGGAACTCCTGCAGGAAGGGGAGCGGTTTGCTGCGTTTGCCAAACAGGGGAGGCGGACGATCCAGACAGACATAGCGCGGCAGCAGCTGGCCGTTCAGTTCCAGCGGCGTGAAGGGGCCGGGCAGACCGAGATCCTCGCAGCACTGCTGCAGGGTCATCAGGTCGGTGATCGAACTGGTTTTCAGGGCATAGACGATGGGTCTGGCCGGATCCAGATTGAGTTCTGTGATGGGATTTTCCGGCAGGCTCTTGTGATTGACCAAGCCGCTGACCGGCCATTGCAAGATGGCTCTGGAAATCTTCTGTCCTAGGGACATGTGCGTCTGCTCTCCAAAAAAATGCGGCGTGAGCATAGCAAATCGACAGCCCCTTGTCGCCGAGAGGTACGATGAGTCGGCTGCGCAGGATCAAAACAGCAGTAAATGAGGGGTTGGTTGCGACAAATGTCAGCTGCGCCTTGCCTTGGCCACTGCACTGTATATACTGCCAGTGTGCTGTATAAAAAGACAGGTGCCAATTCTATGAAACCCCTTACCCCCCGCCAGGCCGAAGTGCTGGAGCTGATCAAGGTGAACATGAGCGAGACCGGTATGCCGCCGACTCGTGCCGAGATTGCCCAGAAGCTTGGTTTCAAGTCGGCCAATGCGGCCGAAGAACATCTGAAGGCCCTGGCCAAAAAAGGGGTCATCGAGATCATGCCGGGCACATCCCGCGGCATTCGCCTGTTGCTCGAAGAGGAAGAGGTGCTGGAAGAGAGCGGCCTGCCGCTCATCGGCAAGGTCGCTGCCGGTGAACCCATCCTGGCTCAGGAGCATATCGAGAGCCACTATCAGGTTGATCCCGCCCTGTTCCATCCGCGCGCAGATTTTCTGCTGCGGGTACAGGGGATGAGCATGAAGAACATCGGCATTCTGGATGGCGATCTGCTGGCTGTGCACAAGACCCAGGAGGTGCGCAACGGTCAGGTGGTGGTTGCCCGTCTCGATGAGGATGTCACCGTCAAGCGCTTCCAGCGCAAGGGCAGTCAGGTATGGCTGCTGCCGGAAAATGAAGAGCTCTCCCCCATCGAGGTGGACCTCTCTTGCCAGCAGCTCACCATCGAGGGGCTGGCGGTCGGGGTGATCCGCAACGCCGACTGGATGTAATCCTCCCCGCCAACTGCGTTTGCCACACGGCCTCCTTCGGGAGGCCGTGCTGTTTCTGGTGCACTTTCCCTGTCATATCAAACAGATCATCAGCGGCGGCATTTTTGTCCTGCGCGACCGGCTACCAATCATCCATTTCAGATATATGCTCAGATCAGTGCCCTGTCGCCGAGACTGGGCTTGGCGCCTCCCTCTGACCATCGCAATGCGCAGGACGGGAGGGCCGGTAACAACGAGAATCGGGCAGTACACCTTCACGGGATATGAAGGGGGAGTGGGGAGATCCCGAGCCTTGTCGGGCAAAGGGGACCACTCGTAATGGTTGCAGATAGTCGTGACGGGCCTGTTCCCAGTTCAGGCCGACGAAGCAACATGACCTGTCGGTCAAGGAGGACTGGTATGGCATCAAGATCGCCATGGGATTCAGAGGCTGGGGCTGCGCCAGCGGAATCGTCAATCACCCGTTTTGTCAAAGGTAGCCGGATGACCTGGTTTTACGGTCTCTGGCTGCACCATCGTGGTTCGCACTGGACGCTCTGGCTGGGATGCCCGAAAGAGAAGGTGGTGCGTCTGGTGCTGCTGTTCAAACGGGGTCACGGTGATCGCCAGGGGGAAGAGGGCTGGCTGGCCCCCGTGATTCCCATCGGCGTGCGGGCCATCGGCAAGATGTTGCAGCAGGGGCGTAACGCTCGCCCCTGAGCAGAAGAGACAAACAAATCTACCCATAACCGGCACCCGAGGGGGCCGGTTTTTTTATGGCCGCAACTGGCGATTAATTATGCCAAATGGTCGACTCCTGACAGGGCGTTGCACAAGGTTGAACCACCTTGGCGGCTCGCTGGGGTACAATGCCCCCCTCTTGTCCGGTCACTGCTGGCCATCTGCCTCGAAATGAAAGGGTCTCTTGTTATGATGAAGCTCCGCTATCCCCTGCTCTTTCTGCTGCTGACAGCCTGCCTGATCCTGGTGTTCTACGCCACGCAGCCAGAGCAGCCGGAACAGGCTGACTACTATCCGGCGGGGCGGGACATCAATGATTTCGCCTTTACCGATGCGGACAACCAGCCGTTCACTCCTGCCAACCTGAAGGGGCACTGGACCTTCCTGTTTGTCGGCTACACCTTCTGCCCCGATATCTGCCCCACCACCCTGGCAGATATGCGCTCCGTCTATGACCAGCTGAAGAAAATGGCGCCCGACAGTCAGGTGGTGTTTATCTCGGCGGATCCCCAGCGTGACGATATTCCACGCCTCAAGACCTATACCGCCTTCTTCAATCCCGAGTTCAAGGCGGCCACTGCCCCCCACGACAAGCTGTTCCCGTTCGTGCGCAATCTGGGGCTGATCTACTCCATCGCCAATCAGGGGGAGAAGGATTACCTGATCGATCACTCCGCCTCCATCGTGCTCATCAATCCCAAGGGCAAGCTGCAGGCGGTGTTCCGCCCGCAGGTGGCGCCGGGTCAGGTGCCACGGGTGCAGATGGCCACCATGCTCTCTGACTTCGCCCGCATTCTGAAGCTGGCCGGCCACTGAGCGTGACCTCATCTGTTGCTCCCTGGTGGCGAGATCCCTCTCGCCACCGCGCCGTCTTTGCGCTCGCCCTGCCCATGGTTTTCTCCAATATCACCACCCCCTTGCTGGGGCTGGTGGACACCTGGGTGATCGGTCATCTCGGTCAGGCCTGGTTTCTGGGGGGCGTTTCGGTCGGTGCGACCCTGATCAACCTCATCTTCTGGCTGCTCGGCTTTTTGCGGATGTCGACCACCGGGCTGACGGCGCAGGCGCACGGCGCCGCCGACGGTCGTGCCCAGCTCGATACCCTGCTGCGGGCGCTGGGGCTGGCCATTGCTCTTGGTCTGGCGCTGCTGTTGTTGCTCTTCCCCCTGTTGCCACGACTGATCGCCCTGAGTGGCGGCTCGCCCGAGGTGCAGCTTTATGCGGGCCAATATGTGGCGGTGCGGATCTGGAGCGCCCCGGCGGCGCTCTGCAATCTGGTGATCATGGGCTGGCTGTTGGGGATGCAGGATGCCCGCAGCCCCATGGTGATGCTGATCCTCACCAATCTGGTCAATATGGCGCTCGATGCCCTGTTTGTGCTGGGGCTCGGCTGGCAGGTGCGGGGTGTGGCGGCGGCCTCGGTCATGGCGGACTACTGCGCGCTGGCAGTCGGTATCTGGCTGGTACGCCGTCAGCTGCGGCAACTGGCGCCGACGGTGTGGCAGGATGGCTGGCAGCGCTGGCGGCAGCTCGCGCCCATGGTGCGGCTGCTCGGCCTCAACCGCGATATCTTCCTGCGCTCCCTCTGTTTGCAGCTCTGCTTCGCCTTCATGACTCTGCAAGGGGCGCGGCTGGGGGATGTGGCGGTGGCCGCCAATGCGGTGCTGCTCAACTTCCTGATGCTCATCTCCTACGGACTCGATGGTTTTGCCTATGCGGTGGAGGCCATGGTAGGACGAGCCATCGGTCAGCGGGATCGGCAGAAACTGCGGGAGGCCATCGTGCTCAATCTGGGCTGGGCCGCCCTCATTGCCAGTGGTTTTACCCTGCTGTTTGCCCTCTTTGGTGCCCACCTTATCGGCTATATCACCGACATTCCGGCCGTGGTAGCGGAGGCACATCGTCAGCTTCCCTGGCTGATCGCCATGCCCTTGCTGGCGGTCTGGTGCTTCCTGCTGGATGGCGTATTCATCGGGGCGACCCGGGCGCGGGAGATGCGCAACAGCATGTTGCTGGCCGCGTTTGGCGGCTTCTTCCCGATCTGGTGGCTTTGTCAGTCGTGGGGCGTGGCCGCGTTATGGGCGGCGATGGCAGCGCTGATGGTTGGGCGCGGTCTGTCGCTGGGGGTCACTTGCTGGCGGCTGGAGCGCAGCGGGCATCTGCTCGACGCCCGCCACTGATCATCGGTGGCGCTTACATGGCACCGTCGTAGCCGAGCTGGCGCCAGCTTTCGTAGACAAAGACAGACACCGCGTTGGAGAGGTTCATGCTGCGGCTCTGGGGCACCATAGGGATGCGTAGCCGCTGCTCGAATGGCAGACTCTCGATGATCTCGATGGGCAGGCCGCGACTCTCCGGGCCAAACAGCAGGGCATCGCCAAGGGCATATTGTGCTGCCGAGTGCGCGGTGCGCCCCTTGGTGGTGCAGGCAAACACCCGCTTGGGTGCCACGGCAGCCAGAAAAGCCTCATAGCTCGGCCAGCGCTTCACCTCGGCAAACTCGTGATAGTCGAGTCCCGCCCGTTTTACCCGCTTGTCATCCCACTCAAATCCCAGCGGCTCGATCAGATGGAGCCGGTAACCGGTATTGGCGCAAAGCCGGATGATATTGCCGGTGTTGGGCGGAATTTCCGGCTGGTAGAGGACGATATCGAGCATGACGAGCTCCTGCAAAGAGATGTAAAGCCAAGAAGGGGCGCCAGCATACCCAGCGCCCGTCCGGATGAAAAGGATCAGGCGATGGGCAAGCGGATGGTGATGGTCAGCCCGGTGGGGTGATTGTTGCTGGCCGCAATGGTGCCGCCGTGGCGCTGGATCGCCTCCGAGGCGATGGCCAGCCCCAGCCCGGTGCCGCCGGTCTTGGCGTTGCGGGCATCATCGACCCGGAAGAAGGGCTGGAACAGCAGCGCCTGTTGCTCGTCAGGCACGCCGGGGCCGTCATCCCGAATGGTCATCACCCACTCCAGTCCCTCCCGATACCAGTCCACCTTGATGAACTCGCGGGCATACTTGAGGGCGTTGCGCAGGGGGTTCTCCACCGCCCGGGCCAGCAGCTCGGGCCACATCTGGATCGACTCGGCAGGTAGCGGCGGCAGTCTGAGCTGTTTGCCGCTCTGGTTTGCCTCGAACATGGCATCTTCGAGGATGGGCTCCAGCAGGTCGGCCAGCGGGTGCACCACCGGCGCCTCCACATGCTGCTGTACCCGCGACAGATCCAGCAGATCGCCGATCAGCTTGTCCAGCCGCCCAATCTCCGATTCGATCCGCGCCAACTCGGCGCTGTCACCCTGCTTGCGGCGGATCAGCGCCTGCGCCAGTTGCATCCGGGTGAGGGGGCTGCGCAGCTCGTGGGAGATATCGGAAAGCAGCTGTTTCTGCTTCTGGATCATGCTCTTGAGCGTCTCTACCATGCGGCTGACGTTGTCCGCCAGCTGGCCAATCTCGTCGCCCCGTCCCAGGTTGGGGATCTGTACCTCCAGATTGCCAGCCGCCAGTTGGGAGACCGATTTCTGCAACTGCAGGATGGGGCGGGTCAGCCGCCAGGCGAGCAGCAGACAGAGCGGGGTGCTGACCAGCATCGAGATGCCCAGAATGCGGATCGGGTGATCCAGCACCTGAATGAACAGGAACAGGTAGGGATTCTCGGCATTGAGGCCGAAATAGACGTGATAGCGATGGCCGTGGTGCTCCATCAGGAAGGGGCCAGCGATCGCCTTGCGATCCTCGTTTCCCAGCATGGGATTGGCCGGGTCATCGGCATCCACCATAAAGCGCACCACGAACTTGCGCGGATGGGTGGTGGACTGGATCTGCCCCTTCTCGTCGCGCAGGTAGACGTTGTCCACCGGCAGCATGGCGATCTTGTCCATCGCCTTGGCCAGATCGAAATCCTGATCCGGCTCGGCGGCGTTGAGCAGGGCCTGCACGTTGTTCTGCATCCGCGCGACTTCGTGGGTCGGCAGCGGGATCTGGTTACGGGGATCCAGGGTCGGCAGGCTGATCACGGCGGCCAGCATCACCAGCAGCATGAACCAGAACCAGAGGAAGATGTGGGTCGAGATCCCGTTGAGGGAGTTGATGCGCTCTATTCTTGCTCTAGCCACAGGTACCCGCGCCCCCGTACGGTTTTGAAGCGTGGCTGGCCATCGGTGCGGTCCGGCAGCTTCTTGCGCAGGTTGCTCAGGTGCATGTCGATGGCCCGATCGAAGGGTTCCAGCTTCTTGCCCAGCACCTGCTCGGAGAGGTAGCTCTTGCTGACGATCTGGCCGGGATTACGCAGCAGGCACTCCAGCAGCCCGAATTCGGTGGCGGTCAGCTCCAGCAGCTGTTCGCCGCAGCGGGCCTGCTGCAGGCCGGGTTGCAGCACGATATCCATGAAGTGCACTTCGTCGGAGGAGTTGCCGCGCTGGGGCGGGGCGCTCTGGGTACGGCGCAGGATGGCGCGCACGCGGGCGAGCAGCTCCCTGTCATCGAATGGCTTGGCCAGATAGTCGTCGGCGCCCGCTTCCAGACCGTTGACCCGATCCTGGCTGTCACCGCGGGCGGTCAGCATCAGCACCGGGGTGTCGTGGGTCTTGCGCAGCTTGGTCAGCATGGCAAAGCCGTTGAGCTTGGGCATCATCACGTCCAGCAGCACCAGATCGAAGCTCTGCTCCGCCAGCCGTTGCAGCCCCTCTTCACCATCCTCGGCGACCGTGACCTGAAATCCCTCCAGGGTCAGAATTTCGGTGAGCAGTTGGGTCAATTCAAGATCGTCGTCGACCAGGAGTATTCTGTTCATCTGGTGTTATTCCGCAGATTTTCGCGCCAAACTGACGCCGGGGTCAGGGTATAATAAGTTTTTCATCGCCAGAGGAAAGCCGGTTTTGAGCCATCAACAATATTCCCGTTGGGTGACCTTTGCCAGCATAGCGGCGGTCACCACCGCTACCTTGCTGATCATCGGCAAACTGATCGCCTGGCTGATGACCGACTCGTCGACCCTGCTGGCGTCGCTCACCGACTCCTTCATGGATGTGAGTGCCTCCATCATCAACCTGCTGGCCATTCGCTATGCGCTTGCCCCCGCCGATGACGAACACCGTTTCGGCCACGGCAAGGCGGAGTCGCTGGCGGGCCTCATCCAGTCGGCCTTTATCTCCGGCTCCGCCCTGCTGCTGGTGATGCACGGAATTTCATCCCTGCTCAATCAGGCGCCTATCCTGCGGCTGGAAGCGGGTCTCTGGGTCAGCGGCGGATCCATCGTGCTGACCCTGCTGCTGGTCAGCTTCCAGAGCGTTGTCATTCGCAAGACCAACAGTGTGGCCATCAAGGCCGACATGCTGCACTACCGTTCCGATCTGCTGCTCAATGCCGGTGTCTTGCTGGCGCTGGTGCTGGCGGGGCAGGGGTGGTACTGGGCCGACGGCCTGTTTGCCATCCTGATCGGGCTGTTCCTGTTGTGGGGGGCGGGACACATCGGCTACGAGTCGGTGCAGGCCCTGCTCGATCGTCAGTTGCCAGCGGAAGAACAAGCGAGAATAATGGCGCTCTGCTGTGCCGTAGAAGGTGTACACGGCGTACATGACCTGCGCACCCGTCAATCCGGGCCGACCCGATTCGTACAGTTGCATCTTGAACTGGATGATCAGATCCCCCTGGTCAAGGCCCATCAGATCGCCGATGAAGCCGAGCTGGCGGTACGCCAGGCATTCGAGCGGATGGATGTCATCATCCACATGGACCCCATCTCGGTGCTGACAAAAGAACAACAGAGCCCTCACCCAGAACAACAGTAGGCTGCAACATGGATGAACTGGTTGCCAAAACCTGGCACAAAATTCAGCAAGAAGCGGAGTGCATGGCGGCCCAGGAGCCGATGCTGGCCAGCTTCTTCCACTCCACCATTCTAAATCACAAGAATCTGCGTTCGGCCCTCAGCTTCCAGCTGGCCAACAAACTCGACAGCGCCACCATGCCCGCCATCGCTCTGCGCGAGGTGATCGAGCTGGCCCTGCGCAGCGAGCCCGAGCTGCTGACGGTAGTGGCGGCCGACATCTGCGCGGTACAGGAGCGGGATCCTGCGGTCGATCTCTTCTCCACCCCGCTGCTCTATCTCAAGGGGTTCCATGCCCTGCAGGGTTATCGGGTCGCCAACTGGCTGTGGCGTCAGGGGCGCCGCTCGCTGGCCCTCTATCTGCAAAACCAGATCTCGGTGGTGTTCGGGGTGGATGTGCACCCGGCCGCCCGTATCGGCAAGGGGATCATGTTCGACCACGCCACTGGCATAGTGGTGGGCGAGACGGCGGTGATTGAAGATGATGTCTCCATCCTGCAGAGCGTGACCCTCGGCGGTACCGGCAAGGAGAGCGGCGATCGCCATCCCAAGATCCGCGAAGGGGTGATGATAGGGGCGGGCGCCAAGGTGCTCGGCAATATTGAAGTGGGTGTGGGTGCCAAAATTGGCGCGGGCAGCGTGGTGATCAACCCGGTGCCGCCTCATACCACGGTCGCTGGCGTACCCGCCAAGATCGTCGGCCGTCCGGAGTGCGACAAGCCTTCACTGGATATGGATCAGTGTCTCTGATCTCCCGGCCGGAGTAGTCGATGGCCAAACGCTGGTCGGGTTATCTGATTTTGGGGATGTGGCTGCTCAACCTGCTGCATCTCTATCTGGGACTCTCCCCCTGGCCAGCGGCCATGGCGGCCTGGGGGGCATCACTGCTCACCTGGCCCTGGCTGGTGGGGGCCGCCAAGCGGCAGGCGCTGGCCCTGTATGGCGCGGCGCTGTTGCTACTCTTCTTCTCCTGGTGGCAGGGAGCGACCCTCACCGCCGGTGACTGGCTGCTGCCCAACATCAATATGCTCACCATGTTTGCCGCGGTGAGCACCCTCAACCTTGCCACCTCCGGCTTGCTGACCGGCACCACCTCCTGGACCGGGCGAAAGGGGCTGTGGAGCACTATGGCCAGCCTCAATCTGCTGGGGGCGGTCATCAACCTCTCGGTGCTCTTTATCATCGGCGATCGGCTGGAGCGCAATAGCACCCTGGAGCGGCGTCAGGTGATGGTGCTGAGCCGGATCTTCTGTGCCGCCGCCTTCTGGTCACCCTTCTTTGTCGCCATGGCGGTGGCGCTCACCTATGCGCCGGGCTTGCAGCTTTCCCATATTCTGCCGTTCGGGATCCTCGCCGCCTTGCTGGCGATGGGGCTGACTGCCTGGCAGGTGGAGCGGATCGGGGTGGCCGACTTTGCCGGTTATCCGCTGCGGCTGCAGACTCTGGGGTTGCCGGTCACGCTGGCGCTGCTGGTGCTGCTCATCAAGCAGATTTGGCCCCAGCTCGGCATTCTGGCGGTGATCGCGCTGGTGGCCCCGCTGCTGGCGCTGCTCTTTATGCCGAGGGTTGGGCGCAAGGCGGCCCTCAAGCGGCAGGTGGTGGAGCGTTTCCCCGCCATCGGCGGTCAGCTGGTGCTGTTTCTGGGGGCCGGTTTGCTGGCGGCAGGCATCAACAGTGCGCTGTCGGTCATCGATTTCGGTGCCGGTCACGGCCTGCCGCTGTTCAACCACTTTGGCTGGCTTGAGGCATCCGTCACCCTGCTATTGATCCTGCTGGTGGCCATCGTCGGGGTGCATCCGCTCATCAGTATCTCCGGGCTGGCGCCACTGCTCTGGCCGCTGGCGCCGGATCCCAGCCTGCTCGGCATGTGTTTCCTGCTGGGATGGGGGCTTGCCACCGGCACCAGTCCGCTCTCCGGCTCCAATCTGGCGCTGGCCTCCCGCTACAACCTCAGTGCTGGGCTGATCCTGCGCTGGAACCTGCTCTACGGCCTGCTGATGTATGTCGTCGCCTGTCTGTTGCTGGGGGCTTATATCGCCTTACATGGATAACGGCGGCGCCGTCAGGAGGGTGCCAATAATGCGCGGGTGGCGGGGCTTTTTACACACGGTTCAGTGTGTTGTCGCGGCTCGGGCGCAGGATGCGAGAAAAATAGACGCATATTTAGACAATACATCTATGGAAGGCGCATTTTACAGCGCACTGGCTTGTTTGTGCCGATGCGCTCGGGGTATGCTGGCTTCACGCGCTTGAATCGCCCTCTGTGGGGCATCGCAATTGAACAAACAGGTATGCATATGTCACTAGAAGTCCTTGAGCAACTCGAATCCAAAGTACAATCCGCCGTCGACAACATCTCCCTGCTGAAGATGGAGCTGGACGAGCTGAAAGAGCAGAACAGCAAGCTGCAAGACGAGAACCATCAGCTGCGCAACGAGCACACTGCATGGCAGGAGCGTCTGCGTGCCCTGCTGGGTAAAATGGATCAGATGGGCGAAACCATCTAATTCATTGCCTTCAGGCAGAATTGAAAACGGGCCGCTCCATGAGCGGCCCGTCTGTTTTTGGCAGGGTGAAGATTACAGCGCCAGCAGTTGCTTGACTGTCTTCTCGATGCCGTCTGCCGCCTCGACAATATTGTTGGCCAGCATGTAGGCGGGGGTGGAGATCACCTTGCGCTCCTGATCCACCACGAACTCGTTGACCGGGCAGTTGAGATGGCTGCCGCCCATCGCCTCGATGGCGTTGGCGGTGCCTTCGTCATGGCCGATGGTCGCCAGCGTCCCGGCACCATAGATCAGCGGGATCATGGCGGGCGCGATGCAGATATAGGCGGCCGGTTTGTTGGCTTTGGCAAAGCTCTGGCACGCTTTCAGCACATCGGGCTGGATCTGGCACTCGGCCCCTTTGATAGCGAAGTCGCACAGGTTCTTGGCCGCGCCAAAGCCGCCGGGCACCAGCAGCGCGTCGTAATCGGCCGCATCCAGCTCGGCCACATCCTTTATCTGGCCACGGCAGATACGGGCCGCTTCGACCAGCACATTACGGCTCTCCCCCTCGCTCACTTCACCGGTCAGGTGGTTGATGACATGGAGCTGCGCCACGTTCGGGGCGAAGCACTGGACGGCGGCTCCCTGACGGGCCAACGCCAGCAGGCTGATGACGGCCTCGTGGATTTCTGCCCCGTCAAAGACACCGCAGCCACTCAAAATCACGGCCACTTTTTTCATGGCAAACTCCTCGTTGTTGAAAATGTGAGCCAGGATGGATTGTTGTACTTTTGTATGGTTATCGCTCGCCCTCCGCTGGTCAAGTCATCTTGCTGTGCTAGGATTGTTTCGTTTTGGATCCTGCCGTACCTACTCCCTTAAATCTTTTTCCACATTGATCGAGATCATTCTAACTGTCTCACGATCGGTTTTTACGATCTCAACGCATTGTTTTTAATGGATTTTTATATTCTTATGCACAGTTTTATCACTGTGTGCTCTGATGCGCCCCATTTTTGAACACAGAGTTATCCACAGATTGAGTCCCTTTATCAGGCGCTGTGTGCTGTTGCTGCGCCCCTTGGTGTGAGGGGGGCCCTGTGGCATCCTAGCGGCTGTTTATCTCTGGCAGGACGATTTCATGGCCCCTAGCAACCCCCTTATTCTGGTCGACGGCTCCTCTTATCTTTACCGCGCCTTCTTCGCCTCCCAGCAGGCTGATCTGCGCACATCGACCGGTTTGCCGAGCGGCGCCGTCCGTGTCATGGCCAACATGATGCGCAGCCTGCGCAAGCAATATCCTGACTGTCATGTGGCCGTGGTGTTTGATGCCAAGGGCAAGACCTTCCGCGACGACATCTATCCCGAGTACAAGGCGACCCGCGCCAGCATGCCGGACGATCTGCGCAGCCAGGTCGCCCCGATCCACCAGATGATCAAGGCGATGGGCTTCCCCTTCCTGATGGTGGAAGGGGTGGAGGCCGACGACGTGATCGGCACCCTGGCCCGTCAGGCGACCGAGAAGCAGCTGCCGGTGCTGATCAGCACCGGTGACAAGGATATGGCACAGCTGGTCTCCGACCATGTCACCCTGATCGACACCATGAAAGATGTGAAGACCGATCGGGAAGGGGTGATCGAGAAGTTTGGCGTACCGCCTGAGCTCATCATCGACTATCTGGCTCTGATGGGGGACAAGGTCGACAATATTCCCGGCATGACCGGTGTCGGCGAGAAGACCGCACTGGCCCTGCTGCAGGGGATTGGCAGTATCGACGAGATTGCCGCCAACCTCGACAAGGTAGCTGCGCTCGGCTTCCGAGGCTCCAAGGCCTTCGCCGACAAGTTCCGCGAGCAGGAGGAGCAGGTTCGTCTCTCCTATCGACTGGCGACCATCAAGACCGATGTCGAGCTGGAACAGAGTCTGGAAGAGCTGTTGCTCAAGCCGGTCGACAAGGAGTCCCTGCTGGCGGTCTATCGCGAATACGAGCTGCGCAACCTGATCAAGGAGCTGGAATCCGGTGGTGAAGAGGGGAGCGAGAGCGCCGGACAAGACGAGGCTGGCGATGAGAGCGCCGCTCCGGTTGCCGCCATCGAAACCGACTACCGCTGCATTCTGGACGAAGCCGAGTTTGACGGCTGGCTGGAACAGCTGAAAGCGGCACCGTTGTTTGCCTTCGATACCGAAACCACCAGTCTCGACTATATGGAAGCGCGGATCGTCGGCGTCTCCTTCGCGGTTGAGCCGGGCAAGGCTGCTTATGTGCCGTTTGGCCACGACTATCTGGGGGCACCGGTACAGCTGAGCGAGGCCGTGGTGTTGGGCAAGCTCAAGCCGCTGTTGGAAGATCCGACCCGTCTTAAGGTGGGGCAGAACCTCAAGTACGACCGCAACGTGCTGCTCAACCATGACATCGACCTGCAAGGTATCGCCTACGACACCATGCTCGAGTCCTACGTGCTCAACTCCACCGCCAGCCGCCACGACATGGATTCGTTGGCCAAGCGTTACCTCGGGGTCGAGACTACCTCCTTTGAAGATATCGCGGGCAAAGGGGTGAAACAGCTCACCTTCAACCAGATCGAGCTGGAGCAGGCCGCTCCCTATGCGGCGGAAGATGCTGATATCACTTTGCGCTTGCACCAGATCCTGTGGGGTCAGCTGGAGGCCGTGCCGGGCCTTGCCAAGGTATTCAGCGAGATCGAACTGCCCCTGCTGCCGGTATTGGCGCGGATGGAGTTGCTCGGCACCACCATCGATCCCAAGCTGTTGCACCAGCAGAGCCAGGAGATCGAGCTGCGCTTGGCGGAGCTGGAGAAGCAGGCCCATGAGCTGGCCGGGCAGGAGTTCAACCTCTCCTCGCCCAAGCAACTTGGGGAGATCCTCTTCACCAAGCTGGGGCTGCCGATCATCAAAAAGACCCCGAAGGGGGCACCGTCCACCGCAGAAGAGGTGCTGGCCGAGCTGGCGGAGACCTACGAGCTGCCGCAACTGCTGATGGAGCACCGTGGGCTGGCCAAGCTCAAGTCCACCTACACCGACAAGCTGCCGTTGATGATCAAGCCCCGGACCGGTCGGGTACACACCTCCTATCATCAGGCGGTCGCGGCCACCGGTCGTTTGTCATCGTCTGATCCCAACCTGCAGAACATCCCGGTGCGCAACGAGCAGGGGCGCCGGATCCGTCAGGCCTTTATTCCGAGCGCCGGTTACAAGCTGGTGGCGGCGGACTACTCCCAGATCGAGCTGCGCATCATGGCGCACCTTTCCGGTGACAAGGGGCTGCTGACCGCCTTTGCCGAGGGCAAGGACATCCACAAGGCGACTGCCGCCGAGGTGTTCGGCGTGGCGCTTGATGCGGTCACCACCGACATGCGCCGCAGCGCCAAGGCGATCAACTTCGGCCTTATCTACGGCATGAGCGCCTTCGGTCTGGCCAAGCAGTTGGGGATCGGTCGTGCCGAAGCGCAGAAGTACATGGATCTCTACTTCGAACGCTACCCGGGCGTGTTGGAGTATATGGAGCGCACCCGTCAGCAGGCGGAAGCCCAGGGGTATGTCGAGACCCTGTTTGGTCGTCGCCTCTATCTGCCGGATATCAAGTCCCGCAACGCCGGTCTGCGCAAGGCCGCCGAGCGGGCCGCCATCAACGCCCCCATGCAGGGGACGGCCGCCGATATCATCAAGCGCGCCATGATCAACGTGGACAGCTGGATTCGCGGTATCGAGGATGAGTCGATCCGCATGCTGATGCAGGTACACGATGAACTGGTGTTCGAGATCCGCGAAGAGAAGCTGGAGGAGTACATCGCCATCATCAAGGAGAAGATGTCGGCTGCTGCCGAACTGCATGTGCCGCTGCTGGTTGAAGCGGGTACCGGTGACAACTGGGATCAGGCCCACTGATTTCCGGTCAGCCGTTCTGCACGGCTATATAGCTATATAAGAAGCGAAGCCCGGCATCATGCCGGGCTTCCTGTTTCTGCCAGCCCTATCAGGTCTCTTGCAGATACTCATCCTTGAGCAGGACATAGTTGTCGGCCGAGGTCTTGAGGAAGGCGATCTCGGCGGGTTTGAGTGGACGAGCCTGTTTGACGGGATTCCCTATATATAGAAAGCCCGACTCGAGTCGCTTGCCCGGTGGCACGAGCGAACCTGCGCCGATCATCACATCATCTTCAACCACGACGCCATCAAGCAGAATGGCACCCATGCCGACCAGCACCCGGTTGCCGATGGTGCAGCCGTGAAGCATCGCCTTGTGACCCACGGTGACATCTTCACCGATCAGCAGCGGATAGCCGGTTGGGTTGCTGGCGCTCTTGCGGGTCAGGTGCAATACGGTGCCGTCCTGAATATTGCTGCGGGCGCCGATGCGGATATGGTTCACATCCCCCCGTGCCACCACCATGGGCCAGATGCTGGCATCATCGGCCAGCTCGATATCGCCCACCAGTGTCGCGCAGGGATCTACATATACTCCTTTGCCCAGTTGCGGGCGTTTTCCCTTGTAGGGTCTCAGTCGCAAGTCCATCTTGGCCTCCTTGTTTTCGGCCATTCTAGCAATCTCGCACTGGTTTCTGTGGATAAGTTTGTATAAAAGCTGTGTCTGGATATGAATAACTAAAAAAGTGCTGTTTTTTGCAATTTTATTGCAGATAAGGGGTTGCCAGAAAGAATCTGTTCCCTATAATGCGCCTCCATC
>NZ_JBFODP010000001.1:0-4167 GCF_040908375.1 Aeromonas sp. R2-3 | reverse complement strand
GTTTACATACAGTCTATCGCTTAGCGGAAAGTTCTTTTACCCTCAGCCGAAATGCCTGCCGTTGCTAGACATTGCCAGCCAGTGCCCGTCACTCCGCGGTCTTCACTGCGTGATCGAGTTGATCGACACCCGCCGTGACACGCTCCATGAAGTGCCTGCCTGCGTCTGTTAGCCGAACGCCCCGCGCATGGCGCTCAAATAGCAGGACACCAAGGTTATCCTCCAGCGCTTTCACACGCGCGCTGACGCTCGACTGGCTGATACCAAGTGCCTTGGCCGCATGCCGAAAATTCAGATGCTCGGCGACGGCGATGAACTGAACAAGGGAAATGAGCGGTATCCTGCCAGACAGGATACCGACATTCACGAGGTTTCGATGGTTAGTGCGCCGCATCGGAGCGGGCCTGCTACCAGTCGTCGGTTAGACGACTGGCGACTTCTCGGTGGCAGCCCCACGGAGCCGAAGGAGCACCAGCCCCAACGAAACCAGTACCGCCATCGCCGTGGCGTAACAGATCACGGGCCACGCTGTGTCACCGTTTAAAAGTGCCACCGCCAATGTCCCGACAATGCTGACTATCAGGCTTTGAACGCAGAAGTAGAACGCGACCGCTGATCCCGCGATGTCGTCGAACTCTGCCAAAGCGCCGTTCGCGGTAACGGACACCGTGAAGACAATACCGACCGCGACAACCCACATCGGTAGGATGAAGGTGAGGAATGACGGCGAGCCGTAAAGTTCGCCGATCCCCAACAGGACCGCTCCGCAAACAAGCAACGCCATCCCACGCGCCACGCATCCTGCGATGCCCCATCTGGCGACAAAGGACTTCGCGAAACGGGTTGTCACGATCATTACAAGCGCGACAGTGGCGAAGGCAAAGCTGAATCCGATCTCGGAATATTCCGCTTGGCCTATGAGCACACGGGGAGCCGTCGAGAAGAAGACGAAGTAGGTGCCCATACCGGCGCTAAAGCCGACAGTGTAAACCCAAAAAGCCGGACTCGCGAAGATCGGCAAGACAGATCGGCGCGTCTTGACTTGATCCAGAGGGCGGGTTTCGTGCCACCTGAAACCCGCATTTAGGAGTGCGAGCATCGCCAGTATAGCCAAAGTAATGAATATCGCCTGCCATCCCAAGAACTCGCCGATCAATGTTCCGGCGATAGGGCCGAGCGCAGGCACGAACGCCAGCATCGAACTGAAAAGGCCGTAGATGACGACACCCTCAGGACGGTTGGCATAAACGTCGCGAACCGTCGCGAACGTCGCCACCAGCATGGCCGACGCGCCCACTGCTTGAAGTAGACGGAAAGCGACAAAGGCCGGTGCAGTTGAAGACCAAGCTGCTCCCAGAGACGCAATGACGAAAGCCGTTGCGCCCGCAAGTAGAATTGGCCGTCGCCCGATTCTGTCTGAGAGCGGACCAAAAATCACCTGGCCCACGCCGAGCATCACCATATAGAGGCTCAACGTGAGTTGGATCATAGCGGGCGTCGTGTTCAGGATGCCGGGCATCGCTGGAACGACAGGGAGATAAATATCCATCGCCAGTGAAGCGAGGATGTCGAAAGGAGCCATCAGCAGCAGTGCTGCCGGCAGCGTATAGGCCCACGCGGGGCGTGTGGTGGTCATGACGAATCAACCCTCGATTAAGGAATACCGGGCGACGTCTGCTCGTCAGCAATCAGATGAGACTAGCCTTACAGAGCGCCGCAACAACAATACTGGTTGTTGCGGCTTACTTGTCTGCTGACTTGGAATTTCCCATCTGATTACTCCACGCTTACGAATATGAATTGCTACATTTTATCCGATTATCTTTTGCTTCGCAATGCGGCATGGGCGCACTCAGCGTTCCAGCCCCCTCTGCCGCCCTAACTGCCACGACACCGACCCGCCCTGCACGATGCCCATAACCTCGCGGCCGAGTTGGCGGTCGATGATCGGCCGCCACGGGACAAGGGTGAACTCATGGGATTTCTCGACCACGGCGAACTTGCCGCTCGATAGATGCACGGTTCCGGTAAACTTGCCGCTGACGCTCTCGCCGTCCGTGGCGGCGCGGAACGGCAGGCCCTTACTCAAAGCCATATCCGATCCGACGCCGGCTACCTCGCGCTCCCGCAGGATGGCGAGAAGGTTGCGCCGGTAGAAGACGCGGCTGTCCCGGCTGCGGGTGGCGTCGCCCTGTTCGATATGGTGCTCGCGGCGCTGGTCCATGGCTTCGCGGACTTGTTGCCCGAAGCCGGTTGGCGCAAGGTCGGCCGTCTCGCCGTGGATCAGCCGCCGGTCCAGCCAGGTCGCGCCGTCCGATCCGATCTGTTTGTTCAGATCGACCGGGGAAAGGACGCGAACGCTGGCCTGACTGTCTCGGCCGGCGTCATGGGCGGCGGCACGGCTGACCAGATCATTGGGGATGCGCCATTGGTCGGCGTCGATCCGCTCGACGATACCGGCCCGGCGTAGCGCCTCCAGCCGGCGCACATGGGCATCGACATAGCCCTCATAGTCGCCGCCTGGAACGCGGCACGTATAGGAAGAATAAACGCCCTTTTCACCCAAGTCCAACAGCTTTGGACCGCAGTTGACTCTTTCGACACCCCTGCGATGCAACCCAATCCGGCTGACGGGGAGCCAGCAACGCTGAAAATTTACCCTCCTCTTTCCCACTAGCGGCTCCTTTTCCGACAACCAGCACGGCGGATCCCTGCCGCGGCGCTGTGAACGCAGCATTTTGATTGGTATCGTTGGCCTTCAGGCTCGTCAGTCAAACAGACCCAGGAGCAGCTCAGCCGGTGGCGCCCGGCTTTCGGGTAACGCCCTGGTCCCGCTGGTTTCGGCTTTGTGCTTCAGGTGATCAAGGATCTGCTTGATCACTATAGGGTCTTCAATGCAGGCGATGACTTTCATGGCGCCGCCGCAGCCGCTGCAGGTCTCGATGTCGATATTGAAAACACGCTTGAGCCGTTGCGCCCATGTCATCGACGCTCGCCGTTGTGCTGGTGTTGCCGGTTCATCAGCCACCCTGACCTTGTTGCCCCTGCCCCGTTTTGCCGGCGTGACCAACGCCCGGTGCCGACTGTTGGGTGCGAACACCCCGTGGAAGCGGGTTAGGTTGACTCTGGGCTTCGGTACCAGGGCGGCCAGCCTTGCAATGAAATCCAATGGTTCGAAAATGACGTGCGTGGTGCCGTCCCGGTACGGCGTCTTGAGCTGGTAGCGCACGTTGCCGCCTCGTGTTAACGACAGCCGCTTCTCGGATACCGCCGGGCGGCTGATGTACCGGCACAGCCGTTCGAGCTTCTTGCGTTCATCGGCCCTGGCCGCCACGCCGGCGTGCAGGCTGGACCCGGCTACCTTGCCAATCCCGTCACCGAACGGATCACCACTGGTCGGCAGAGTTTGCAAAGTGAACACCTTTCGCCCCGCCTGTGAACCGACAGCGATACGGTAAGTGATCGAGTGCCCCAGCAGGGGTGTCATCGGGTCGTCATCCACCGCATCCGAGGCCAGATAGCTGTTTTCGACATCCCGTTCCAGCAGGCCTTGCCGTTCCAGATAGCGACCCACCCGGTGGGCGATGGTGTGCGTCAGCTGGGTGAGCTCTGGGCTGGTCGGCGCCTTGACCCAGCGGAAACGCGCTGAGCCGTGGGATTGCTCGACATACACACCGTCGAGAAACAGCATGTGGAAGTGAACATTCAGATTGAGCGCCGATCCAAAACGCTGGATCAGGGTGACCGCGCCCGTCTTGGCCACTTGGTGGGTATGGCCCGCTTTCTTGACCAGGTGCGTGGCAATGACGCGGTAAACGATGCCCAGCACCCACCCCATGATCTCGGGCCGGCTGGCAAACAGGAAACGCAGCTGAAACGGGAAGCTCAACACCCACTGACGCATGGGTTGTTCAGGCAGTACTTCATCAACCAGCAAGGCGGCACTTTCGGCCATCCGCCGCGCCCCACAGCTCGGGCAGAAACCGCGACGCTTACAGCTGAAAGCGACCAGGTGCTCGGCGTGGCAAGACTCGCAGCGAACCCGTAGAAAGCCATGCTCCAGCCGCCCGCATTGGAGAAATTCTTCAAATTCCCGTTGCACATAGCCCGGCAATTCCTTTCCCTGCTCTGCCATAAGCGCAGCGAATGCCGGGTAATACTCGTCAA